>NZ_JACJEF010000006.1:0-26437 GCF_014163935.1 Pseudoalteromonas sp. SR41-7 | reverse complement strand
GGACACCGCCCTTTCACGGCGGTAACAGGGGTTCGAATCCCCTTGGGGACGCCACTTACTTATTTTAAGTATTGTGTAAAGTAGTGTGACACCGCACTCTCTATGCACGACGTTATCAAGAGTACCAATCTCTTAGATATGTCATTTACTACTTAGATAAGAAAGTGCAGTGTTATTAGAATAAAACCACAAATTAATACCCTCATTTTATACTTCATTTTTATATCAATCTATTTACACTTTGTTACAAAACCAAACCCATAATCGCTCCATATTCCTTGTTGTACTTTTAATTAGTCTTTAAACTCATTGAGTTAATTTAAATATGGACTAAAAAATGAAACTCACAAAAATTGCACTTGCTGTTTTACTTGCATCAGGGTTGGCTGCATGTAATAGCTCAACTCAAGCTGTTGATAAAAATATTGTTACAGAAACATCAATTCCTGGCGTTACACTTATTGAATCAGTGAAATCTAATGCAGGTGAAATCAACATACCGTATAAAAAATATAAACTAGATAACGGTTTAACTGTAATTGTGCATGAGGATCATTCAGATCCCTTAGTACACGTTGATGTAACATACCACGTTGGTTCTGCTCGCGAAGAGTTGGGTAAGTCAGGCTTTGCTCACTTTTTTGAGCATATGATGTTTCAAGGATCAGAGAATGTTGCTGATGAGGAACATTTTAAAATAATATCTGAAGCAGGCGGTACTTTAAATGGTACTACTAACTCTGATAGAACAAATTATTTTGAAACAGTACCTGTAAATCAATTAGAAAAGATGTTGTGGCTAGAAGCTGACCGAATGGGCTTTTTACTCGATGCTGTAACCCAAGAAAAATTTGAAGTACAACGCGAAACAGTAAAAAATGAGCGCGGCCAACGTGTTGATAATCGCCCTTATGGTCGTTTAGGTGAACGTGTTGCTCAAGCGATGTATCCAGACGGCCATCCATATTCATGGCCTGTAATTGGTTTTATGGACGATTTAAATCGCGTAAATGTAAATGATTTAAAAGCATTCTTTTTAAAATGGTACGGACCAAATAATGCAACGCTTACCATTGGTGGTGACATCAACGCTAATGAAATACTGCCATTAGTTACTAAATACTTTGCACCAATCCCAAAAGGTCCTGAAATACCTAAAGTTGAAAAAACAGCTGTAATACTAGATGCTGATAGATATATTTCAATGGAAGATAAGGTTCACTTACCTTTATTAAGTATGAGTTTCCCAACGACTTATGCTCGCTCTGAAGATGAAGCACCTCTTGATATACTTGCTGAAATATTAGGTGGAGGTAATAATTCACTACTATACAAAAACCTAGTTAAAACTCAACTTGCTGTTCAAGCAAGTGCAAATCATCCATGCCAAGAGTTAGCGTGTTCAATTAGTCTTTATGCTTTACCAAATCCTACAGCAGGGAAAACGTTAGCTGATATGGAAAAAATCATTCGTGATTCATTTGTTGAATTTGAAGAGCGTGGCGTTACACAAGATGATTTAGATAAAGTAAAAGCTAAAATAGAGTCAGGTGCAATTTTTGGTCTGCAAAGCGTATCAGGAAAAGTCTCTCAACTAGCCGCATCTGAAACGTTTACAGGTAACCCAAACTCAGCTAAAGATGAGATTGCACGTTATAACAAAGTTACAAAAGCTGATGTTATGCGTGTTTTTAATCAATATATCAAAGGTAAATCTGCCGTTATTATGAGTGTTGTGCCAGAAGGTCAAACTCAACTTATAGCTGCCCCAGATAACTTTACGCCTAAAGCGCATGATTTTGGAGGTCCATCTACAACTTCAGCTGATGATTTAGTAGCACGAAGAGCTGTTGATACATTTGATCGAAGTATTCACCCTGTAGCCGGCGCAAATCCTGCTGTTGATGTTCCTTCTCTTTGGCAAACTAAGACCGAAAACGGTATTAAAATATTAGGTACGCAAAGTACAGAAACGCCAACCACCGCTATTTTTATTAAAGTTCCGGGTGGCTTGTATAATGAGCAAGCTAGTAAAGTGGGTTTATCGTCAATGACTGCATCGTTAATGAGCGAGTCAACGCAAAACTACACTACAGAGCAAATGAGTAACGCGCTTGAAAAACTGGGTAGCCAGGTAAGTATCTACTCAGATAAAACACATACAAATGTGTATGTTTCTAGCTTAACCAAAAATGTAGATGCAACGCTAAAGCTTGTTGAAGAGAAATTATTTAAACCAGCATTTAATGCCGATGACTTTGAGCGTAATAAAAAGCAAATCATTCAAAATATTCAACATTCAATGAAGGATGCAGGGTATTTAGCATCTAATACATACAGCAAATTACTATATGGCGACAATATAGCTGCACTTCCAAGTACTGGAACGCTTAATAGTATTGAGGCTATTACATTAGATGACGTTAAAGCTTTTTATAACGCAAACTTTAAACCACAGGGCGCGCAAGTCATTATTGTTTCTGATTTAAAAGAGTCAACAATTGAGCCAAAGGTTAAAGCTACACTTGCAAACTGGCAAGGTAAATCGAGCCCAGTAGCGGTTGATTTCAGTGAACCTAAAGTAGAAACTAATGTCATTTATCTTGTAGATAAACCAGATGCCCCTCAATCAGAAATTCGTATTGGTAAACGCGGTATGGTTGAAGATATTACAGGTGAGTTTTTTAAAGCTAACTTAATGAACTTTGCATTTGGTGGCACGTTTAACAGCCGTATCAATCTAAATTTACGAGAAGATAAAGGCTACACTTACGGTGCTCGCTCTCGTTTTTGGGGTGATAAAACATCTGGTGGCTTTACAGCTTCTGCAGCGGTGAGAGCCGACTCTACTGCAGCGTCTATTACAGAGTTTACTAATGAGCTTAATAACTATGCTCAAAACGGTGTCACGGATGAAGAGCTTATGTTTATGCGTAAAGCTATCAATCAAAAAGATGCGCTTAAATACGAAACGCCTAATGCAAAACTTGGCTTTTTAGCACAAATATTAGAGTTCGATTTAAAACCTAGCTTTGTAAAAGAAAGAAATGAGATTGTTAGCAATATTAGCAAAGAAGAAGTTAACGCCTTAGCTAAAAAACACTTAAACACTAAAGATATGATTTATTTAGTAGTGGGTGATGCTAAAACACTTCGCCCTGAGCTTGAAAAATTAGGCATGAAGGTTGTTGATTACAGCCTTTAATATTTAAATAAATAATTAGAATTACAAAGCAGCTTTTTTAGCTGCTTTTTTTTGCCTGATTTTAGAGTGTTGATCTTTTTGAAAGTAGATTACAGGGAGCAACTACAGCGTCTTTCTTTAGATATAAAATATAGTTTTATAGTTGAAGCCTTCAAATAACACCCCATTCCTAGCTTTATTATTCAGTACTTATAAAGATTCAATTTGGTAGCATAGATTTAAACATCCAACTTTATTAGGAGGATTTATGGCAAGTGGATGGGCACGAGACGGTGCAATTCAAGATCAAATTGATGCAAGTGTTAACGACGCCGTACAGTATGCAAGAAGCAATTTAATATCTGGTGCAAGTGCTGAGCTATGTGACGAGTGCGATGAAAAAATCCCACAAGCACGAAGGCTCGCGCTACCAGGAGTTCGCTACTGTGTTGCATGCCAAGCTGAAATAGAAGGCAATGGTGTCAGCGCTAAATCGTTTAATAGGCGTGGTAGTAAAGATAGTCAGTTGCGTTAAAAAAAGGTGCTGCAAAGCACCTTTTATTTAATACCAATCTGCATAACCATTTGAACTATATATAAAATTAAACCTCCCCATAGTTATACCAACCAGCATAAATCTTTGATCAATTTAACGAATTAAATTGCACTATTACGTCGATAAAAATTTTTTATTTAGAACAACTAGATACAAAAATTTTGCCTAGTTCTAGCGTAATTTTTTAACGTTAAATAGACCCCATATATAAGCAGATTGGCATTAAGCAAATTGTTATAACTTGAATTAGTTGTTAAGTAATTTAAAATTTACTCATGTCTTCTTTTTCTGAATTAACTCAATTGCATAGCCATCTGGGTCTTTTACAAAAGCAATTTCAGTAGTACCGCCTTTTACAGGCCCTGGTTCACGGCTTACATTGCCACCAGCAGCTTTAATATCTGCACATGCTTTGTAAATATCATCAAACTCAATAGCAATATGACCATATCCATTACCTAGGTCGTAGCTATCCTCGTCCCAGTTATAAGTTAGCTCTAATACTGTGTTATCTGCTTCGTCGCCATATCCAACAAAGGCAAGAGTGTATCTGTATTCACTGTTATCAGCCCTGCGTAATTCTTTCATACCTAATATTTCAGTATAAAAAGCAATTGATTTATCCAAATCCGCTACACGAAGCATAGTATGTAATAAACGCATTTTTAGTTCCTTTAGTTATTTATTCAAAGTTAAGAGTATTTTTAACTAAGCGCTATTATCAAGCGCGTTTTAGGGGGGTTATATGTATTAGCCATATATGTAGGCATTACATATAAATCACAACCTTAATATGAGAGTGGGCTTAAAACAGTTTGAGTTCGACCTTTATAAATTACCAATTAATGAATCATTTTATTAAATTTTGGATGTTTAAATAACCAGTACTCAATTATTGGTCAACCTATTAGTATAAAAAAAGTTACTGATTGTTCAACAAAAGTTAACCTTTGCTTAATTGTGCTGTTGATATATAACTATTTGTTTTAATAGGATATTAAATTAATTTTTGTGTAATTTTTAAAAATGTGGCGTTTGCTTGGTTAACTTATTGGTTGACAAAAAAGTCGTATGGTAATACAGTTTTTGCATACCAATTGGTAAGTTGCTTGGTTTGAGTGAGTACAATGTATTGGTAATTAATCAGAGTTACGTTTTGCACAGGTTAATTTATAAATAACTCAAGCTTAAAGTTACTCTACAAATTGAAACAAAAGACACAGCGTATTTATAGAGTAAATTTTACTTGTTCTTATAAAAGTATGCGCCACATATTTAGGAGTTATTCATGTCAAAACCAGTCATCGGTTTCATCGGCTTAGGCTTAATGGGCGGCAACATGGCCGAAAATTTACAAAACAAAGGCTATGAGCTAATTGTTATGGACCTTAGCAAAGATGCGGTTGCAGCATGTGTTGCTAGAGGCGCAAAAACAGCAAGCACTGCAAAAGAGCTAGCTGAAGGTTCAGATATTGTTATGTTTTGTCTTACAACGTCTGCCGTTGTAGAAAAAATTGTTTACGCAGAAGACGGTATCCTAGCGGGTATTAAAGAAGGTGCAGTATTAGTTGATTTTGGTACTTCTATCCCATCATCTACTAAAAAAATTGGTGCTGATTTAGCAGCTAAAGGCGCAGGCATGATCGACGCGCCACTAGGTCGTACACCAGCACATGCTAAAGACGGTCTTTTAAACATTATGGCTGCAGGCGATATTGATACATTCAATAAAGTTAAACCAGTACTTGAAGATCAAGGTGAAAACGTTTTCCATCTTGGCGAGCTAGGTGCAGGTCATACAACTAAGCTTATCAACAACTTCATGGGCATGACGACAGTATGTGCTATGTCACAAGCATTTGCAGTGGCAGAGCTTGCTGGTGTTGACCGTCAACAACTTTTCGACATTATGTCGACTGGCCCATCTAACTCACCATTTATGCAATTTTGTAAAAACTATGCAGTTGATAATGTTAGCGACCTTGGTTTCTCGATTGCTAATGCAAACAAAGATTTAGGCTACTTCCTACAAATGGTAGAAGACCTAGGTACTGAATCAAAAATCGCTGAAGGTTCATCAGCTAACCTACAAGCAGCGTTTGACGCTGGTATGGGTCAAGGTAACGTTCCTGAAATTTTTGATTACTTCAAAAAGTTAGAAAAGTAATACTTCTCGACCTTATTGAGCGCTTTGAGCTTTAACTTAAAGCGCTTTAACACACATGACACCAATTGACTAAAGTCTTTGTGCAATGTCAGCTTTTTTTAATTCTGATGAAGCACTACTTTCAGTCACAACGAAAAAGAGTTAACTATGCGTTTGATTAATACAATAAAGCTTAGTCTAGTTCTCATCGGTTGCATATCCACACAAGTAGCGGCCAAAGATTATTTTATAGAAAATAAACAAGCTTTTAATGATATCGCAGCTAATCTAGTTGCTGGCGACAAAGTAGTACTTAAAAATGGTACTTGGTCTGACTTCGAAATTTTACTTGAAGGCCAAGGTACAAAAAACTCTCCTATTATATTAACCGCTGAAACTAACGGAAAAGTAATTCTATCAGGTCAATCTAATCTAAGACTTGCAGGTAAATACCTTGAAGCTTCTGGTTTAGTATTTAAAGACGGCTACACACCGAGCTCAGCTGTAATAGAATTTCGTAAAAATAAAAATGAATTAGCCTACAATTCACGAGTTACTCAAACAGTAATCGATAATTACAGTAATCCAGACAAGCGAGAGTCTGATTATTGGGTTGCCTTATATGGACAACATAACCGCTTTGATCATAGTCATTTAGTTGGCAAACGCAATAAAGGTGTGACAGTTGCTGTTCGTTTAAACACCAAAGCAAGCCAGGAAAACTATCATCGTATAGATAACAACTATTTTGGCTACCGTCCAACTTTTGGTTCTAACGGTGGTGAAACCCTGCGTATTGGCACAAGCCATTACTCACTAACTGATTCGCATACATTGGTTGAAAATAATTACTTTGAACGTACCAATGGTGAAGTAGAAATTGTTTCGGTTAAGTCAGGTAAAAACATCCTTCGTAATAACGTATTTTATGAAGCGCGCGGTACATTAACGCTGCGCCATGGTAACGGCAATCTTATAGAAGAAAATATCTTCATTGGTAATGGTGTTGATCACACAGGTGGTATCCGCGTTATCAATAAAGATCAAATTGTAAGAAATAACTACCTACAAGGCCTAACAGGCTATCGTTTTGGCAGTGGTTTTACTGTAATGAACGGCGTACCAAATTCATCTATTAATCGTTATCACCAAGTAGAAAATGCGACGATTGAAAACAACACATTTATAAATGTGCGTCATATTCAACTTGCTGCAGGTAGCGATGCTGAGCGTAGCGCAGCCCCAAAAAATAGCGTAATGAAAAACAACTTAATCATAAACCAAGATGGTGAACAGCCATTTACAACATTCGACGATGTAAGTGGGTTAGTATTAAGTAACAACATTGCAGATACAAAAGTGCTTTCTGAGCTAACGTACGGTGTAAAAAAAGAAAAAATCACGCTTGAAAAAGCAAGTAATGGTCTACTTTACCCAACCTCTAAAAGTTTAAATGTAGGTGCAAAGCGCGATTTAAAAGTACTTAAAAAAGAAGATACCGGTGTTAGTTGGTATGCAAAAGTACCTGCTTTAGTTGATTTTGATTCTGGTAAGACACATTCTGTTAAAGCTGATGTAAGTGCATTACTAGATGCTATTGATAATGCAGAGTCGGGCGATGTTCTAGAACTAGCGCCTGGCCAGTATGATGTGTCTAAACTGGTTAAAATTGATAAAACGTTGACAATTAAAGCGAAGCAGAACGCAAAGTCTAAACTTACTTTTCAACGCTCTACCTTGTTTGAAATACATGATGGCGGCAGCTTAAAACTAGATGGTTTATCAATTTCAGGTGAAAACGCGCCAGATGCAATAGGTAACAGCATTGTTCGTACGCAAAAATGGGGTATGGTTGATAATTACCGCTTTGTAATGACCAACTCAGAGTTAAATGCTTTAGATATTAATCATTCATTCCATTTCTTTATCACTGGTAAAGGTGCAATGGCTGACGAAATTATTGTTACAGGTAATACCTTTAATACAGTAACAGGTGACATTTTACGCCTAAATACTGAAATTGAAGACTTAGGTGTTTATAACGCGGAATACGTTATTGTAAATGATAATACATTTAATGATGTAAAAGGCGGCATAGTTAAGCTTTACCGTGGTGGCACTGATGAAAGTACATTTGGCCCTCATTTTGAAATGACAAATAACACGCTTAATAACGTTGGCCTTGGTAAGCGTAACAAAGAGCAAGCGAGCATTTATGTTCACGGTGTTCAGGTTACTAATATTAAAGATAATAAATTTGTTAAATCTGCTCCTATTATTGTAGAGCACACAGTAGGCGAGCCTAAAACTGAAATCTCAGGCAATACATTTGATGCAACTAAAGCACCAAGTGTTAAAGAGTTAAGAGTTAAAGGCCCGCACACGGCAGTATTAAAAAATAACAACGTTTTAAATAAGGCAGGGTAAATACTATGTACTTATTAAAATGCCAAACACGTTTTAAAATAGCTGCTGTAGCTGCACTTACATTACTTACATCATTGGGGGCGCATGCAGCGCACCCAAACTTAGTGATTACTACTGATGATGTTAAGCAAATGCGCCAAGCAATTAGTAGCAACGGTAGCACAAAGTTTGCTACTGCGTTTGAATCGCTAAAAGCGCAAGTAGATGAACAAATTGCACAGCCTATCACTGTACCAGTTCCAAAAGATGGCGGTGGTGGTTATACACATGAGCGCCATAAGAAAAATTATCAACTTATGTACAACGCGGGCATTATTTATCAATTAAGCCAAGATGATAAATACGCAAACTATGTACGTGATATGTTGCTTGAGTATGCAAAATTATACCCAACGCTTGGTCTGCATCCAAAACGTAAAATGGATTCGCAAAATCCAGGTAAGTTTTTTTGGCAAAGCCTAAATGAAGCAATGTGGCTTGTGTACACAATACAAGCTTATGATCTAATTCATGACTCGTTAAATGCCGATAATATTAAAACAATCGAGAATGACTTACTCCGTCCTGTTTCGTTGTTCACATCTGTAGGCCAACCGTCTACATTTAATAAAGTACATAACCATGGAACATGGGCAACAGCGGGTGTTGGCATGGCTGGGTATGTATTAGGCGAACCTGAGTGGGTAGAAAAATCATTATACGATTTAGAAAAATCGGGTAAGGGTGGCTTTATTAAGCAGCTAGAGATGCTGTTTTCACCACAAGGTTACTATAACGAAGGTCCTTACTATCAACGCTTTGCACTATTACCATTTGTAACGTTTGCTAAAGCGATTGAAAACAACGAACCACAAAGAAAAATATTTGAATATCGCGATGGCATATTATTAAAAGCGATTGATACGACGATTCAACTTAGCTACAACGGTTTGTTCTTCCCAATTAACGATGCAATAAAAAGTAAAGGCATCGATACCATTGAGTTAGTAAATGGTGTAACGGCAGCGTACGGCTTAACCAACGATGCAGGTTATTTAGATATTGCTAAGCAACAAGACCAAATAATTCTCTCTGGTGATGGGCTAAAAGTAGCTCAAGCACTTGATAACAACATGGCAAAACCTTATTCGTTTAAATCTGTTGCCTTCGGTGATGGTAATGACGGTAAACAAGGTGCTTTAGTTGTAATGAGAACGCAGGTAGGTGGCGATCAAGCGCTACTGTTTAAACCTGCTGCACAAGGTTTGGGCCATGGTCATTTTGATAAATTAACATGGCAGTTTTACGACCACGGAAATGAAATTGTATCTGATTATGGCGCAGCACGTTTTTTAAATGTAGAAGCTAAATACGGCGGTCGTTATTTACCTGAAAACGAAACTTACGCAAAACACACTGTTGCGCACAATACGGTAGTGGTCGACGAAACAACACATTTTAATGCAAATGTTGAAGTAGGAAATAGTAATTACCCTACACTTAACTTTTTCGAAACAAATGAATACGGCACGGTTTCAAGCGGCGAAATAAGCACAGCTTATAAAGGCGTAGATCTTGAGCGTACGCTTGCACTTATTAACTTACCTGAACTACAAAGCACAGTTGCACTTGATATATTTGATGTTGCTGCAAATAAAGCGCATCAGCTTGACCTGCCTTTGCATTATAAAGGTCAGCTTATCGATACCAGCTTTGAGTTAAAAGCAAATGCAGCACAGCTGTCTGCGCTAGGTACTAAAAATGGCTACCAACATTTATGGCTTAAAGCTCAAGCGCAACCTCAAAGTGGTTTAGCTAAAGTAACGTGGCTAAACGAAAATGGTCGTTTTTATACGCAAACGAGTTTGGTTAAAGGTGATGAGTCTTTCTTGTTTACTCAAATAGGCGCAAATGACCCTCACTTTAATTTACGCAACGAAAACGGTTTTATTCGTCGTGTTGAGGGGCAAAAGCAACATAAGTTTATATCTGTATTAGAGCCACATGGTGAGTACAACCCAAGTAAAGAATATACCCTAGAAGCTGTTAGTCGAGTTACAAAGCTTGAATATAGTCAGCAGGGCGATTTAACACTTGTTGAACTTGATATTAAAGGAAACTCATATTTAGTGGCAATTAATAAAGCACAAACATCAGCTAAAAACACATTCAATTATCAAAATAAAGAGTTCACTTTAAATGGCCGATTAGGCGTTTATATGATGAACAATAATCAGGAGTAAATAGGATGCAAAAGCAAAGCGCAAACTTTTCATTTGGTAACGAGACCGAAATAGAAGACTTAGGAAATGGTCTAAAACGTCAAATGCTAGGTTATAACGAAGAGCTAATGGCTGTTAAAATTTGGTTTGAGAAAGGGGCTATTGGTTATAACCATGCTCACAGACATTCTCAAGTAACGTATGTTGTTGAAGGTGAGTTTCACTTTAACATTGATGGCGTAACTAAAATCTTAAAACCGGGTGATAGCTGCTTAATCCCACCATTTGCTGATCATGGAGCTACCTGCCCAACAGGCGGAATCCTGATTGATACTTTTAGCCCAGCGCGTGAAGACTTTCTTGAGGATTAATTATGCAACTTAAAGGCTTACGTTGGTGGGTTATAGCGCTAATAGCGCTAGCTACCATTATTAACTATATCGACCGCCAAGCACTTAGTGTGCTTTGGCCGGACATTGTTGAAGATTTATTTCCTGATGAATCAGCGCTAGAACGCAAACAAATATACGCTAATATTTCTATTGTGTTTGTATTTGCTTATGCATTTGGTCAGGCAATCTTTGGTAAAATATTTGACTGGGTGGGCACACGCTTCGGTTTTGTACTATCAATAGGTGTTTGGTCTATTGCAACCGTTGCGCATGCATTTGCACAAGGTGTACTTAGTCTTAGTATTTTTCGCGCAATCTTAGGTGTAGCAGAAGCCGGTAACTGGCCTGGTGCAGCTAAAGGTAACGCAGAATGGTTCCCTACTAAAGAACGTGCTTTAGCACAGGGTATTTTTAACTCTGGCGCCGCAATTGGTGGCATTATTGCTATTCCTTTAATTGCTTATTTAACTATCTACTTTAGCTGGCAAATGGTGTTTGTTTTTGTTGGTGCATTAGGTTTCCTTTGGTTAGTTCCATGGTTAATTTTAGTTAAAGCACCGCCTAGCTCACATCCTTGGCTTACTGCCGAAGAACGTGAATATATCTTAACGGGTCAAAGACGTGTTGATGACAACGGTGATGTAACTGGTGAAGACGAAGAGGAATATAACCCTACAACTGCTGAGTTACTTTCTCGTAAGCAAAGCTGGGGTGTAATCATTGCCTCTGCCGCAATTGACCCAATTTGGTGGTTATTTGTTTTTTGGATCCCTATTTACCTAAACGAAGTATACGGCATGGATGTTAAATCTATTGGTATATACGGTTGGGTACCTTATGTTGGCGCTATGTTTGGTGCTTGGTTTGGTGGCTTATTGGCACAAAACAGGCTTAAAGCAGGTTGGAATACAGACAAAACACGTAAGCTTACTATTACGCTGGGTTGTTTAATTATGTTACCAGCGCTACTTGCAATGGCAAATCCAGGCGGACCAACAACAGCGGTACTAATTATGGCTGTTATCTTATTTGGTTTTCAAACTGCAATTGGTAACGTGCAAACACTACCAAGTGATTTGTTAGGTAAAAAAGCAGTGGGTACATTATCAGGTTTTTCTGGTATGGCGGCAAAGCTTGGTGCTGTAGGTCTTACATCGCTAGTACCTTTTCTTACTGCTGATGGTAACTACACACCAGCATTTGTAATTGGTGCTTCTTTAGCCATCATTGCAATGGCAGCTGTTTGGATTTTAATTCCAAAAATAGAACCTCTTAAAAAGCCTCAATAATCTAGATAATAACTGCTATGCCAACATATTTTGTATATGTGCATAGCAGTTAACTACATAGGGTAACTTCCAAGATGAAAAATATTTACTTTATCGGTGAATGCATGGTCGAGCTTAGAGCTATGAGCGCGGCAACACTGCACCAATCATTTGCAGGCGATGTTTATAATTCTGCAGTGTATTTAAAACGTTGCTTCCCGCAGGTTACTACTTCGGTTGTTACGGCTTTAGGTCAAGATAATTTAAGTAAAAAAATGCTAGAACGCTTTGAAAGTGAACAAATAAATACGCAACTTGTATTTGCTCACGACACCAAAGTACCTGGTATGTACTACATAGAAACTGATGAGCATGGTGAGCGTAGCTTTATTTATTGGCGCAATGATTCTGCAGCTAAAAAGGTTGTTGATTTTTTAGATGCTGATGCACTCGAGCAGCTTAGCCAAGGTGATATGTTTTTCTTTTCAGGGATTTCATTAGCAATAATTGAAGAAAGTGCACGTGAAGACTTTTGGAAAGTGGTAAAGGAGCTTAAAGATGCTGGGGTTAAAATCGTTTTTGATCCTAATTACAGAGCACGTTTGTGGAATAGTGTAGAGGAAACAAAAGAGCAGTATCATTTAGCCTTTACGTTTGCAGATATTACCCTACCAGGCGTTGAAGATTTAACAACACTTTATGACGTTCATAGCGTAGAAGCAGTAGTTGAATATTTAAAGCCTTACCAAATTGAAGAAATTGTTGTTAAAAATGGCCCTGAATCGGTAGTGACAAAAGAGGGCGATACGCTTCAAAGCCACACCATAATACCGGTAACAAATGTTGTAGATACGACATCCGCAGGCGATGCCTTTAACGGTGTTTACTTAGGTGCACGTTTATCTGACAAATCAATTTCAAGTGCTGTACAACTTGCTGCAAAAGCGGCAGGGACTGTTATACAGCAACCAGGTGCTATTGCTCCAAAAGATATATTTCAGCTAGCAATGGCTGAAGCTGAGATCTGATACCAATTTTATTAAAAACATGATCACCTTAGCGTATTAAATAATTCACTAACTACGATAAAAATTATTTATATAGAGCAACTATGTATCATAATTTTAGCCTTGTTATTGAGCTATTTTCTTGTCGCTATAATAGCTCATTAATTTAATGCAATTGGTATAACAAAATAATTAAACATTAAAGGCCGCCATACCTCGGCCGCATTACTTTTTATAAAGGAACAACGTTATGACTCGCTTTTCTGAACTTATGGCAGGACAAACACTGCTACCTATAATTCAAGCAGATACTCCAGAGCAAGGTGTTCAAATAGCGAAAGCTATGGCCAATGCTGGGCTTACTTTAGTTGAAGTAGTGCTAAGAACAGAGGCATCTATAGAGGCATTAAAAGCTATTAAAGCACAGGTGCCTGAGCTAAAAGTAGGTGCGGGAACAGTCATCAATACTGATATTTTGGAGCAAGCACTTGAAGCGGGTTCTGATTTTATTGTAACCCCAGCGGTGTCTCCTACGTTACTTGAAGCACTTGCTAAATGTAATGTGCCGGTACTTCCTGGTGTATCAAACACCGGTGATATTTTAATGGCGCTTGAATATGGCTTTGAAGAGCAAAAATTATTCCCAGCATCGCTTGCCGGTGGCGCTCCTTTTGTGTCAGCTGTGTCGTCAGTATTTAGAGCAGTCAGCTTTTGTCCTACAGGTGGCGTTAGCGAAAGTAACAAAATGGACTATCTTTCTTTAAATAATGTATTCGCCGTTGGCGGTACTTGGATAGCGAAGAAAGAATGGGTTGAACAAGAAAATTGGCAAGCAATTACTGATTCTTGTATCCAGGCTTTAAAATAGAAAGGATTTCATAAATGAATTATTTAGCCCCAACAATACTACCAGGCGTAATCGTTGGCGACGAAGTAAGTGCTGTGTACGAGCATGCACGTACACATCAATATGCGTTGCCAGCGGTAAATGTTGTTAGCACAACATCTATTAATGCGACGCTAGAAGCTGCTAAAAAGAAAAACTCGCCCGTTATTATTCAGCTTTCTAATGGTGGAGCACAATTTTTTTGTGGTAAAAGCTTATCTTTACCAGAGCAACAATCAGCTGTGCTTGGGGCGGTAAGTGCTGCAAGATATGTACATTCAGTGGCAGCACATTATGAAGTAGCAGTGATGCTTCACACTGATCACGCAGCTAAAAAGCTACTACCTTGGATTGATGGTTTGCTTGATGAAGGTGAAAGACACTTTGAACTGACTGGCAAACCATTGTTTAGCTCACATATGATTGATCTGTCAGAAGAGCCTTTAGAAGAGAATATCGAAATTTGTGAACGTTACTTAACGCGTATGGCAAAAATAGGTATGACGCTTGAAATTGAGCTTGGTTGCACGGGTGGCGAAGAAGACGGTGTTGATAACTCACACCTAGATAGTTCTGCTTTATATACTCAGCCTGAAGATGTTGCATTTGCTTACGAACGCTTAAGTCGTATTAGCCCTAACTTTATAATTGCAGCCTCTTTTGGCAATGTTCATGGTGTATATAAACCGGGTAACGTTGTTCTTACGCCAACTATTTTAAAAGATTCACAAGCTTACGTATCAGAAAAATTTAATCTACCAAGCAACTCAATTAACTTTGTTTTTCATGGTGGTAGTGGTTCTGAGTACAGTAAAATTGCAGAGTCTTTAACGTATGGCGTAGTGAAGATGAATATTGATACCGATACGCAGTGGGCGTGTTGGACAGGTATTTTAGATTACTACAAAGACAAGCAAGCATACCTACAAGGGCAAATTGGTAACCCTGACGGGGATGATAAGCCAAACAAGAAATACTATGACCCTCGTGTATGGTTGCGTCATTCAGAGCAAAGTATGGTTGCAAGGCTAGAGCAATGCTTTGACGATCTAAATTGTGTAAACAGGTATAGCGCATGAAAAGATTAAATACAGTATTGAAAGAAGACGGTGTAGATACCGATCTTATTTTACTTATTCGCACAATTTTAGCGACCAGTAAAGAAATTGCTTTTCGAGTAAGCCAAGGTGAATTAGCCGGTGTTTTAGGCTCAACTCTGAATGAAAACGTTCAAGGTGAAGTTCAAAAAAAGCTTGATGTAATCGCAAACCAACTACTTAAAGACATCCTACTTGATGATAGCAGTGTACGATCTGTTGCATCAGAGGAAGAAGATCATGCGGTAGGTGGCCACCCTGAAGGTAAGTTTATTGTTGCTTTTGACCCGTTAGATGGCTCTTCTAATATTGATGTTAATGGGCAAATAGGCACTATATTTACTATTTACTTAGCCCGTGATGATGTTCCTTTTGACAGCGACGAGCAATTTAGTCAGCCCGGTGTAAATCAAGTGTGTGCAGGCTATGTGTTATACGGCCCTTCATCATTAGTTGTAATGAGTACTGGCGGTCCTACGCGTTGTTATACGTTAGACTCAACACATGGCGGTTACTTACTGACAAACAAGCAGTTAAGTGTGCCAGAACAAAGCCGTGAATTTGCCGTTAATATGGCTAACTACCGTTACTGGGACGAACCAACACAAGTGTATTTTGATAAATTGCTATACACCTGTGAAAGCTTTGAAAAAAGCTCAATGCGTTGGAATGCAGCGATGGTAGGCGACGTTCATCGTATTTTATGCCGAGGCGGGTTATTTTTGTATCCACAAGATAAACGCAGTGGTAACGATAACGGAAAAATAAGACTGCTTTATGAAGCAAACCCGTTAGCACTTTTAGTTGAAAACGCAGGTGGTAAAGCAACCTCTAGAGGAACGCGAATTTTAGATATTGCGCCAACTAGCTTGCACCAGCGTGTGCCTGTTGCTTTGGGTTCAAATGAGCCTGTAGAGTTTTATAATAACGCCATGTTATAAAACAGCACTCAAAAAAAGGGGTAAGAAAATTGCCCCTTGTTTTACCCTTAATTTTAATTCTCTTTGTAAATCATCCTCTTTATACAAACTCACTTCTTTTCTTATTGTCTTCAAATAAGAATACTTCACATATATTTAATAATATTACCTTCTAAACCCTATATAAAACTAAGTTTTTACTATAAGGCTATGTATCTTCAACGTTATTTTTCACAATTGAATTCAATTTTTAACCAACAATAAAAGCCCAAGGTTAACTTGGTGTTTATTTATTGTTATTTAATTAGGTTGGGATAGTGGAAAAACTTATTTTATTGTGGTTATATTACCAAGTTGGTTAACAATTTATTTGCAATTTAAATGAATTTGGTAATAAACACATGATTTATTTGGTAACACACACAATAGATAGCCAAATATTAAAACTATAAATTTGGAGAATAGAGCCACCATGAAATTCAAACATTTTGCGCTATGCGCTATTGCAGCAGCAATCGTTGGTTGTGACACAAACTCAAACAACAATGACAACAACTTGGGCTCTATTGCTCTTAGTGGAACTGTTACAAGCGGACAAACATTAACAGCTGAAGTTAGTGACCCTGATGGAATCTCAGGTGACGTGACTTACTACTGGTATGCAGATGGTGAGGCAATTGCTGGTGCAAATAGCGCTTCATTTACATTGACTGACGATCAGATAGGGTTACCAATTACAGTTCAAGGGCTTTATACAGATGATGGCGGTATTAATGAATCGCATATTACAGAACCAACCGCAGATGTTGCCGCAATCGCATTTCCTGCAAGTTTAACTATTACAGGTGACGCACTAGTTGGTTCGCAACTAACTGCTAATGTAGCTGACGACAATGGCTTTGATGGCGATACAGTAACTTATAAATGGTTTGCAGATGACGTAGAAATTGCTGATGAAGCACTTTCAACGCTCACGTTAACAGACGCACAGTTTGGTACAGTTATTACAGTTAGTGCATCTTTTGAAGATAGCCGTGGGTTTAACGAGTCTGTAACTTCAGCCGGTACAGAGGTTGTCGCACGAACAAACTCAGAAGGCGAAGTTACAATTAGCGGCACGCCAACTGTTGGAAATACTTTAACAGCAGAAATTAATGATACCGATGGGGCGACAGGAGATATCACTTATCAATGGCTTGCTGACGCACAAGAGATAGATGGCGCAATAGAGAGCACCTTTACAGTTGATGCATCACTTTTAGGTCAAAAGGTAAGTGTTAAGGTTGCTTATACAGATGATAATGGGTTTATCGAGGATAATACATCAGAGGAAACAATTGCTGTTTCTGCTGTTGCGGTTGACGAAGCCGGTAGCGTAGCCATTATGGGTGTAGTGCCTTATTTAACAAATGGCGAGTTAACCGCTGAGATAACTGATAACAACGGCGTTGAAGAGGCTAACGTTACTTATACTTGGTCTGCTGATGGCGTTGAAATAGCTGGGAGCAATAGTAAAACATTTACGCCTTCTGATTACGCTGGCTCAATAATGTCAGTAAAAGCCACGTATACAGATAATGATGGCTTTGCGAGTGAGGTTACAAACTCACTTGATACATTGGTTTACACACAATTAGTTAGTAGCCCTGAAGCACTCCTTGGTGCTATAAGTGGCGGTTTAGCTGACGGTGATGTTATTGGTTTAAACACGGGTGTTTATGCTGATATGGACGCAATTTTATTAACCAGTGCAGTAACGCTTCGCGCTGTAGAAGGTCAAACTCCTGTACTTAGTGGTGAAGTATGTGTGCATGTAGCTGCTGGAGTAGATGGCGCGGGGTTAACAGGGCTTACCTTTAAGAATATAGATACTAAAGCGGGTGCATTTTGTGAAACCGAAGAAGGTGCTGTTATTTACTCAGAAGGGGATAACTTTACTTTTTCGCAAAACACGATGGATGGAGAAGAAGCGACACTCAATAACTCTGAATACCATTGGCTGATGATAAAAGGTCAAAGTGCGTTGGTTGAGCGAAATACATTCTCTAATCGAAATGTAGCAGAAAAAGGGTCTGTGATAAAAATATCATCATCAAGCTCTGATCACGTTATTCAATATAATTTATTTAGTGACAGTGATAATCCAAACTTTGATCAATCAAGTTTATACTTAATTAATGCAGGTAGTACAACGGGTAGTGGTGCAGCTGATAACGCAAACTTTACTATTCAGTATAACCGCGTAGAAAACTTTGTAACGGGTCGTCGTTTAATGCGTGTACAAACTTCTGGCGCAACCATCAAAGGCAATACAATCATAAATCCTAATGGTGGTATTTCATTAGAAGATGGTGGATTTAATAGTGTTACAGACAACATCATTATTCGTACTACAGATATTGCAAGCTCAAGCGACAGACCTGCTGGGGTATTGATCACACCACTTGGTCACACTGTGAGTAACAACTACATTGCTGGTATTCGTTCTGGTAATAAAGAAGCGGGCGGTATTGTATTTACAGCTAACCCATTTTCACAAGCTGATGGCGGTGTGCCAAACTCGGGTAACCAAGCTGTACTTGATAGCGCTGGCGACTTTACACTAAATGTAACAAACAATACGGTTTTGAACTCACAGCAACCTATTGTATTTAGTACGGAAATAGGCTCTAAAGCACCAACAAGTGATTGTGATGAGTTAACCGCAGCGAATGCGCCGGTACTCTATGGGCTGACCAAAAATGCGTTTGTTATAAACTTTAATGGAAATTTAATTGCAAACGGTTTAGGTGATCAAACAGACGCAGATACAATAAGCAGCAGTGCTACAACTCAAGGCCTATTTTACCCAAATACACTTGATAGTGACCATGCTTTTGAATATGACTGTGACTTAATTAATCATGATAGTTCGGTGCTAAGTAACAACTTTGGTTATATGGATAGTCGAGTATCAGGCGATGCAAGCGGTGACTGGGTTGAAATTAGACAACTAAATGGTAATGGCGCATTCGATACTGATGGTGCAATTGACCAAGACCCAGCAAATAACGGTAAAGAAGTGCTTGAGTACGTTACAGCAGCAAGTACGTTATTAGAAACTGACCCTGCAGGCCTTCAGGCAGAGGCAGGTGCTAAAGGTCTTCATTATATTCAATCATCTGAAGTCGGTGTTGGATCTACATGGAAAATACAAAACGATTAAGTAACCAATTAATCAGTTAACTTTTAAAAGCCCCAAATTTGGGGCTTTTTTATTATTTATTAATAATCACTACACTTTTCTCAACCTACATTACCCATTTATCGACTAGTTTAGAGCTGTTTATATTCTAGCAAAAAACCTGCCTGACCTACTGGTAATGCCGTTAAGTTAAAATTGGTATACCTTATGGTAATATTAAAACGTCAAATTGGTTGATCATCGTGCTGGGTTTAAGTATATTAATATCAAAGGTCACATAAAATATACATCAGCATAACAAGCTAACACACTAAAATCACACAACAACAACCAGCGGAGAATTCAAATGTCGTTGAAGTCACGAGATAACAATAATTCTACAACAGGGCAGTTTGCAATGCGCCCAGTTGCAAAATGGGTAAGAACAGCGGTCATCGCAGGTATGGCAAGTTCTTGCGTATTTACAGCAAGCGCACAGGAAGATCAGGGAAAAGCGACAGAAGTTGAAGAAGACGTTGAAATAATTAGTGTTACAGGTACACGTAGAACGATACAAGATCAAATAGCAATTAAACGTGAAGCAACAACGGTAGTTGATGGCCTGTCATCTGAAGATATTGGTGATTTACCAGCACTGTCTATCGGTGAAGCACTAGAATCAATTACAGGTGCTGCATCTCACCGTGAAAACGGTGGTGCTACAGAAATCACTATCCGTGGTCTTGGTCCATTTTTAAGTGCAACACACATTAATGGTCGTGAAGCGACTAATGGTAGTGGTGACCGCTCAGTTAACTTTTCGCAGTTCCCTTCTGAACTTGTAAAAAAAGTAGCGATATATAAAACGCAAGATGCCTCAATGATTGAAGGTGGTGTTGCAGGTGTTATTGCACTTGAAACTATAACTCCACTTGATTTTGGCAAACAACGTGTATCAGCTGAGGTTAAATTAAATTACAACCCAGACGAAGGTAATGTAGATAACTCGCTGCAAAGTGACGCGGGTTACCGTGGCACGTTTAGTTATGTTGATCAGTTTGAATTTGATAACGGCCAAGCCGTTGGTGTGTCTTTTGGTGTGCAGCGCCAAGAAATTAGTCAACCAGAGGCTGAATACAGAAGTTCTAGCCCATCAGGTTCTTCATTATGGGCGTGTTTAAACGATCCGACTAATACCAATGAAGGTTTTTATCGTAGCAGCGCAGGCGACTGTGAAGACCAAGTTAATGGCAGTAGCAACCAAGGTTACGATACAGAAATCGATCCAGAAACAGGTAAAGCAGTAAGTGATGGTACTCCGTATGCTTGGACTGGCAGTAGCCGAAGCTTTCGCCAAAACGAGACATCAGATGAACGTGATGCAGTATTTTTTGCACTGCAATACCAACCGTCAGCTGATTGGGATGTTAACTTTGATGCACAAATTTCAGATAGAACACAACAAGAAGCACGCCACGATTTAATCTTTTTACAAAAACGTGCAACACCAGGTGTAACCGGTCCAACACTTGTAACTAACGATGTAGGCGGTATTTTACATTGGGAAGGTGAAGAGCGTATTGAATCAGCGGGTGAGCAATTTTCTCGTGAAGAAAACTACCAAGGTTACGGCATAAATATAGAACATACAGTTACCGATAGATTAACTGTTGACTTAGATTTAGCGTATTCAAAAACTGAACGTGAAGAACTTCAAATATCTAACCGTGGTAGAACATCAGGTCGCAATTTCTTTTCTTGGGATATGGGCGATGAAATTCCTCATTTCACACTGACAGATTTTGACGTAACAGATATTTCAAACTTTACAGATAGCCTAAGAACACGACTTGACCGTGAAAATGTTCGTGAAAACGAAGTTATATCAGCGCGACTAGATTTTGACTATGCGCTAGATGGCAACGTTTTTACAAGTATTCAAGGTGGTATTAGAACATCTGAAATGACCTTCCTACAGTATGGTGGTAGCCAAGGTAACGGTTCAAGAAACGAATTTACACTAGACTCTGGTACTGAAGCGCTTGACGTATTACAAGGTTGTCAAATCGATTTCCCTGAATCAGGCTTTTTATCGAGTGTATCTGATGGTGATATCGTAACAAATATTGATAGCGACGGTAACGTTGTAGCTAGCGGTACAGGTTCATCATGGGCTACATACGACAACGTATGTTTCTCACAAGCTGTAGCTGGTTCTAACGTTGATGGTGTGTTTGCTTACCCAGAAGTTGAATATGAAAATGCAGGTACAATTGATGTAACAGAAAAAACAACATCAGTGTACTTAATGGCTAACTACGATACTGAAATGTTTGGCAAATTCATTCGCGGTAACTTTGGTCTTCGTATTGTAGACACAGATGTAACTTCGATTGGTTTTAGAAATAGCTTTGATGTTGTAACAAGTGATACCGGTGTACTGTCTCTAGTTGAGTCTGATAACGGTTCACTGGATAAAATAAAAAGTGGTGGCGATTACACTAAGTATTTACCAAGCTTTAACCTAGTTATTGATTACAGCGAAGATATTTTATTCCGAGCAGGTATATACCGTGGTATGTCACGCGCAAATCCATCTAATTTAGGTTATAGCCGTACATTCCAAGAAGATACAGAAGGTACAGCAACATCAATCAGCGATTTATTAGTGGGTGTAAATGGTTCTGGTAATCCAGACACTCAACCACTTATGTCTTGGAACTACGACGCTGCGTTTGAATGGTACCCTAACGAAGATTCAATCTTAGCGTTAAGCTTATACTACAAACAGTTCAATGGCGGTTTTCAACAACAAACCGTAATTGAAGATTTTACTGTTGCCGGTGAAACAGTTTCACTACCAATCACCAACTCTGTTACGTCAGACGAGGACAGTGAAATATTAGGTCTTGAAGCTTCATTTTCTTACCACTGGGATAATGGCATCGGTATGAAATTTGGTTACAACTATGCAGACACTGACTTTGAGTTCCAAGATAGCTTATACGGCGATACGTTTGTTACTGATGTAGACGGTAATACTACACAATTAACTGACGGTATTGTTGAGTCAGCTTCAGTACCTGGCTTCTCAAAGCATGTATTTAGCAGCCAGCTGTACTACCAAATTGGTGGGTTTGATACTGCCGTTATTTACAAATATCGTAGTGAGTATTTCCAACCATATACTACAAATGGTACTCGACTTCGTTATGTTGATTCTGTAGGCGTTTGGGAAATGCGCGCATCATACAAAATTGATGAGCACTTTAGAGTTAAAGCAGAAGCAATTAACTTGTTCAGCGCACCTAAATCACAAGATTTCTTTGTTGAAGGAAACTTAGGTGAAGTGAATGACTACGGCCCACGCTTATTCTTAGGTTTAAGCTACAAGCTGTAATAATAGTTAAACATTAAATCTCATTAAAAAGGCGGTTTTACCGCCTTTTTTGATCCCTAAATTCTTCAATTTTATATTTTCAATAGCGCTAATAAATAGTACTCAACACAGCTCGCTTTCTAATAAACGCTTCTTGACTCAAAACCAAATTGGTTAACCAATAATGCCATTTATTCAGCACGCCCAACATCATCGGTTTCTCCTTCCTAAATTATTTCATTTTTAAAACGATAACTCTTTTAACCCTTGTAATTAACAGCTCAATTTCTAATTAAATTTAAAATCAATAAATAACAATAACTTAAAATCTACTTTATGATTTTAAATTATAGGTTAGTTAAGTTTTTCTATTTTGGTAATAACATATTGCATAATATTTGATCTAAATTTATTACCAAAAGGTTGACCTTTTTATAGTTGGGTGTAAATATAAAGTTAAGGGTTTGTAATAATTAAGGGCTTTTAATAAAAACAATAAAGTAGCTGGTTAAACATAGCATTTCACACACACAGGAAAAAAACTATGAGTCACAAGTTATCTAAAATTACACTGGCAGTTATATCGGCAACCGCACTTGGTATGTCTTTGTCTACACAGGCGCAAGAAGCTCCAAAAAAAGCTGCAGACGATCTTGAGGTTATCGAAGTTTCAGGCATTCGACAATCGCTTACAAATGCGCTTGCACAAAAGCGTTCAGCAGATAGCCTTGTTGAGATTATTGAGGCTGTCGATATTGGTAAGCTACCAGATCAAAACCTCGCAGAAGTACTTGAAAATGTAACAGGGATTCAAATTACCCGTGAAGCAGGGGTAGGTACAGGTGTTCAAATTCGTGGTACCAATGCCAATCGTACAGAAGTGAACGGCGTATCAACAGTTGGCTCAGGGTCTGGGCGAAGTGGCATTAGTTTTGAAGATGTATCAGCTGCAATCATCTCCGGTGTAGAAGTAATTAAGTCACCTGAAGCAAAAACAATCGAAGGCTCTGTGGGCGCAACAATAAACCTTAAAACAATTCGCCCGTTACAGTTAAATGAAACTCTAGGCTCAATTAGAGTTCAAGGTGAAGATAGTAGCTTATCAACAGATGGTGTTACTCCTAGGGTATCGGGTGCTTGGGGTGATAACTGGGAGCTTGATTCTGGCGGTAAGTTTGGTGTTGTATTTAGTGGTAGTTACAGTGAGCAAGACGTAACCGCATTTCGTCCTCGTGCTGATAGAGATAATTCGATAGCCGCTGATAGTGGTGCTGCAAGTGCACAATCGTTTGATTTTCTACCAGTACAATTTTTGATTCAAGATTACGATAATTACGAATACGAGACAAAAAACTTCGCAGGTACATTTGAATATGCACCAAACGATAATATGAAATTCTTTTTTGATGCAGTTGTTAACGATCAAGAGCGCCGCCAAGAAAGCTCAAGAGTACAAGCATCTGGCCTAAGTGATCTTAGAAATGTATCAATACCGAGTGAATTTGAAACAGTTAATTTTGGTTCTCTTGACGGACAAAACCTAGGCAGCATACAAGCGGCCGTAAGAGGCGTTATTCCGGTTGAAGACGGTGGTGGCGATCCTAATTTACGTTTTTCTAGTGATACTAATTCACGCATAACAAAAAGCAAAATATTTAGAATAGGGGGCGAATGGCAAGGCGATAGATTATTTGCAAGTGTTGAAGCCTCAACCTCTCGTTCTGATTCAACTACACCAAGCTTTAATACAACGCTTAATTTTATAAATCCAAATGTCGCTACTAATTCGTCAAATGAAAACGGGACTCCTTTTGAGTATGATCTTACAGGTGATGCACTTACATTTGGTATTGCAACGGGGGAGGCAAACGCACCAACAATGGCTCAATTACTCGACCCTGCAAATGTTGTTCTACGTGACGTAAACCAAGGGCAAGATGAGTCAGAAAATACAGAAGATGCGTTTCGTACAGATTTTACATATTACTTAGATGATGTAATAACGTCAGTCGATTTTGGTTACCGCTACAGTAAAACGAGCAGTATGTCGGATCAAGTTCGCTCTAACGTTGGTTTAAGAAATATGGCTGATAGCCCAACGGGTGATTTATTTGCACAATTATTAACAGCGGGCCCAGATAACTTTAATGATGGTGATGGGCGAGCACTTTATATTCGTGATTTCTTACTTATAAACCCAGAGCTTGCATCCTCTGATCCACAAGCTGTATTAGCAGCACTTAACCAAGCGATTGAAGCTAATAATGCAATAACAGGTTCTGATCGTGGTCCAATAAGTTCACCAACGTCTCAAGTAAATGCGTTTTTTGATATTGAAGAAGAAACACATGCCTTATATGCACAAGCTAATTTTGAGTATGGCATGTTTCGCGGTAACTTTGGCTTACGTTATTTAGAGACTGAAGTTACATCGCTAGGTAACTCTGTTACTCAAGATGGAAGTGGCAACGAACTGGTGACTCAAGTAACGTCAAAAGGTGATTACGATTTCTTTTTACCACGATTTAATTTAGCCGCGAATGTAAGTGAAGATGTGATTGTTCGTCTAGGTTGGTCAAAAGATATCAGACGCCCAGATTTTGATGACCTATCTACATCCGTTACGTTTGGCACCAGCCCTAATAGTGCAGTTTCAATAGGTAACTCAGGCTTAGAGCCAGAAGAAGTAACCTCTTTCGATATATCCACTGATTGGTATTTTGCACCCGCTGCTTTATTAAGTGTGGGGTACTTTCATAAAACACGTAGCGATTTGCACGTTACACAGCAAGTTGACCCATTTGAAGACCCAAACACAGGCTTTCGCGATACAAATGGTCCTGAATGTGAAGGCGGCGGCATATTTAACCCAATTGCTGACATAAACGTATTTGGCCCAGATGCTGGTGTAGGGTTATGTGTACCAACACAAACTACTATTAATGATTCTGGTGAAACAACACAGCAAGGTATCGAGCTTGCAGCTCAATACGACTTATCAAATTTTGAAAAAGAGCTAGGCTGGGCATCAGGTTTTGGTGTTGTTGCTAACTACACCTATCAAGAATTTTCTGGTGGTGAATCATTTGACACCGCAACGAGTCGTGCAAATGCTGTTTTTGCATTAACAACCGGTAACCCGGATGCAGACATCAGTGCTAAGCAATCACTCATTGATCTGTCAGAAAACGCATATAACATCACATTTTACTATGAGAAATACGGTCTATCTGCTCGAGCGCGTTACACGTGGCGCGAAGGGTACCGTTCAACTGACTTTGGTAGCACTTCAAGCTTCCCATGGGGTTTCCCTGTTGTACAAGAAGACAGAGGGCAGCTTAATGCCAGCATAAGTTATGATGTGAACGATCAGCTAAATATCGGTATTGAAGCCGTTAACTTAACTGAGTCAGAAGTTAGCCAGTCTTGTGTAAACGAAGGTGCTTTACTTTGTTTCCAAGGTATTACAGACCGCCGTATTACATTTGGCGCAAGCTATAGATTTTAAAGGTTATAGTTAAATCGAGTCTATAAGTGTGTGTATTTAAAGACGCTAAAAGCAAGCCACCTGGCTTGCTTTTTTTTAACTATAATTAGTTAACATTTACAAAAATGATTTATTCCACTTTGTATTTTACTTATCAATACCGTTACAGCGGCAATGTCTTGCGACACTGCCACCAGTAATTATACCAACCTGCATAAATCTTTGATCAATTTAACGAATTAAATTGCACTATAACGTCGTTAAAAATTTTTTATTTAGAACAACTAGATACAAAAATTTTTGCCTAGTTCTAGCGTAATTTTC
>NZ_JACJEF010000069.1:0-208 GCF_014163935.1 Pseudoalteromonas sp. SR41-7 | reverse complement strand
AATATAAAGATTCTTGGTTTACACTACGTGGCAATTGTAGGGAATAAAAACAACTCAAGCTAAGTCACCACCGAACTTGAGCTGCCTTTCACACTGACAACATCTTCACACACAATATAAAGATTCTTGGTTTACACTACGTGGCAATTGTAGGGAATAAAAACAACTCAAGCTAAGTCACCACCGAACTTGAGCTGCCTTTCACACT
>NZ_JACJEF010000068.1:0-214 GCF_014163935.1 Pseudoalteromonas sp. SR41-7 | reverse complement strand
CGCAGCGCCTCATAACCTCATTGTGAATAAATCTTACGGGCTTTGCCCGTCACGCAAGCAAGCTTCGCGTCTACAAATTAAACCCACAGTTAAACTTTGGCGGTAAACGTAGAGCTCGCTCACGTGAAAAGCATAGCTTTTAATTACTTAAATAAAACTCTATTCACAAAGAGAAGCGAATAAGGAGTAAATGAGCAAACATAAAACCAACAAT
>NZ_JACJEF010000067.1:0-216 GCF_014163935.1 Pseudoalteromonas sp. SR41-7 | reverse complement strand
ACTTCCAATACACCGGCCGTGAAATAGCTACCAGAGGTTGAGCCACGTGATGTATCTATTACAAAATCACCATGCACTAATACATAGTCACTGGCGTTTACCATACGAAGCAACCCGCTTGAATGTGTGTAACCATCATCAGTTGGCGCTTGTATACGATAGTCACCTTTTATGATTAAGGTGCCATTGTTTATGTTAATGGTACCTATGTTATGC
>NZ_JACJEF010000066.1:0-223 GCF_014163935.1 Pseudoalteromonas sp. SR41-7 | reverse complement strand
AAGTAGATATTACTTAGAAAAACTTAAAAAATATTATCAGATATTTTCCAAATTCAGTTAGTGCGTAGCGATACGGATTAACGCCCAAATTTGCTTGGTGACAATAGCGTTTTGGACCCACCTGATTCCATGCCGAACTCAGTAGTGAAACGAAACAGCGCCGATGATAGTGTAGCATTTGCTATGTGAAAGTAGGACATTACCAGGCTTCAAATTGTAGAGA
>NZ_JACJEF010000065.1:0-232 GCF_014163935.1 Pseudoalteromonas sp. SR41-7 | reverse complement strand
CAAGCGCCAACTGATGATGGTTACACACATTCAAGCGGGTTGCTTCGTATGGTAAACGCCAATGACTATGTATTAGTGTATGGTGATTTTGTAATAGATACATCACATGGCTCAACCTCTGGTAGCTATTTCACGGCCGGTGTATTGGAAGTGAAAGGTAGCTTTACGCAATTATCAACATTTGATGCTGAATCTGATCGTTATAACTTCAGAACCAGTGGAACACATAAAG
>NZ_JACJEF010000064.1:0-233 GCF_014163935.1 Pseudoalteromonas sp. SR41-7 | reverse complement strand
AAGTGGCGTCCCCAAGGGGATTCGAACCCCTGTTACCGCCGTGAAAGGGCGGTGTCCTAGGCCTCTAGACGATGGGGACACATAAATGTGTCACTAGGACAACTGAATTTTTAGACTCGTTTCAGGCGAGCTTTCTTAATAACACTACACTTCCCTATTAAAATAAGTAAGTGGCGTCCCCAAGAGATTAGTACTCTTGATAACGTCGTGCATAGAGAGTGCGGTGTCACACT
>NZ_JACJEF010000063.1:0-239 GCF_014163935.1 Pseudoalteromonas sp. SR41-7 | reverse complement strand
GATGTGGAAGTGGTGTGAGCCATTAAGCTAACTTGTACTAATTACCCGTGAGGCTTAACCATACAACGCCAAACGCGTTTTATGCGACAGTTTAGACAGAAGTTAATATGACTAAAGTAGATATTACTTAGAAAAACTTAAAAAATATTATCAGATATTTTCCAAATTCAGTTAGTGCGTAGCGATACGGATTAACGCCCAAATTTGCTTGGTGACAATAGCGTTTTGGACCCACCTGA
>NZ_JACJEF010000062.1:0-240 GCF_014163935.1 Pseudoalteromonas sp. SR41-7 | reverse complement strand
TATGGTCACTCAGTTTCAATTGAGACTCTAATTTGTTTGCCTCGCTACCTAAGTAGCTTGGCTGTTAGAACTCAATCTGTACGAGTGCCCACACAGATGATTGCTTTATATTGTTAAAGAACGTTTGAGTCGCTTTAGCGTCTCAAGGGATGCGAATAATACACCCTTTATTTTTCGAGTCAACACTTTGTTTTAAACTTTCTTTTTAGAAGATTTAAAACCGAAGTTTTATTTAACTCT
>NZ_JACJEF010000061.1:0-243 GCF_014163935.1 Pseudoalteromonas sp. SR41-7 | reverse complement strand
TAACAGTACTTAAAAATATTACTCACAAGGAGAAGTGAAAGAGAAGAAAATGAGAAGGTAAAAACCAGTGCTTGCTCGTATTTGAATACTCTTTTTATACAATCACTTACTCTAAAAGCGCAGCGTCTCTAAACCTCTTTGTAAATAACAGTACTTAAAAATATTACTCACAAGGAGAAGTGAAAGAGAAGAAAATGAGAAGGTAAAAACCAGTGCTTGCTCGTATTTGAATACTCTTTTTAT
>NZ_JACJEF010000060.1:0-247 GCF_014163935.1 Pseudoalteromonas sp. SR41-7 | reverse complement strand
TCATGACTGGGGTGAAGTCGTAACAAGGTAGCCCTAGGGGAACCTGGGGCTGGATCACCTCCTTATACGATTTAGAACTTATTTGTTCGTAGTGTCCACACAGATGATTGTTAATTAGTGCGTGTTCTTCGGAATAACTAATTAATATGCTCTTTAAAAATTTGGAAAAGCTGATAATAAAATTCTGATAGATACTTTGTATTTATCAAGAGTTTTCAAAAGTAAAAAAAGAATGGTAGCAGTACCA
>NZ_JACJEF010000005.1:0-375253 GCF_014163935.1 Pseudoalteromonas sp. SR41-7 | reverse complement strand
GGTGACAATAGCGTTTTGGACCCACCTGACTCCATGCCGAACTCAGTAGTGAAACGAAACAGCGCCGATGATAGTGTAGCATTTGCTATGTGAAAGTAGGACATTACCAGGCTTCAAATTGTAGAAAGCCCGAATCTAACGATTCGGGCTTTTTTACGTCTGCAGAAAAGTAAAGTGCGCGCAATTAACACACACATCAACACCCATCACGTAGTAGGGCGTAGCGACTCTCTACGTGACTCTCCACCGCTGTGGGCACCGCGATGTTCTATTTCGTAGCCGCTGACTTAGCATTGTAGAAAGCCCGAATCTAACGAACCGGGCCTTTTTATGTCCTTAGAAAAGTGATTTAGGTATTCCTCTATAGCGAAGCATCTCTATAGCACAGCGCCTCTTAGTAAATAATTCACTTAATTTAACGTATTAAAGTGCTCGCTGATGCGAGAGTAGCATTTCACTGTTGTCTTTTACGGTTGTGTATAATAGCTTCTATTGCGTAGCGCACCGACTTCACATTGTAGAAAGTCCGTATCTAACAATTTGGGCTTTTTTGCGCCTATAGAAAGGAAAATATGAGTGAATAATATCGATATAAAATATATAAGCAGATTGGTATTACATAAAAAGTATGAGATCCTCATAAATTAAAGTTATTTTTAAATTAATGGTATGAGTTAATGACTAGCCATTAACAAACTACTGACTTAACTTGTTTATAAAGGCAATGAATACTAATATAATTTCATGACTATATAACTAGAATTTTTTGAGTTAGTTGTTTTAAAATTACCACCAATAATGATTGTGAGCTGTAACTAAATGCACTATGAAACATTTTTAGATGACTCTACTTCGCTAGTTGAATTTACACGTATTTACTTAGCTATTTTTTATACTTTTGTTGCGGGGTTTTATACATTTAGAATTATTTATAAAAATAGAAACACACCATCTGGCGTTGTTTATCCAGGAGATAAATTTTGTTCTAGTTGGTGGAACCATATGGTTTTTAAGTTTTTCAGAGCTGCTATTTGGTTTGTATGTGTAGTGAGAGTGTTTGTACCTGAGTTAGATAGTTATTTGGGTCTGTTTTCGATATTTAATGGCTGGCCAGGAGTATTGTTTGGCGATATTTTATTAAGTGTGGGTTTTATTTTGACGATGTTTGTACATTTCCATATGTCTGAGCTTTGGCGATCAGGAATTGATCCTAAAGGACCGCATGAGCTTAAAACCTCTGGGTTATATGAATATTCTAGAAATCCGATGTATTTAGGTATCGTAGCAGCACAAGTAGGTTTCTTTTTAGCCTTACCTAGTATATTTAGTTTGATCTGCTTAGTGGTTGGTTTAATTGCTATATATAGACAAACCTTAGTTGAGGAAACTCATTTGACCCATCGTTTTTCTACACAATATAAAGAGTATAAATTACTTGTCCCTCGCTGGTTATAGCTTGAGGTAAGGCTATAAGTATATTGAATGTAAATTAAGAGTTATGGGGTTTTCTATGTTGAATTGTAAAAGGTTCACACGATAGACAAAAATTAGATCACTTCTTTTTGTTCTATGTATTTTCCCATAAACTCTTTTTTAGAAATAGCCTTTGAAAAGAAGTAGCCCTGAATATAATCACAAGCAAGATGCTTTAATAGGTTGTATTGTTTTTGTGTCTCAACGCCTTCAGCAACAACCATAACATCTAGGTTGTGCGCCATGGTAATAATAGCTTTAACTAGAGCAATACTATTATCATTTGATTCAATATCTTTAATGAATGAACGATCTATTTTTAATATATCTATGTCTAAGCGCTGTAAATATGCAAGCGAAGAGTATCCAACACCAAAGTCGTCAATGGCTATGTCTATATTAATTGTGCTTAAGCGTTTTAACTGTTGTTGTATTGAGGAGTCTGGGTCCATTAATGTATTTTCTGTAACTTCAATTAAAATAGTATTTGCGGGAAGTTGGTATTTTTTGCTTGCGGTAATCCAATCATCCACCCAGCAACCAGCACGATCAATTTCAAGAGGTGATGTGTTCACACTTATTTGAATCGTTTTCTCACTCAAAATATTAAATTGGACGGTATCTTGAATTGCTTGAGATTTAACCCATTGCCCTATTCCGTTTATTAATTCATTTTTTTCTGCTACAGGTATAAACTCATTTGGTCCTATTAGACCTCGCGTAGGGTGATTCCAACGTATAAGGGCTTCAGCTTTTGGTACTGATTTTCCATCAATTGAAAAAATAGGTTGGTAATATAATTCAAATTGATTTTGAATGATTGCAATACGTATCTCTTCTATTAAACGACGCTTTTCTGTAGCTTTTTCTTCAATAGCATAAGAAAAGAACTCATAGCGATTACGCCCTTTATTCTTAGACAAGTACATTGCTTGATCAGCACGTTTAACGAGCTCTTCTACTGTTAAGCCATCAGCAGGGAAAAACGTTAAACCTATACTTGCTGTAACATACACTGTTTCTTTTTTTATTTTTATACTTTGCATTAAGCTGTTTTTTACAACTTCGGCAATTTTTGATGCCTCATCTGAACTACTTACGCCCTCTAAAATCAACGTAAATTCGTCTCCGCCTAAACGAGCTACTGTATCTTTACTTGTTATACAGCTTTGAAGTCTGGTTCCTACTTGGTGTAATAGTAAATCGCCGTAGTCATGGCCAAGGCTATCGTTTACCTCTTTAAAACCATCTAAATCGATAAATATAAGGGCGAATTTCATTCCTTCAACGCTTACTAAGCCTTGTAGTTTCTCGTAAAAATACCGTCTATTTGGCAAATCGGTTAATCCGTCCTGGTAGGCATATTGTTGCAACTGAATATTTGCACTTTCAAGTTCGTTAGTGCGGAGCCTTACTTGATTTTCTAATGAGTTTTCTCTTTTTTCGATGTTATATAACATATCGTTAAAACAAGATGTTAACTGTCCGACTTCATCTTGTGATAGTTGTTCTGCGCGTAAACTATAGTCATGTGATGTTGTTATTTTACTGGCTGTTTGTGCTAAATATAAAATTGGGTTTAAAAATTTACGTCTTAGTAAAAGCGACAAAATAAGGCTAATCGCAAAGGTAAATGCCATCAGAATCATTATAAACTTGGTATAAAAAGTGATTCTTTCTTTAATGTAGCTGTCGTTAGCACGTATCTTTAATACACCATAATTATACATATCAAGTTGAAGCAAAGTATGAACTTCAATGCTTTGTTCTTTTTGTGTATCTTCGGAGTGTGCAATAGCTAGTTGTTCACCAGTCGTACTCATTACCATTATACTAATGACATCTGCACGCATCAGAATTGGGTTTATAAGTTCTTGTACTGCGTCTATATCGTCAAACATAAGTGCAGTAGTTATATTGGGTGAAAGCATTTTTGACAGAGAACCTAAGCTTTCTATTTGCTCCTCTTTAGCGCTACTGATCTCATAAGCACTAAATACAATCGTCACTATTGCGGTAGATACGAGCGCTACACTCATTAAGATGAATAATAATTTTTTACTTATTGTATTGAGTGAAAATAGTTTTTTCATTACATTACCTTTCTACAACGCGGGCTAGGCGTAGTACTTTTGAACTCATAGTAATGCCTGCATCTTTAAGTTGCTTTGGTGCAATTTCAAAGCGAATTTTTCCACTCGAAAGAAAGAATTTGATATGGCCGCCATTTTCAATAAATAAGTCTGTTTCACCGATGACCATAATGTTTTTTAGCTCTAAGGGCATCATTTTTTGCCACTGGATAAATGTATCCGAGGTAATAAATAGCATGTTACACGCAGAAATTGAGACTTCATCAAGAGTAATTAATTTGTTGTATAGAGGTAAGTTTTTTATCGTACGATTTTTTAAAGCGGTATTAGCCACATTAATAAAGTATTTATCAGAGCTACAAATAGTAAATTCATTAAGGGATTCTAACTGATAATCCCAGTGTCCAAAACGTGCAAAGTTATATAAGAAGCCTGCTTTTAACATGTATTCTTTTTCAACAGCGCTAACGCTGGCACTAAAAAGTGTCAATGTTATTAAGCTACTGTGAATTAGACTTCTTAACTTAGTCATCTAATTAACTTAGAAATTTGCTGAAATAGTGAATGTAATACACTCATCAATATAGTTCGGTAATGTATAGGTTTCGCGCGTATTGTTGTACTCAATATGTGAACCTGCAAATAGGTTTTTACCTGAAATTGCAGTAGACCACACAGGAGTAGCTTGCCAATTCCAACTAATATCTAACGTTGTGTAATTATCGGTGTTATATGCATTTGAGTTTACTGCTCGTAAAGTCGCAAATACACTATGGTCAGCTAAGAATGTATAATCGGTTTTTACAAATAGCTGCCTGTTTTTAGAGTCATAGCCAATAGCAGGTTCTACTCTTGGAGGTAAATCGTAATTATAGTCAGTGTAGCTATAACCAAACTCAGTATTGAGATTATCACCTAGTTGCCATGATACAACTAGGTCGAACCCTTTAGTAGTTGTGTCTGCTACAGATGCAAAGTCTAAATCTAAGCGAGTCATTGTTAGTGCTTGAAAGACTTCTGGAATTCTCCCTGCTAGAAATAAATCGAGTATGGGAGTGAATTGCTCAGCATGAGTATTCATATCAATAACCGCTACATTTTTAGCATCAGTATAATAAGACGATAAATCTAACGACCAGTCTTTAGTTGTAAATCGGTAGCCTAATTCATACGATAGATAGTTTTCTGACTTAACATTGTCATTACCATTTAGGTATGTTGGAATTCTATAGTTGTCTATTTGTTCAAAGCCTGAGCTTATACCGGCTAGGTTTATTACTTTTGTACCATTAACTTTAAAGTTATCGTTAAACTCAATTAGAGTAGGGGTTCGAACACTTCGTGATACAGCGCCCCATACAACGTTGCTGTCGGCTGGCTTATAAATAAGTCTTGCTGATGGTTGATTTTCCCACCCGGTTAGATCGTTATGGTCAAGTTTAGTACCAATAATAAAGTCAAGGGTATCAGGAATCACATTGTACTGAGCTTGGACAAGTGCGCCATATTGTGTGAGGTTATCGAAGTCTTTATCACTATCTAAAAATACGCTTTTAGCGAAAGATATAGAATTGTATCGGTAGTTTAAGCCCCAATCTAGTTGTAGAGATTGATATATAAAGTTCATCTGATAATCAATATCTATCGATTTAAAGTCTTCTTTAATGTAATTTTGAGAGCCATTTTGTTTAAGCCAAGAAACTTGTAGCATCTGGTTTGCATCTGGCGACATTCTATTTTCTAGCCTTGCCATTATGCGTGAGTCTGTTCGTTTTAAATCATCCGAAAATGCAATGTTTGCGTTGGTTTCATCTATAACGCCTCGATAGTTTTGGCCAAGTTTTGAGTGAGTTATATCGCCTTGAAGTAGTGCTGACCACTCATCACTAGGGGTAAAGTCAGCCCTAAAACCTAAAGAGTGTTGTTTGGAAGTATCGTTTGGAGTGAGTGAAATTCCTTTTTTTGACTCATTGGCATCTTTTAAGTGGCCGTAAACTCGGTAACTTCCTTTGTTACTTATATCACCACCATAGCGAAGGTTTGCATCAGCATTTATTTGGTTACCTGTGGTTATATTTGCGTATCCACCGCGAGTATCAATACTATTTTTAGTGATAATATTAATAACGCCATTATTTGCATTACTACCCCAAAGTAGTCCGCCTTGCCCGCGTATTACTTCAATGCGTTCAATATCGTATAAAGGAACATTTAGCGTTTCCCAATAGACTGCGGCAAATTTAGGTGTATATAAACTTTGCCCGTCAATCATTACTAACAGTTTGCTTGAAAAACGAGAAGCAATACCTCTTGAAGAAATAGCCCATTGATTGTTATCAAGCTGACGTACAATTAAACCAGGTACCATTTTAAGGGCTTCGGGAACTGAGGTTGCTCCAGACTTTGTTATTTGCTCTTTGCTAAGCACATAAATTGATGAGGCTGTATCGAAAGCTGACTGTGCTCTTTTCATCGCGGAAGTTACTTGCACATCCATACCCATTAAGGCATCAAGATCGAGATCTTCATCTTCAAACGGCTCAGCCGTTACAAGAGGGCACACAAAAAGTAATGGCCAAAATAAACGTTGTGATATTTTCACCCGAAAGTCTCCTGCGCAATCAAAAAATCAAAAACAATGACTGTTTTTGTAATACATGTGATATCACACAATATTAACATACATTAACAGTGTAAAAGCATAAATGAGATTAAATCAAGGTAGCTAATTTTGTAGTAGTTAAAAGGTCTAATTTCGCCCAATTGAACTGTAAAAATATAGTTAAATGAACTTTATAAGTATATTTATTAAAGAGTCAGTAAAATGTAAATAGCTGATAGTTATATGTTTATATACGACTTAAAATTTAGTCTATTTCAGAATAACTTCAAAGTATTTATGGTTATTAAATATTTAATCTTAACTTTTTCGTGTCATGCTTCTCAAAGCAATATTAATTATATGGGCACAATTTATACCTAGCCCTGTGTTATCTGCGATTGTGGTTTAATTATCTTTGCTTTTGTTAAAGCTATATAGAATACTTAAATTTGCTTGGTTTTGCTTTAAAGGCACCAAAGTATGATAAAAAATGAATTAATTAAAGTAGAAGAAGTACTCGATTTAATGCTTGATGCCGTTTGTGTGGTAGATAAACAAGGCACATTTGTTTTTGTAAGCGCAGCATTTGAGCAAATTTTTGGTTATACGGCCGACGAAGTTGTAGGCAAAAAGATGATTAACTATGTTTACGAAGGTGATCATTACAAAACGCATAACGCCGTAACTTCGCTATTGTCTGGCGAAACGGTAAACCCTCGCTTTGAAAACCGCTGGATGAGAAAAGATGGTCAATTAGTCCATATATTATGGTCTGTTCGTTGGTCAGAGCAACATCAAGTAAGAATTGCAGTAGCGCACGATATAACTGAGCGAAAAGTAATGGAAGAGCAGCTCCATTACATGGCTCGGCACGATGTGTTAACTGGTTTGCCTAATCGCTCTTTATTGATGGAGCGATTAGAAAAAGTAATTATTAGTGCAACTACAAACAACACATTTTTTTCTTTACTGTTTATAGACATAAATGGCTTTAAAGCAGTAAACGACACCCACGGACACGAAACTGGCGATAAGCTTTTATGTGCTATAGCAAAAAGGCTTTCAGCGTCGGTTAGGCATTACGACACAGTAGGGCGTTTAGGTGGAGACGAATTTTTAATTATTTTAGATAATTTAAGTTCTAGCCACGAAACCGTCAGAATAAAAAATAAAGTCCTCACTGAGTTTAAAGCTGTCTTTAAGTTAGATGACGTACTACTAAATATTTCCCCCAGTATTGGCTTTGCAAACTACCCAGAGCACGGCCAAACAGATCACGAACTTATAAAATATGCTGATCAAGCTATGTACAAAAATAAACAACAAGGCTTAGATAACGTAACCTATTTACCTTAAAAAATTATGCTGAACTACCACCTTAGACAGCTCATCTTCACAACGCCCTTAACTACAATACATTACTTAGCGCCACATTTTTAATAGCGGTTTTCCAGCGCTGCGTTAAAAATCTATAAATGCTCTTACAGCAGTTTGTAGGTAGTTCCTTGATAAATAAACTGCACAAGTAATGTCTGGGTGATAATGAAGGCAATTACCGTATAGGCAGTAATACATTTTTTACTAATGATGCAGGCGAAAGCAAAGTTTCGGTCACTGATTACGCAACAGCAATGGTTGATGAAGCGCAAAAAGGAGTGTACGTAAATCAGCATATTAGTATTGCCTACTAATATGATTACTAATCAAAAACGTTTGATTATTTTGATATAACAATACTGGCTCACAAGGCTAAAATAATTTAATCTGAGCGTATTAATTCTTATTAAATTATTTGCCTTATGAGCCTTCTTTTTTCTCTTGCGTTAGCAAGCCTTCCCGCTTTACCTGAGCCTGTTGCAAATAATGCTGTGGCTAAAGTTATTGTAAAAAACCAGCCCTACTTTTTAAGCTTTATGGGGCTGGGGCGCGATAAACAATACTCGTCAGTGCATAACAAAGTGTGGACGCTTAAAGTTGGCGATTCACAGTGGCAATCTAAAACTGGTGTGCCTTCAAGCTTGCCATTAAAAGGGCGCTTAGCAAGCACCGCAGTCGGCTTAGGCGAGTACGCTTATGTGTTTGGCGGTTATACGGTAGCAGAGGATCATACTGAAGTTTCAAGCCCCGACGTATATAGGTACGACGTAATAAAAGATACCTACACTCACCTTGCTAGCATGCCAGTACCCGTAGACGATAGCGTAGCGCTGAGCTACAAAGCGCGTTACATTTATCTAATTAGCGGTTGGCATAACGACGGCAACGTAAACTTAGTACAAGTATACGACACGCAAAATAATACATGGCAACAAGCCTCGCCATTTTTAGGTGAGCCCGTATTTGGCCAAGCCGCTGCTATTAGTGGTAACACCATTGTTATTTGTGATGGCGTTAAAACACAAGCTAATCCTGATTCGCGTCGCTCGTTTGCAGGTGTAGCACAGTGCTTAAAAGGCACAATAGATTCAACTAACCCACAAAAAATAGATTGGCGTACCTTGCCACATCCAACAGGCACTGCTCACTACCGAATGGCAGCCACCAGCTATAATGGCAATATTTATATGTTGGCAGGCTCTAATAACCCATATAACTACAGCGCAATAGGTTACGACGGCAAACCTGCACCAGCAGGTGACCATGTTTGGCGCTTTAGTATCGAAAAAAACGAATGGCAGATTTTATCATCGGCTAAAGTAAAAAGTATGGATCATCGTGGTTTACTTGAGCACAGTGGGGTTTTATATCGAATTGGCGGCATTGATAACAGTCAGCAAGTAAGCGCTAACGTACTCGGTTACGAGGTTGAAAAGTGAACACTCTTTACATTACAGGAGCGGGAGTCAGCGCAGCCAGTGGTATTCCCACCTTTAGAGGGGAGGATGGTTATTGGACCATTGGCAGTAAAAATTATACGCCTATGGAAATGGCAACGCGCGCAATGTACCAAAACGCCCCAAAAGAGTTTTTAGCATGGTATTACCATCGCTTTGCAACGTATCGCAACCATGGCCCAAACGACGTACACCATTGGCTAAGTGACAAAAACCTAATTACTCAAAACATAGATGGGCTTGATGGTAAAGCAGGTAACAAAAATTACATAGCGATACACGGCAGGCTTGATCAAATGACCTTATTTCATGAGCAAGGTGAGCCTGTCACGCCACTTGCCACCCCGTGGGATAGCGTAGACGAAAGCCGCCTGCAAGAGTCTCTTTTTGAGCTATTTAATATTCAAAACCAAACGCCTGAGCTAAACCATTCATTTAAGCCCTTTGTTTTATTATTTGACGAATACTACACCGAGCTTTACAGAATAACACAAGCACAACAGCGTATGCTCAACGCCGATAAAATTGTATTTATGGGCACCTCGTTTAGCGTCAATATTACGCAAATGGCAATTGAAATAGCCCGAAATTACGACATTCCTGTTGAAGTGGTTGACCCTGAACCTGCACATATTTTGCACGCTAACGTCACATATAAAAAAATGAATGCATTAGATTACATTCAATCTAATTAATAAGTGCTATATTTTAAAGGGGTTGGTAATGTTTTCTTAAATATTAAAATCTCTTTATATAATATTAACGAGTCAAAAATGTTATTATTATCCTGATTATAACAATACTAAAGAGATCTGAATGAGCGACTTAACTGCAATAGCAAACTTGTCCATTTTACTTGTAGAGCCTTCAGAGGTTCAGCAAAAAATAATAATAAAATCGCTTTTAGAAAGTGGTGTAAAACAAGTTGAAACTGCATCTACACAAACACAAGCGCTTAGCTTATTAGCAAGTTATCACCCTGATCTAGTTATAAGCTCTATGTATTTATCTGACGGGACAGCCGACTCACTATTGCAAGAAATAAGATCAAACCCTATCACCGAGCATCAACCTTTTATGCTTATATCGAGCGAGCGTAATAAAAAATACCTTGAGCAATTACGCCAATCGGGTGTGCTGGCTATTTTGCCTAAGCCTTTTAGCGCAAAAGCCATTACCCGCGCACTCAAAGCAACCCTTGATATTATAAGCGAAGAAGAAGTAGAACTTGATCATTTTGACGTAACGTTGCTGCGAGTTTTAGTGGTAGACGACAGCCGCTTTGCGCGTAAACACATAATACGTGTACTTGCAGGGATGGGAATACCTGCACCAATAGAAGCTGAAAACGGTAAAGAAGCTATTGAGCACTTGAATAACCAACCGTTTGACTTAATAGTAACCGACTACAACATGCCAGAAATGGACGGGCGAGAACTAACAGAAGCCGTTAGAAGCTCAAATAGCTACTCACATATTCCTATTTTAATGGTGAGCTCAGAGGCAAACGACACTCACCTAGCTAATATTGCTCAAGCGGGAGTTGATGCTATTTGTGATAAACCGTTTGAACCGGCCACAGTGCGAGAATTACTGTATAAAATAATGTCTTAAAAGTAAGTACAAGCGTAGGACGGTTATTATTTGGCCTACGCTCATCTTTAAAATACATTTACTATTACAGTTTTCCTAATCTATAAATGAGTAATGCAGTTTTTTTAATGTTTTTATCAAGGCTGGTTAAATCGGCTGTTTCGTTTTTAGTGTGCGCGCCGCTGCCCATCAAACCTAAACCATCAAGTGCCATATCAACATGATTTGCCGCAAACGAAATATCAGCCGCACCTGCATTGCGTGGATTGGCGGCTACTACTTTGTTGAAGCCTAAGTCGTGGCTTGCGTCGCTGTATAATTCTAATAGCTTTTTATTGCCATCAGTTAATGCCATTGGCGGGTAACCGTCTTCAAAAATAAGCTCTGCTTTACTGCCATCTAAGTTTTTAGCCACAATTTGTAGCATAACCCTTTTAGCGCTTTCTACCTGCTTTGGCGAAAGTGCGCGTAAATCACCTGCAACATGCACGGTTTGTGCTATTACATTACTTTTACCAAATGACGTTGCTGACGAATTAGCACTGTCGTAATCGGCATTTGTACCGCCCACAATAAGCCCTGGGTTAAATGTTAAATTAGGTTGCGTGGCAAGTTGCTCTCTAAAATCATTTAAAATGCGTGATGCTTCGTAAATAGCGCCATATCCAACGCTTTCGCTAAATATTTGTGACGAATGCGCTGCATTTGCCGTTACATTTAGCGTCCAACCGGTATAACCACGGCGCGCCGCCATAGCTGTTTTTATATTGTTATCGCCATTTTCATAACCAAGCGCTACGTCAGCCCAAATTGCTGCATCAACAATAGCTTGTTTAGATAAGCTAAGCGGGCGACCGCTGCTTTCTTCATCGCCAGTCAGCAATACTTTTATGCTTACATTTTCGAGTAAATTAAGGGCTTGTAAGCTTTTAAGTGCGGTAATTATTATCGTGTTACCGCCTTTCATATCGGCAACGCCTGGGCCACTGGCTGTATCGGCATCAAGTTGTTTGTAGGTAGTAAAGTTATCGTTTTTGGCAAATACCGTATCTAGATGGCCGATCATCAGTATTTTTATTGCATCGGGGTTTTTACTCTCATGGGTTGCCAGTACATGTCCTGCGCGGTTAAACGCACTGCCATCCAGCCATTCTACTTTAAAACCAATGGCCTTAAGTTGCTCGCTTGTCAGCGCGCCTACTTTTTTTACACCTTCAATATTAAGCGATCCGCTATTAGTATTTACGGCTTGCTCTATTTCTTTAAGTGCTTGGGGAATGTTTTTATCGACCTGTTTTACTATTTCACGCTCATTTTTATCAAGCGCCGCATGGCTTGTAAGTGGTAGGGTACTAGCAAGTGTAAGGATAAGTGCATGGCTAAATTTTAAAAATGACATAACAGCCTCATAATTGAAGAAAAGAGTTAGGGCGTGTTTATCTTTGATGGTTGAATTTGCAGCAGTGTGTTTGGTTTTTAGGCAAGGCAGAGCCTATGTAGTGTGGTTACTCCCCATAAATAGGCGATAACGTAGCATAAATGCCAAACATGCGCTGCCCGTTGGATTCTTTCTAGGGACGATAAACTCTTTGTTGCTCGGTTTTTACTTAGCCCACTAGGTTACAAACCTCGCGCCGCGATTTAATCGCCCCTAGATTGAACAAATTTCAATCCGCAAAGGTCAACACGCCCCAATATGAAGTAAAAATACAGAGTATTCAATAGGCGTGGTTTATATAAATAATAATGAGCTACAAGGTTAAGGGTTATAGGGGGAGCGCGTTGTTGGTTTAAACACAGATATTTAAAATATAACCTTTTAACTAATAATCAAGCTGTATAAATAAACAACGATTTGTCTGGTATTACTGATCTCCATCATTTTGGGGGTTTTCTACATTTAGGGCAGGCAATGCGAAATTAACTAATTGTTTACACTAATTTATTTTATAGTTATGGTGGAGTCATTGGAATATTTGTCAGTTTGTAAAACGACAAATGCCGTAGACTAAATTGTTATGTTTCAAGGAAGGTTCTGGTGAAAATTGGACTACAAAATAAAACTCAAGTAAAGAAAGGTGTTATCGAATCATATTGGTTTGAAAATGAAACTATGGGTTTATCTAATACTCTTTTTCACCGAGTTACACTTCCTCTTGAAGTATTTGACTCAGATCTCGACTTTAATGAGCAACCGACTAGAACAGAAATCTTATTGGATTGGTATAAACTGGATATATCAGAACCTTCAAAATTAGACGGATTAAATTTAAGCCATTCAAAATACCCAGAAGCTCAAGGTTCCGTTTACATTGGATATGCTCATAACTGGTGTGACGTTAAAGAGTTAACTATCGTAAAGAATAGTGATGGTTATTTCGATGTTTCAGGTAACATTTTAATTGAATTCGAAAATGAAGGTGTAGGTGAAAACGAAGACTTCAAATTTCAGTCGTGCTGTGAATACATAAAAACTGTTTAACCAGGACAAAATACGGTTGGCTTTTGCTCCTTCGTCGTTTAATTTTAGCCAGCGATTATTTGCCTCTTAATGGGACGTATGAGTCAAAATACTATGAATTATCTTCCTCGGGAAAAAGCAAAAGAATTAATTAGAGAACTTAAGTTTCCAAAGTTCTTTGTTGATGTAATAGATGGAAAACTTAATTCACCACTAGACATATATTTTGGGTGTTCAACTCTTTATTACCTAAATAATGAAGAGCAAGAAGCATATAGGCTAGGTAATATTTTACCTCTTTGGGAAGGCGCTGGTGGCTATATGCAGTATGCATACGATGTAAATAGAAAAGACTTTTTTACCTTTGATATAGAGGACGGTGAAGTATCAAACCGGTATACGTGGGACGAGTTGATAAAATCTGTTATCGATACTCTGATAGAGCATGAGCACGATGAGTATGAAAATCTAGAAAAAGCAATTATGACTGTAAAGGTACTGTTAAAAGATTTAAATTTAAAAAATTTTGATAAGCTAGCAGCTAATATACAAAGTGATTGGGATAACCTATAACAAAAACTTGCAAAGGACGTTGCTCTTCACCCGCGTTAGTGAACTCCTCATCACTCTGAGGAGGCTAGAATATTGTGAATATACCTGACCTAAAAAAAGGTTTTACCCAGTTAGTTAAAAATCAAAGTAGTCGAACTAGGCTTACGAATGTTGCATGTAAAAGGATGTTATCTAGGCGCTTAATATTCATCCGTTGGCAAAAGAATATCGAGAAGGTAAGTTCAAAAAGGCATCGCTCCAATGGAGAATACATTGTAGTGAGTGATCCATAATAAAACCCATTAAACTATTACCCACTTATAGTGTTCACTTTGATAGGCTAAGTTTCAGGCTTTTGTTTGTATAAAAAGCAAAATATTACATGGCAGGGCAAAAGCTACTAGCATAATTGCCTACTTCAACTTTTACAGGGAAGTTAAATGAACTTAAATCAAATTACATTACCCGTTACAGATATGGAAATTTCGACTAAATTTTATCGCGACTTAGGTTTTACTCAAATTGTAGATACCCCACATTATGCTCGCTTTGAATGCCCAGATAGGGATTCAACTTTCTCATTGTCTTTAGATCGAGGTGAGTTTGATTGTGGCACGGTAATATATTTTGAACATGAACAATTAGATGAACTGGTTGAGGCTTTAAAAGTTAAAGGTTTTGTATTTGTGCAAGAACCTACAGACCAAAGTTATTTATGGCGAGAGGCCGTACTGCATGATCCGTCAGGTCATAAAATTAAGCTATATTGGGCGGGTGTTAATAGAGTTAACCCACCTTGGCGTGTAGAAGTACGCAGCTAATACAAATCAGATCTTTAATTATGCAGTGTTCAACTTTACGCTATTAAAATCTAACCTCAAAATACAATCAACCATCAGGTTTAACGCCATTGGCATTAAACCTGACAGCTCAAACTCAACCAATCAACGTTAATTAGTTGGCATTAAATAAATTTCGCGTACGCTGTTGCGCTGGTTTGCTTCTATTGCAAACAATACGGCGTCGGCTACATCTTGTGGGTCGAGTTTATCGGGTTTTGCCTCATCAAAAAACGGGGTGTTTACCATACCTGGTGCTATGGTGGTACAGCGGCCATTCCACTCACTCATTTCCTCAGCTAAGTTTTGTCCAAAGCCATAAGCAAACCATTTAGTTGCACCGTAAATAGAGCCGCCAATTGGCTTACGGCCAGCAGCAGAGCTGGTTAATATAAAGTGACCTTTATTTTGGCGTAAATGCGGCAGTGTTAGTTTTGCAGTCCACAGTAGGGCTTTAATGTTTATGTCGATCATGGTTGACCACTCATCCGGATCGCCTTTTTCGGTGCCCGCGGTTGAAACGCCCATGCCTGCGTTAGCAAAGGCTACATCCAAACGGCCAAACTTTTCAATGCCTTTTGTTACTACGTTTTCAAGTGCGGTAAAGTCTGTGGCATCTGCAGCTACGCTAAGTGCGTTATTTGAGCCTAATGATTCAACTAATTTAGTTAATTTGTCTTCGCTTCTGGCGGTTAAAATGACTTTGTGGCCATTGTTAACCAGCGTTTTTGCGGTTGCTTCGCCAATACCGCTTGAAGCACCTGTAATGAGGACTATTTTTTCTTTCGCCATGATTATTTCTCCTATGTTTACATATTCAAAATTATGAGAATAGTTTTACTAATGAGTGGGTCTTAAATGTATTTCTCTGATGTTATTACGCTGATTTGCCTCAATGGCAAATAGCACAGCATCGGCAACATCTTGCGGGTATAACTTGTCAGGTCTTGCTTCATCAGTAAAAGGGGTATTTACAGCGCCAGGGGTGATGGTTGTACAACGCCCATCCCATTCACTAATTTCTTGTGCTAGGTTTTGAGAAAAACCATAAGTAAACCATTTGCTTGCACCGTATATAGAGCCTTTAACAGCTCTGCGACCAGTTGCTGAGCTAGTAATAATAAAGTGTCCTTTGCTTTGGCGTAAATGCGGCATTGTTAGTTTTGCAGTCCACAGTAGGGCTTTAATGTTTATGTCGATCATGGTTGACCACTCATTGGGGTCGCCTTCTTCAACCCCTAAAGTGTCTAGCCCTTTACCTGCATTAGCAAAGGCAACATCTAAACGACCAAATTTTTCAATGCCTTTAGCAACTACGTTTTCAAGCGCGGTAAAGTCGGTTGCATCTGCGGCTACGCTAATGGCGTTATCTGAGCCCAATGACTCGACTAATTCAGTTAATTTATCTTCGCGTCTAGCGGTAAGTATTACTTTATGACCATTGTTAACCAGCATTTTTGCGGTTGCTTCGCCAATACCACTTGAAGCGCCGGTTATGAGTACAATTTTCTCTTTTCCCATAGATAACCTCTTTTGTGAACCTTGAAAGCTTAAAATAACCATACCAATAAACGATTAACCTATATTGAATAGGCGCTATAAATTAGCCGTAAATAGGTGGGCTCTACGTATCAAAAACCATAGTTTTAACGGTATTTTTAAAGTTGAAATAAGTGATTAAAAAAGATAGGTTTAAATTTTTTATTCTATATACTCGCGCCACTTCTTTTGAAGTCGGTTTTTATTAGATTTAACCATTATTTTGCTGAGTTTCAGCCACATTTATCGGAACAAACATGAAAGATAAACTTTTAGCGTTTTGGCAAAGCCATTCAGAAACAATCATCACTTTAGGATACAAAGTGATTTTAGCGTTGGTGATTTTAATTGCGAGTGCCTTAATTGCACGCTCGGTTAAAAAAGCGATTAAAAACTCTAAATCGCCATTAAAAAAAGTGGATAGTACGCTGCTTCCTCTTTTATCGAGTATTGCTGGTTATTTAGTTTATATAATTGGTGGGCTATTTATTTTAGATATTTTTGGCGTTAATACGGCAAGCTTAATTGCGCTAATGGGTGCTGCTGGTTTAGCGATTGGTTTAGCCCTTAAAAATACGCTGAGCAATATTGCTGCGGGTATTATGCTGCTAATACTCAGACCTTTTAAAATAGGCGACTTTGTTGATGCCAGTGGCACGCTTGGTACTGTGAGTGAAATAAACTTGTTTACCACTATTTTTAAAACCACCGACGGTCTTTATATAGCATCGCCTAACGGCAAAGTGTGGGGTGGCAATATTAAAAACTTTACCCGTAATGGCAAAAGACGAATGGATATAGTGGTGGGTATTTCGTATGCCGACTCTATTGACGTTGCCTTAAATGTACTTAAAGAATTAGCCGCATCAGAGAGCCGATTACTCGCAGAGCCTGCACCTAAAGTAATGGTGACATCAATAGGCGAAAGCGCAGTGAACATTCAATTACGTGCGTGGGCTGTTAATGGTGATTATTGGCAAACTGTGTGGGATTTAAATAAACGTGTTAAAGAAGCAATTGAAGGCGCTGGGCTGAGTATTCCGTTTCCGCAGCGTACGCTGCATTTATCGGAGTCGATGGCGTCGGCAATAACTGTTAACAAAGATGCTTAAATATGTATTAACATAAACATAAACACGAATAAAAATAGCGAGCCTTTGCTCGCTATTTTTGTATTAGCCTTTGTGTAGGCTAAGGTATTAACCTTCTAATTGAAAGTCGTACACTGAGCCTAAATTAAGTAGCTGCGTTAGCTCATCAAGTGCTTGGTAGCTTTCGGTGAGTAGGGCTGAATCTGCAAAGTCACTTGCGCCTAATTTGTCGCGGTAGTTACGTTTTGCCCAGTCACACAGTTGTGTGTATTTAGTATCAGTTAAAATAACCTCAGGGTTTACTGCAGCAAGTTCTTGCTCGTTAAGGGCTACACGTAAACGCAAGCAAGCTGGGCCGCCACCATTTTGCATACTTTGGCGTAAATCAAAAAACTGCACTTGGTTTACTGGGTTATCAGCCATAATCATTTCTTCAATGTAGGCGTTAACCGCGCTGTTGCGTTTACACTCTTGTGGTGCCACTAACAGCATTGAACCATCTTCAAGGCTCACTAACTGGCTATTAAATAAGTAACTACTTACAGCATCGGAAATACTTACTTTGTCGGTAGGTACTTCAATAATGTAAAATTCTTTATTGCCTACATACGCTTCGCGAATATCTTGCAGTGCCAGTGCTTGGTTTAAAAATGCTTGCTGGTGGCACAGTAATACGTTGGCGTTACCTACTGCAATTACATCGTTATGAAACACGCCTTGATCTATTACGTCTGGATTTTGCTGTAGTAAAATTTGGCTTGAATCTTTTAAGTTATGTAAACGGCAAATTGCTTCTGAGGCTTCTAGAGTTTGCCTTGCAGGAAATTTAGCTGGTTTTGGTAATTGGCTGTTAAACGCGCTGGCACCAAATACAAACATTTCAAGGCCTTGCTCGCCGTGGCTGTCACAAAAACGAGTATGGTTTGCTGCACCTTCGTCGCCAAAAAAGCCTTGGTCTGGTAAATGGGTATGGTGCGCAAAGTATTTGTCGTTATTAAACATCGCTTTTAATAAGCGCGTAGTGGTTGCAGGCTCTAATGAACGATGAAACTTATTATTTAAATTAGCTGAAGTAAAATGTACTTTGCCGTCGGTTGTATCAGGAGATGGCGATACCGTAGCGGCATTGGCAGTCCACATTGCAGACGCTGAATAACACGCGCGTAATAAAATTGGGTCAGCTTTAAATGCTTTATGAATTACTTGTGCATCATTACCGGTAAAGCCTAAGCGGCGCAGTACGTTTAAGTCGGGGCGCGCATGAGGGGCAAATACACCTTGAGTTAGGCCTTTGTCGTGCATCGCTTTCATTTTTTCAAGGCCTTGAAGCACGGCCTCTTGAGGATTTGAAAAGCTTGCTGCATTATTTAACGAGGCAACATTACCATACGATAAACCAGCGTAGTTGTGAGTAGGGCCAACTAAGCCATCAAAATTAACTTCCAAAGCGTGCATACACGTTCCAACTAAAAATTTTCAATAGGATGCAACAATACAACGCATTAGGGCTGCTTGCAAAGTTATAAACGCAGTGTTTTTACTAATTTTTTCGACGTTTTTAAATGTGGAGTTTATTACAAGGAGGTTGTTTTTATATTGAACGATTAATTTGAAGTTTAATTAAAATGTACACATAAATTTCATAGTGTGCAAAAGCTTAGCCTAAAGTAGGTTTTTACATTTAAGCTTTATGCCAAGCCTTTACACAATACGATGTTACTTAACATAGACGCGCTCTTTATCAGCGGTGGTATGGGTATTTGTTGGATCATTAACTTGCCAAACGCTAATATCTAAACGCCATAAAAGGTAAAGGGTATGGTATAAGTTGAACATGGTTTTTCCTTGGTATTTTCACTGAACACATCAGTTTATTGGAAGAAGTATGCCAACATTAACTTGAATATTTTATGAATAGAAATCAGGTATTTAGTATTTAAGTGTAAATACATACTTAAGGATTAGCACCAAAGCGGTGAAGTATTTTTAAAATATGCACCAGTGTGGTGTGTTTTTAACAAAAAAGCCCTGCAACTATTAGGTCACTTAAATGTGCAAGGCTTTTTAAAAAATGTAGTCACTTAAAAAGAAAATTAGCGGCCTACTTTTCCTTTTACTAAAGGCTCGAACGACATTACTTTAAACTTACCGTGGCTTTGATTTTTGCCATTATTAAGTACAGGCGAATTATGTAAATCGTCAACGGTAAAGTATATTTTATGATCGGCTCCGTAACTAAAGCCATCAGGCCAGCTTAAGCGTTCGTCCTTAAATAATACTTCATAGTCGCCAGTGGATTTAACTACGCCAATTGCGCCATTGGTTATGTCGGTTACATATACGTTACCGCCGCCATCAACAATAATACCATCGGAAATTGGCTTAGTGCCGTAACGCGTAACTTTGTCTTCAAGTGCTTTAGCCGAAAGGCTCTCGTTATTTATATCGCTGGTGGCAATGCGGTAAACCGACGTGCCCGACATTGAGCCAAAGTAGAGCCAGTCTTCGTTAGGGTCAAGCGTAATAGGGTTAACACCTAAGCGGGCTGGTTGTCCGCCAAGGCTCATTATGCGCCCATCAATAACCATATCGATATTTTCGGCGGTGGTGTAATGGCTATTTTGTAACACTCTGCGTGCGACACCTGTTTTAAGGTTTACCGTAATAATAGCGGCTTGGCTGCCTTGGGCTGTGTCGGCAATGTATACAACGCCATGTTTATTATCGATGACTAAATCGTTTAAAAACGAGGTGTCGGTAATGGTCGGTTTAGCCAGATAAATAATTTTATGTAGTTGCTCTTTGTTTGTATCCCAGCCTACTAAGCGCCCAGCATGATCGGGCCCTGAAGTGTCGAGCATCCATAATACACCATCGCTTGATACGTTTATGCCAAGTACGTCGTAAAAACCTTTACCGTTATTGTACGCGTATGCCCACTCTTCATTAGGGTAGGGCTTAGTTGTACCATCGCTTAAAAGCTCCATAATTTTTTGCTTTTGGCCAAAAAAGCCATGCACAGATAAAAACTTTCTGCCCGATGGGGTAATAGCAATGTTGCCCGGAGGGTGCTGCGCATCAAAGGTGGCTACTGTTTTTAAATCAGCATTTTGGCCAGCGGTGTTAGCAGTTACAGCGTTGCTACCTAAAAGTGCCGTGCTACACGCCGCTGCTAATAGTAGTTTTTTAATATGAGTCATTTTTAAAACCTTTTAAAACACGTTTATTGTTTAAAAATTAAGAGCCTAATCGGCTAAGTCGTATACGACTAAATCGAGCAGCTGCATCAACTGTTTCGCTTGTGTTGCATCTACACTATCAAATTTACATAAAATATTTTTAGGAATATCGGCTGCTTTTAACTTAAGTGATTGGCCATGCTTGGTTAGCTGAACTAGGCGTTTGCGTTTGTCGTGCTCATCTTTAATAACAGCCAGTAATGATTTGTCGCTCATTTTTTTGAGTATTTGGGTCATTGCACCGCCATCTATCGCGGTTTTATCTATTAGCTCTGCAATTGTTATTTCGTCTTGCTCCCACAGCGCCATCATTACTACGTATTGCGGATAAGTTAAATTTAGCTCGTTTAAAGGCTCGCGATACGCACGCGCAATGCTGTTAGATGCCATATATAACCGATGACATAACTGATTTTTTAACTTTAATTGCTCAAACGGCATAACGTTATCCTTTATTTCGATACATGGCATTTTAATTTGCATGCAAAGTATTTGCAATCTCTAATTACTTGTTCTATTATTTTGCACACAAACTAAATTGATTGATATTTTTAAACTTTGGAGTTCATTATGAATGTATTACAAAACGTAGCTTATACAGCAAAAGCAACTGCAACTGGCGGCCGCGAAGGCGTAGCTAAATCTGATGATGGTCGTTTAGATGTAAATTTATCAACACCTAAAGGTTTAGGCGGAGACGACGGTCAAGGTACTAACCCTGAGCAATTATTTGCCGCAGGTTATGCCGCGTGTTTTATTGGCGCACTAAAATTTGTAGCAGGTAGCGAAAAAATAGATTTACCAAGCGACACACATATTGACTCACAAGTATCTATTGGCGCGATTGAAGGCGGTTTTGGTATTGCAGTAAAACTTGCTGTATCACTAGGTGATATGGATAAAGCTGCAGCGCAGGAGCTTGTAGATAAAGCGCACCAAGTATGTCCATATTCAAACGCAACACGTGGCAATATTGAAGTAGAGCTTTCAGTTATTTAATTAATTGCTAAGTTAACTAATACTGTAATAGCCCAGTGGTTTTGCCACTGGGCTTTTTTGTGCGTGGAGTTTAATAAAAATGAGTCGTTAAATAAACATACAAAAAATCATATATTCACTATTCCATATATTCTGTTTTTGTTTTATTGTATGTGCAATAAAACTGCGAGGACAATATGGAACAATTCAACCCACTTCAATTTTATAAATGCCTAGCGGACGATACGCGTTTAAAAGCAATGCTGCTCATTAGCCATCAAGAAGAGCTATGTGTATGCGAACTGGTTGCTGCACTTGAGCTAAGCCAGCCTAAAGTGTCTCGCCATTTAGCGCAGTTAAGACAATGCGGATTGTTGAGCGACCGTAAACAAAATCAATGGGTTTATTACAGTATTAATAAAGCCCTGCCAGAGTGGGCTAAAAATGTATTAACGCAAACGCTTACTGCTAACCATTCATTTTATGAAAACGATTTAACGCGCTTAAATGTTATGGGTAATCGCCCTGAACGTATTACTAGCTGCTGTAACTAACTTATTAAAGGTATTTAATTATGACTATTAAAGTAGGTATTAACGGTTTTGGCCGTATGGGACGTTTAACTCTGCGTGCAGCAGTTGATTGGCCAGAAATAGAGTTTATTAAAGTAAATGATGTAGCGGGCGATGCTAAAACCCACGCACATTTAATTGAGTTTGACTCAGTACACGGGCGCTTAGCACAACAGGTTTCTAGTGATGATAGTAGTTTTAGTGTGGGTAAGCATACGATTGCAGTTACTAACAACAAAACCATAAACGAAACTGATTGGTTAGATTGCGATGTAGTAATAGAAGCCAGCGGTAAAATGAAAACCACTGAGCTGTTAAATCAATATTTAGCGCAAGGTGTTAAGCGTGTTGTGGTAACCGCACCTGTAAAAGAAGACGGTATTTTAAATGTAGTAATGGGTGTAAACGATGATCTTTATAACCCAAGTGAGCATAAAATTGTTACTGCTGCGTCTTGTACTACTAACTGTTTAGCGCCAATAGTAAAAGTACTGCAAGAAAAAGTGGGCATTAAGCACGGCTCAATGACAACGATTCACGACATTACCAATACTCAAACGATTATTGATGCCCCTCATAAAGATTTACGCCGTGCGCGCTCGTGCGGTACTAGCTTAATACCTACTACAACCGGTAGTGCAACGGCTATTACGCATATTTTCCCTGAGCTAAAAGGTAAATTAAACGGCCATGCTGTACGCGTACCGTTAACTAATGCATCCATTACTGACTGTGTTTTTGAGCTGGAGCGAGGTGTTACACAAAGTGAAGTAAACACGTGGTTTAAAGATGCTGCAAATAACGAGCTACAAGGTATTTTAGGCTACGAAGAAAAGCCGCTTGTATCTATAGATTACAAAACAGATCCGCGCAGCTGCACCATAGATGCCCTTTCTACTATGGTAATTAACAACACTCAACTTAAACTATACGCTTGGTACGATAACGAGTGGGGTTATGCAAACCGTACTGCTGAGCTAATGCTTAAAGTTGCACAAAGTGATTTGGTTTAATCTCGTTTAAAAAGGTTTAACGCTATGTTTGCGCAGTTGGCTAACTTACCAAGCTCTATAAAACAATATTTAATAATTACTGGTAACTATTGGGCATTTACTTTAACTGATGGTGCGCTACGCATGTTGGTGGTGCTGTATTTTCATCAGTTAGGTTATGGCGCATTTGCAATAGCCATGTTGTTTTTGTTTTATGAAATATTTGGGGTGATCACCAATTTAGTAGGTGGTTGGCTTGGCGCGCATTTAGGGTTGAACAAAACCATGAATGTAGGGCTTGGGCTACAACTTGTCGCTTTAGCCATGCTTTGCGTACCAGGGGATTGGCTAACCGTTGCCTATGTTATGGCAGCGCAAGCACTGAGTGGCATAGCAAAAGACTTAAATAAAATGAGTGCAAAGAGCGCCATTAAGTATTTAGTACCACAAGACGATGCAGGGCAAAGCCAATTATATAAATGGATTGCCATACTTACGGGCTCTAAAAATGCTTTAAAAGGGGTGGGCTTTTTTTTAGGCGGCTTATTACTAACTGTATTTGGTTTTGTAGGTGCACTAATAAGCCTAATTGCATTACTTAGTGTTGCGTGGGTTATTAGTTTAATTTTTTTAAAAGGCGATATTGGTAAAGCTAAAAACAAACCTAAGTTTAAAGAATTATTTTCTAAATCTCGTGCAATCAACTTACTTAGTGCTGCGCGTTTATGTTTGTTTGCGGCGCGCGATGTATGGTTTGTGGTTGCATTGCCGGTTTACTTAGCTGCTCAGTTCAACTGGGATCACTGGTGGGTAAGCGGCTTTATGGCTTTGTGGGTTATTGCTTATGGGCTGGTGCAATCGCAAGCTCCGCGCATAACTGGGCAAAGCGATTCAAATTCACACTCAGTCAAAAAAGCATATTGGTGGGTTGCTTTATTAAGTGGCGTAACCTGTATTTTAGCGTTGTTGATGCAATTTGATATCGCGATACATTTTACGCTTGTAATTGGCTTACTTATTTTTGGTGGTGTATTTGCCGTAAATTCATCACTGCACAGTTACTTAATAGTAAGTTTTGCTAAAAATGACGGGGTGTCGCTCGACGTTGGTTTTTACTATATGGCTAATGCGATGGGGCGTTTGCTTGGTACGGTGCTTTCTGGTTGGGTTTTTCAAGTATATGGGCTTAGTGCGTGTTTATGGGTAAGTGTGTGTTTATTAGTTTTAGCCGCAATTACAACAGCACGGTTAGCTAAACTTTAAAAAACCCAACGTATTGTATTAAATTCAATTTGTTTAACGATATTCATAGCTTCGTTGGTTAGATCTACTAAACTGTATCAGTAGTTTTAATTTAAAGGGTGTAATGAATGCGAGAAATATCGTTAGCAAAAAAGTTACTCTGGCTTAGTGTCGGTAGTATATTTATAACTGTACTAGTGTTATCAGGCGTTTTGTGGTGGCAGTTATCATCAAGTAATAAGCAGTTAGCGACTAAATCTGAAGAGTACATTACTGTAGAAGTAGAAGAAAAGCTTAATGCTCATGCAGCTGGATACGGAGAAAAAATTGCAGGCTTTATTAATGAAGCTTACCGCATTCCTTATTCATTAGCGGCTTTATTAGGTGACGCAGCCAAAAGCGAAACCCTGAGCCGCGATACAGTAGTAAGTATTAACCGCTCGATGTTAGAGCAAAATACTCTGCTTTCTTCTATATATTCGCAATTTGAGCCTAATGCTTTTGATGGGCAAGATTCGAGCTTTAAACAAGGTTACAAACATTCGGTTAATGGTAATGGCACCTTAGAGGTGTATATTACTCGCGACCAAAACGGCGTAATTGAACAGCAAAAAGTAGCTAATGCTGCCGATAAATATATTACCTCTTTAAATGAATTTGGTATTCGTGAAGCGCATTGGTATTTGTGTGCAAAAGACACGCTTAAGCCTTGTATTATGGAACCGTATTTATACGAAATCCCATCGGGCGACTCAGTAATGCTAACTTCGTTAACTGTGCCTATTTTAAAGTCAGGTCAGTTTATTGGTTTAGCTGGCGTTGATTTAACGCTCCCAACTTTTCAGGGCTTAACCGAAAAGCTGTCGAGCGAGCTTTACAACGGCCAAGCAAAAGTAACACTTTTAAGTGATATAGGTTTAATTGTAGGCAGCAGTCACTATAAATCTAAATTAGGCCGCCCATTTAAAGAAGTGGTTAGTAGCAACACTTACAGTGAGCTTGTTAAATTTAAAGGTCAACATGGCCTCTTTAAAACGCCTCGCGAGTATTTAGTTAACTACCCAATTAATATAAAACTAGCTAACACTCAGTGGTCATTAATCATAGAAGTACCTACAGATCTAGCACTTGCAGGGCCTGAAGCGCTAGAAAAAAACATGCAAGAGACAGCAACATCACTCAGATTTATTATTTTAATAACAGGCTTAGTAATTGCTGTGGTTGCTTTTGTTATTATGAAATTAGTAATAGCAGGTGTAATAGCGCCGCTACAACAAATTCAACAGCGGGTTGATAACCTCGCAAGTTCTGAAGGTGATTTAACACATACATTGCATGTTGATAGTCACGCAGAGCTTATTGCATTAGCTGGTGGGTTTAATCGATTTTTAGCAAAGCTACGTGATTTAATTTCTGAGCTTAAAACGGTGTCTGATCAAACCAAGCAGCAAGGCGAAATAGCACAACACATAGCTATTGATACAAAGCACAATGTGCAATCTCAATTTCAAGAAATTGAAAGTGTGGTAACGGCTATGAACGAAATGAGCGCAACAGCACTTGAAGTCGCCAGAGCATCAGAGCAATCAGCCCAACAAGCCGATGAAATAAATAGCTTGGTAGTGAGCAGTGAGTCGAGCTTATCTTCAGCGATGACGCAAGTTAAAACGATGTCTGAAGAAATTAAAGAAGCTAACCAAGCCGTTGAAAAAGTTGCTTCGCGTAGTAAAGATATTACGCAAATATTAGATGTAATTCGTACTATTTCAGAACAAACAAATTTACTTGCACTTAACGCTGCTATTGAAGCTGCGCGCGCTGGTGAACATGGGCGCGGCTTTGCTGTTGTTGCCGATGAAGTACGTGCACTTGCTTCTAAAACGCGTTCATCAACAGATGACATAAGCCAACTAATTGATAGTTTATTATCTGAAGTAGGCAACGCATCTACCGTTATTGAAAAAGGCGTAGTACGTGCACAAAATGCCGTTGATGAAACATCAGTAGCTTTTGATGCTCTGCACAGTGTTGTTGTTAAAGTTGATGAAATAACCAACCAAATTACACATATTGCCACCGCTGCTGAAGAGCAAAGTTTAGTGACTGAAGAAATAAACCGTAATTTAACGCTTATATCTGATGCCGCATCGCAACTTGCTGACTTATCTACACAAGCAGGGGATAGCAGCGAAGCGCTTAATGCACTTGTTGCCCAGCAAGATAATGAACTTAACAAGCTTAAAACGTAACTTACAAATTAAGCTTTAAGCACAAAAAAAATGGCCAGTTAATACTGGCCATTTTTATTTAGTAGAATAAATGTAACTTGTTGAGAATGCTCGATAACTGCTATTTATAACTTTTTAATCAACATAAACATTTGGTTGATCATTGGCTCAGCAAATTGCCCTACATTAGGACGATTAAAATAACCGCGTAAACCTGTAAATTGCACTTGAAAAAAGCGCGCATATTCAACAGCGGTCAACGTGTTACGTAACTCACCTTTGTTTATTGCTTGGGTAAATAATTGCGTTAAATAGGCTTCAAATTGAGCCGTTAAATCTAAGCTTAGCTCATACAGGTTTGAGTCTTTTTCTGCAAACTCGCTGTTTGCTTTAACTAGCATACAAATAGCGCTTGGACTGCAATCTTTTGTTTTAATTACCACGTTTTCAACAAACGCACGTAATCCACCAAGTACTGTATCGGCACTTGATAAAAACCCTTCTATTTGGGTTTTCATTTGTACGGTGTAATCTTTCAGCGATTCGCAATATAGACCTTCTTTAGAGCCAAACGCAGAGTAAATACTACCTGGGCGCATATTAACGGCTTCTTGTAAGTCACGCGTTGAGGTTGCATGAAAACCTTTTTGCCAAAATAGCTGACTAGCAACGCGAACTACATTCTCGCGTTCAAATTTAACCTTATTAGCCATATCATTCTCAATCAATTTGAACATTTGCTCAATTTTAACTTGAACAGTCGCTCAAAATCAAATACTATGTGTCTCGAAGTTACTTAAAACTATTAATTATTAGGAGCTAACCATGGCCGAATTTACTTTATACACTCAAGAAAACGCACCAGAAGAATCAAAATCTCTAATGGCTGATTCAGTAGCAGCATTTGGTATGGTACCTAACTTACACGCAGTGATGGCTGAAGCACCAACATTACTTAAAGGTTACCAAGTACTGCATGAGCTGTTTCAAAAAACATCGTTCAATGCAGAAGAGCTTACAGTGGTATGGCAATCAATTAATGTTGAGCACGCGTGCCATTACTGTGTACCAGCACACAGCGCCATTGCTGCGTCAATGAAAGTTGACCAAGGTGTTGTTGACGCACTTGTTAACAAAACACCACTTGAAAACCCTAAGCTAGAAACTCTTCGTGAAACTACACTTGCAATGACACGTGAACGTGGCGTGATCAGCGATGAGCAAATCGAAAAATTCTTTGCCGCAGGTTACGCTAAGCAACAGCTACTTGAAATTATTGTAGGCTTGTCTCAAAAAGTAATGAGCAACTACACTAATCACCTTGCTGATACACCAGTAGACGCTGCATTTAAAAAATACGTAAAATAAATACGGTTTTATAAATGACAAAAGGCAGCCTAGGCTGCCTTTTTGTACTTTTAAATCACAGCTATTTAAACTTAACCGTTTTTGTACTGCGTGTATAAATACGTTGTTCGGGCTTTGTCCACTCACCCTTTTTAAGGTAAGAGGTCGATACAAGAAATTTATCGTCCTTTAGTTCACTCATCGATTTAACCTTTGTAATACCATCTTGGCTACCAGTTACATCTTCATAAGCTACAAATTGAGTGGGGCTGAGGACTTTCATAGTCCCTTTTGTATAAAACCCTGCTGTTGTGAAATAGTAAAATACCAAAGACTCTTTTTTACTGTCGTAAAAAATCATCGACTCGCCGCCATACTCACCTTCATTAATAGAGTGCTTGGTATGTATCGCTTTACCGTTTAAAGCACGCTCCCAACGGCCAACATCTTGTATTTTTTTAGCACCCTCAGGTACTTTAAAGTCAGCCTGCCAAGTTCCTAAATAGGGCTTAAATACGGCAAGTTCTTTATCAAGGTTGGTGGATGTATCGGATGCATAGCTACTAAATGTTAATAAGCATAAGACTAAGAATATCGCTTTAAAATATGTCATAATTTGGCTCTTGTTTTTGTAATACCAATGCCAAGTATAGGCGATAATTAATTGATAAAGAAAATATTAATCACATTCTCATTACTTTATTTAGCCGCCATTTGGCAGGCTTACCTACTGCAATACTTACCTGTTTATATACCTATATATGTACCTGGTTATATAAGTGTATTAAGTGCTATCACTTTTTTAATGTACGCGTGGGATAAGCGACAAGCTAAGCGCTCTTCACATAAAAAAGTAAACCGCACGCCAGAGCGCACACTGCAACTACTTGCATTATTTGGAGGATGGCCGGGGGCATTACTTGCTCAACAATTACTTCGTCATAAATCACAAAAGCGACGTTTTATAGTGGTGTTGTGGTTATGTATTTTAATAAATGTAGGGGCTGTGGGGAGTTTATTATATTATTTGGGGTAGTTTAAAATTATGCCTTTAATACATGTGAAATGTTTAAAGGCATAATTAAAGTTTAGATACTGGACTAGTTAGCCGCTTCAGTTGCTGCTACTTCATCTAAATTTACTGTTAAAATTGTCTTTTTATCGACTACAACCCACTTGCGGTAAGTTAAGTAACCTGGCTTGCTTACTTCAACGTCGTACTTACCTTCTTTAAGTTCAATGGCATCTTGGTACACAGGCGCAATGTTCATAATGCGTACGCGTGCATCACTAGGATTAGTGATTACAGTTAATGAAATAGGTGCTACAGCTTCGACAATTTCTTCTTGTACTTGAACTGCTTCTTCTTTTGCAAGTTGCTGCGTTTCATCTACAGACGATGTAGTTGAACAACCACTTAGTATTAGTAATGCCGCTAGTGCGCTTATCTTTTTCATAGGTACTCCATAAACTCATTTAAATAGTGATAATTACGAAAAATCTTGGAGGAGTTTATGCAAAATGATCGCTCAACCCGTCGTCCTTGACCTTCGTTTGTTAAAACAAAACGTTTGTTAGTTTAATATATTTTTAGTTATTTGGTGATGCTCTCGCAATAAATAGTTTTTAAAGCATTACATTATCAAGAGACTGAGTAATAGCTTCGCTTCTTTCAACTAGTTGCTCTGCTGTACGGTACATCTTTCTTTTCATTAACGTATTTGCCATAGTGATATAACGTCTAGATAATTCTTGTTTTAAAGAAACGAGTAATGAAAAGTCTTTAGGTAATGTTGCAGACTCGGTATTGATTAATTCTTCAAAATCTAATAAATCTCTGTACTCTTCAATCGTCTCTAGTTTTTGTGTGTATCTATCAAATCTAGGACCGTAAAATACGACGGCATCTTCAGTAGGAAAATCAGCTGGTTCACCTAGGTTTACTTTCTTTTGGTAAAGCGTTAAAGCATCTATCGCCGACTCTCTTTTTAGAAGGTCTGCAAAGCCAAGTTCATTTTTTTGATTATTGGTGAAAATAGCTTTACCAACATTAAGTAAAGATTTTTGCGTGATAACATCATCTTCTTCAATCGCTTTATCTAAGGCAAGTTTATAGTTATCAAAATGCACTTCAGACGGGCGATAAACGTAGGTGCTATCGACTACACTTAAATCATTGATTAATTGTGGAATACTATTATTGTCTAGTTCACTATAGCGAGATTGCTCAAGTAACAAATCAATACGAGAAGTAATATCTGAGATTATTGATTGACGCTCTCTTAAAATGCTTTCGAGTTGTACCGATAGCTTTTCTGAATCTGGGTAATACTCCAAGGCTTTACTATAAACATTAATTGTTTCATCAAAGTCTTTAAACTTGTTAGCGCTTGTATTGATTTGATTCGCTCTGTAATCAAAACTTTGTAGAATATTAGCTTGATTAGATCTTAATAATCCCTGTTTTAATACCTCGTATTGAGGTGGAATTTCTGCAAGCTTGTTTAGAATCTCCGGCCCATCCCAAGACATCCATGTTTCTACTTGTTGGTTAATTGCTTTTGCATTATCTAATTTTGCTTCAAGCTGCTTTATATTATTTGTATTTGATAGATAGTACTGACCAGCCAAAAGGGCTAACACAACAGTACTGGCTGCAAGTGCTATTGCCGGTTTAAAGTTACTTTGAAGCTTATCTAAAACAGGCTTTAACGAATCAGTTCTTTTTGCTGCATCTAAAGAAATTGCTTTATTAAGTGTGCCCCATAACCATAAAGGGCAGTTACTAGGACGTTTTGCCGATGTATCTTTAGGGAGTGTGTCTGCTGCAACACGATTATATGGATGTTTGCTACTTAATAACTCTAGGGCAATACATGCATAAGAAAAAACGTCATCTTTAACGGATGCTGCAGCACCTTTTAATTGTTCAGGACTTGCATAGGTTGGCGTATAACCACCTACAGTGCCTAGGCTTGATTCACTATTAACTGCATAGGCATCTTCAATGGTTTTGTGTTTAGCAATACCAAAGTCAAGTACCTTGAGGCTACCATTTGAATCGAAGATTATATTCGATGGCTTTAAATCGTTATGAATGACGCCACGAGAATGGGCATAAATTAAAGCATCGGCAAGTTGATTAAGAATCACGCTCGCTTTTTTGAAAACCATTCCAGAGGGTTTGTTGCGTTTAATTATTTGCTCTAGCGTTTCGCCTTCTACTAATTCCATGGTTACGTAATGTAAACCGTTATCAGAACCTGCAGAATATACTTTTACAATATTTGGATGGGAGAGCTGTTGTGTTTTAGTTGTTTCATCCTTAAGAAGTGAAATAGCTTCTTCAGAATGAGAAAACTCTTCTAATAATACTTTAATCGCTACGAAAACTTCAGGACGACTCGCACTTTCTAAAAATAAATCTCTGGCTCGGTAAATGTAACACATGCCACCTTGGCCAATAAGTTCTTCAACTAAGTAGCGATCCGAAACTTTTTTACCAATAAGGTTTAATTTATTTATTGCTTTTGACGTGCGAAGATTTGAGTCAAGCGAAGCTATCTGCGTTTTATCATTAGAACTGTTGACACCGCTCATTATAAATCCTTTTATTGTGTATATTAAAATAATCGCAAAGGTGAGTTTTTTATTTTTATCAATTCTCCCTTTGATAAGCGTTGTATTTTTACAAAAATTAGCCAACTTAGCAATGTTTCTAAAGCAGAACTTTCGTACAAAACTTTAAAAAATTAAGGGCTTTTATATTAATTATTGAAATATCGTTTATTTACTGTTTATTTTTATAAACAGTGTAAGCCTACAGGCATTGTTTTATAACACTTCTAGGGGCTTAAAATGAATAAAATGTAATGCTAATTATTAAATAGCAATTTTTTTAAATGGGAACATACAAAATATCTTTTGTAAGCTTTGAAAGGGCTTTTTTATAGAGGTTTTGTTTAATTTAATTTATTTAAATTTGAGCTTTTGTATGGTTGAGTATATTTTTATATATTAATTTCAATGTTGACAATAGTTTCTCTTCTACTTTATCCTAATGAGAATGTAGATTTATGGGACTAACTTATCAAATGGAACTGATACTAAACATCACTAGTTATCATAGACTCTCTCCAGAAATTGAAGCAACTAAAACAGTAAAAGACTCTCTAATATTTGGCCGTTCAGAAGTATGTGATTGGCATTTTCCTGATCCTGAAAAAATCATTTCTAGTAAGCACGGACGCATAGTTAAAGAGGGCGACTCTTTTTATGTTTACGATACATCTACAAATGGTACTTTTGTAAATTTTGGTGTAGCTCCATTAGGTCAAGGCAATAAACAACGCTTGTCAAATAGTGATACGATCACTGTGGGTGATTTTCAGATAGAGGTAAAATTAGCTACTAATGAAAAAACAGCTGACACCGATTATGGTAATTTAAGCGCTGCAGCTAGTATTAGCAAAGAGCCAGAAAGCTCTTATCAGCATCCTACGGAGCATTTTTCTGAGCCAGAACAGTACTTTAATGAATCAATAATGGATGAGTCTATGCCTGCAGTTTCTATGACTCAGGCCAGTGACCTTAATTCAGCTAACCAAATACCGGAAAACTGGGATGAGCTTGCTCACTTAATGAACCCAGAAGCTGTAACTCAACAAGCACCCGTTGTAAGTAAACCACAACAAAAACCAACTGTTGAGCAGCAAACTTCAGTTAATACACCAGTACTAGATACGCCTGTAACTAAACCTCAAGCAGTAAAACCTGTTCATAAACCAGTAGTGCAAAAAAATCCAACATCGCTTAGTGAAGATACCGCTTTAACTGATGCTTTTTTAAACGGACTGGGGGTTAAAGCTGAGTTACAAAACTCATTAAACTCACAAGAACTTTGGTTTGAAATGGGCCAAGGGTTAAATCTATTACTGACCGAGTTGATGGAGTCTCTTCGCCAAAGAGCGCTTGTAAAAAACCAATTGCGTTTAAACCAAACGATGTTTCAAACTCAACAAAATAACCCAATTAAGTTTTCGGCAGATATTGATGACGTTATTCAGAATTTATTCATCAGAAATAGTGCAAGCTTCCTGTCGTCTCAAGAATCAATCAAAGAAAGCTTTGTTGATACGCGAAGACATGAACATGCTTTATTAGCAGGAGCTGACGGCGTATTAAAAGGGATGTTAGAGCAAGTTTCTCCCCAACATATAAATCAACAAATAAATGATAATTCTAACGTATTAAAAATCATCCCTGGTCAAACAGAGGCTAAGTGCTGGAAGCTATACAAAAATTTATATGATGAGTTATCTCATGATGTAAATAGTAAGGGAGCTATGGCGTTGTCAGATGATTTCTTAAAAGCATACAACGATAGAATTAAAGAATCGTTCTAGAAAGGAAAGTAGATAATGAACAAATTTAAGCTCTTTTTAATGAGTTTCAGTTTACTGTTTTTAGCCATGGGTTGTTCAACTGTTAATAAGTTTGTGCCTCCTTCTACGGATCTAAAAATTAATGTGTCTAAAAATGTAAATCCAGACACTTCAGATAGACCTTCACCGGTAGTAATGAAAATTTTTGAGCTTAGCTCGAGAACAATTTTTGATACTCAGGATTTCTTTAGCCTGTATGAAACACCTGAAAAACTATTAGGCCCGGACTTATTAAAAAAAGATGAATTAGAATTACAGCCAAACTCTGTTCAAGAATATAAAATGAGCTTAAACCGCAATACACGATATGTTGGTGTTGTTGTCGCGTACAGAAATATCGATCAAGCACGATGGAGAGCTGTAATCGAAGTTGACCCAACTGGCTATGACGATATAGATGTAAATGTTGAAGCAATTGCTACATACATGAGAGAGCAGTAAAAAAGGATTTGTACAATGAGTGATAACACTCGTGTTGCCTGGACCGAAGGAATGTTCTTAAGGCCGCAACACTTTCAGCAGTCAGATAAGCATTTTTCGCATTTAATTAAGCAAATTTGTAATGGGAATTTAGCAGATCCTTGGGGCATACTTGATATAAGTATCGATAATCAGCTATTAAGCTCAGGCCAATTTGCTATTGAGTCATTGTCAGCTATTACCCCTGATTTGCTACCTATCGATATGCCTCAATCTACCTCTTTGCCTGAGCCTTTAGTGGTGGGCAAAGATGTTTATGATGAAATAATTTATTTAGCGGTTCCTGCACTAAAAGCCAGTGGTATTAATATTTCATCTTTAGATGAGGATATTGTTACGCGTTATAAACTAAACGACTTATCTGTAAGTGATGACTCTTTAGGTGCACAAGCTCAAGAAATTATTCAAGTAGCCAAGGTATTTAGTAAGCTAGTATTGTCATCAGACGACCATGCAGGCTATATATTATTGCCACTTGCACGCATTGTTGAAGTTAGCAGTGAAGGTCAAATTAAGCTCGATCCAAAGTATATACCAGCATCGTTAAAAGTCGGTCAGTGTAAGCCATTACTTGGTTTAGTGAGAGAGATTGGCTCAATGATCAAGCAGCGCTCAGAGAGTATTGCTGTTAGATTGTGCCAAGGTTATGCGGGAAGTACCTCTGTAGCTGATTTTATTATGCTGCAAACATTAAACAAGTATGACGCTGTTTTTGAAAACTTATTATCAGTTAATAATCTTCATCCAAGCGTTCTTTATACTCGTCTAATAGAGCTTGCTGGTGAGTTATCTACTTTTAGTACAGTAAACAAAAGAGTGCCTAAATTACCTAAGTACGATCATAAAAACTTAGGCCCGGTATTTAGTGAAGTAATAAACTTTTTATACCAATCTTTAAGTCATGTAATTGAGCAAACTGCTACGGAAATAAAGTTAGAGCAAAGCAAGTTTGGTATTTCTTTTGGTGCGCTCAAAGACAAATCAGTACTTAGCTCAGGTCAATTTGTATTGGCTATTAAAGCCAGTGTTCCTCACGAGGAGCTTCGTAAGATATTACCTTCTCAAATTAAAATTGGTAGTGTTGAGACAATCCGAGATTTAGTAAATAATCAAATCCCAGGTATTACAATCAGTAACTTACCAACGGCACCGCGTCAAATTCCTTACCATGCAGGTTTTCATTATTTTGAATTAAATAAACATGGCGAGCATTGGGCAAAACTTCATTCAAGTGGTGGTATTGCTATTCACTTGTCAGGAAATTACCCCGAGTTACAACTAAGCCTGTGGGCAATAAGAACTTAACTTTTAAAAGGAAGAGTTTCAATGGACGAAACCATTATAAAACCACGTCCTGGTCGATTAGGGCGTGATGCCTCAAATAATCCTCAAGTAGATAATGATCCAGACAAAACAGTCATGTCTGTTGAGCCTGTTGCAAGTAGTATTCCTAGTAATGCAAAGGTTTCTATATTTAGAAACCCATTAATGGAAGCCGCAACAGACTGTTTCTCTTTGGTTATTTCAATTAGAAAATCAGTTGAGATGACTAACTTAGCTGCGTTAAAGCATCGATGTGTAGAGGCTATCAAACGTTTTGAAGTCGAACTACGTAATCAAAATTTATCAAAAGATGTAATCAAAAACTCTCGTTATTGTTTATGTGCAATTTTAGATGAATCAGTTTTAAACTCTAAATGGAGTTCTATGGAATGGGCTGACGAAAGCTTGCTTTCGACATTTCATAAAGAAACTTTTGGCGGTGAGTACTTTTATACTTTACTCGATAATGCATTGGCCCAGCCTGAGCAACACAAAGCCTTTTTAGAGCTGCAATACCACTGTTTAAATTTAGGTTTTAAAGGTAAGTACAGACTAGATACTGTGGGTGACAATAAAGTAGAAGAATACCGCTCACAAATGTATCACTTATTAAATCAATTAGATGGGCCAATCAATAATAAGCTTTCTCCTAACTGGAAACAAAGAGTAGCCGCTGGCGTAGAATTAAGAAATCAGGTGCCATTGTGGGTTATTTTTTCTGTTTTAGGCTTACTTTTACTTACCGTTTATTTATTTATAAATATGAAGCTAAATGATGATGTTATGGCTGTTAGTGACAAGCTTGCTATCATTCATCCTGTAGCTGAAGACCAAGCAGTAGATAAAAAAGATCAGCAGTTACTTGTACTAGAGCAGCTATTACAAACTGAGATTCAAATGGGGATTGTGACGATAAAGAAAAATATCGATAGGATCAGAATCTCTATTAATAGTGAGAGCCTTTTTAATCAAGGTGACTCTAAATTATTACCTTCATTTCAGCCTATTTTAGAAAAACTAGCGTTAAGCCTTGAAGGAACTAAAGGACGTATTTTAATAACCGGCCATACAGATGACACACCAATTAGAACTGATAAGTACCCTTCTAATTGGCACCTTTCTTTAGCGCGCGCAACTCAAGTTGCAAACTCTATGGCTAAAAGTACAAACCTCAGTGGGCGTTTATGGCCCGAAGGTAAGGGCGCAGCAGAGCCTATTGCCAGTAATTCAGATTCAGCTTCTCGGTCATTAAACCGACGAATTGAAATCGATTTATTATTTTAAGAGGCTGAAATGAGTTTTTCACAAAAAATAAAAAAAGTGACCTACGCACTTACATCTCGTACGGCAATGCTAATTATCGGCTTTTTAGCTTTATCATTATTAATTTGGTTTGGCGGCCCATTAATCGCGATAGCTGACTATGTACCACTACAAAGTATTGCAGCAAGACTGTTTACTATTATATTGGTTTTATTGGTTTTCTCTGTGTCTAAAATTTATCGTCTTGTGCAACAAAGCAAACGAGACGAAAAAATGGCTGATGAGTTAATTGATAGTAATAACGATACAAATAGCTCTGAAGTAAATGAAGAAATTACTACGCTTAAAACGCGAATGAACGAAGCTATCGATCTTTTAAAAGACGTAAAGCTGTTCAAAGGTAAAAATATTTACCAGTTGCCATGGTACATAATGATAGGCCCACCAGGGGCTGGTAAAACTACCGTTATTCATAACTCAGGACTTGATTACCCGCTAAAAGACAAGCTAGGTGTTGACTTGGTTCATGGTGTTGGCGGTACTCGTAATTGTGATTGGTGGTTTACCAATAAAGCAGTTTTAATTGATACAGCTGGGCGCTACACAACGCAAAGCAGCCATGCAAAGCATGATTCACGTGCATGGGAAGGCTTTTTAGGATTACTTCGTAAGTACCGTCCACTTAGGCCTATTAATGGTGTAATGATCAGTATGGGTATTTCTGAGCTTATGAGCCAGACCAAAACTGAGAGAAACCTACATGCTCGCGCTATTAAACAGCGCTTACAAGAGCTGCAAAGCCAATTAGGTATGACCTTTCCTGTTTACGTTATTTTTTCTAAAGTTGATTTAATTGAAGGTTTTAGAGAGTTTTTTGGCGAATTAACAGAAGAAGAGTGTGAGCAGGTTTGGGGCGTAACCTTTGAACTTGATTTAGATAAAGACACACAAGTAGATGCTTTCAACAAAGAATTTCACTCATTAATTTCTAAATTAACTGAAATGTTAAATCGTAGATTAATTAATGAAAGAAACGAAGAAATTCGCGCTAAGATATTTGAATTCCCTAGGCAGCTTCGTGTTTTACAAGGTGTAGGAGATGCTTTTTTAAAAGAAATATTCACTCCTAATGCATACGAAGAACTACCAATGTTTCGTGGTGTTTACCTCACAAGTGCAACGCAAGAAGGTACGCCATCTAGTTTTTTAAACGAAGCAAACGCAGGCGAACCTGGATACATTAACCAATCTAAAAGCTTTTTTATAAAGAATGTATTAGAAGGTGTAATTTTTCCAGAGCAAAACTTAGCAAGTACTAACAAACATCATGACAAGCAAAATAAATGGCTTCGTGTTGGTAGCATAACGCTTGCATGCATAGCTTTACTTGGTTTTTCAACATCGTGGTACTTTAGTTTTGCTTGGAATAGTAACTTAATTTCAGAGACTGAAGATGCGATTGCAACGTACCAAGAGCTTGATACAGCCTCATTTGACCGTAATAACTTACTAGTACTAAACGATAGATTAAAGGCTCTTAGAAACTTACCTGCAAGCAACCCTGAACTTGTTAATACACAAGAGTCTAAATCAATTGGGTTTGATAAACTAAATGAAATAAAAATGGCTTCTACACAAGCCTACGACCGTTCATTACAAACGTATTTAGAACCGTTTATTGCAAGTACCTTAATTAAAGAAATGGAAGCTCATCCTGAGCACTTAAGTTATTTATACGAAACACTTAAGTGTTACCTCATGTTGTTTCAGCCTGAATACTTTGAAAGTGAAGATATAACGGTTTGGTTTAACGCTTATTTAGAGCGTAACTTACCAGGCGATAAAAATATGCAAACCAGAGTAGAGCTGATGGAGCATGTAGCTACATTACTTGAAAACGGTGTTAGCCAAATTGAAATTGATAATCAAGCAGTACGTGTTGCGCGAGCTGAGCTAACTAAGCTACCAATTGCTGAGCGAGCATATCAACGATTACAAGCCGACTTCCTAGATAGCAGTATTCCGCCATTTAGGCTTACAGACATTATTAGTTTTGAAAGTGCGCAAAAATTTACTTTTAGAAATGACGGTGAGCTTACGCGAAGTATCCCTGGCTTATATACATTTAATGGTTTTCACGGCATTTTTAATGTTGAGAAAAGTAAAATGCTTGGCAATTTAATGGCAAGTAGCTGGGTGTATGGTGAAGAGGCAACTGGCACTTACGATATTTCTAAAGATGAGATTGAGAAGAAGCTAGAGCAGCGATACTTTCAAGATTATATTTATTATTGGCAATCATTTATTGATGATCTGAGCCTGAATCAATATAGCTCTCCGGCTGAGGGAGTTAATATTACTGATGCCTTAGCAGGCTCTGAAGCGCCTATTAAAAATATTATCACTGCAGTACAAAAAAATGTGCAGCTAACTAAATTACCAGTATCTGATAACCAAAAGGCTGCAGGTAAAGTTGCAGCAAATGCTGCTGAAATAGCTATGCAAACCAAAGCTAATCGTATCAAGCGATTTTTACCTGACGAAGCCCCTAAATTTGATATTAAATTACCGGGTCACCAAGTTGAAGAAGCCTTTGAAGATGTAATAAAAATTGATGCTCAACAATTAGATAATATTCAGAAAAACCTAAGAGAGTTAAACGTTTACTTAACCAAACTTGATAGAGGCGATCAATTAAAGTCGTCAATTAAAGACCAAATTAGCGGTAAAAGTAAGCCTAGCTTTATTCGTCAGCTTGAGTTTCAAAGTCGAGATTTACCTTACCCGTTTAATAGTTGGCTGTTAGATATAAGTAGAGATACTAGTAACATAACTAAAAATAGTGCCAACAGACATTTAAACGAGATGTGGAAAAGTAAGGTGCTACGCGAATATAACGCTGCAATTGTTGGCCGTTATCCGTTTTCTCCATACGCAGATAAAGAAGTGAATATGAAAGATTTCACTCGATTTTTCGGCCCAGGTGGAACAATTGATAGCTTTTTCACCAATTATATTGCGCCAAGTGTAGATATGAGCTCAACGCCATGGAAATTTGAAAAAGATATAGGTATTAGCCGAGATACATTAGCGATGTTTGAACTGGCGAATCAAATTCAAACAGTCTTTTTTGATGGCGGAAGTGCAACACCAAGAATTGAGTTTGGCTTAAAACCATTAGAATTAGACCGCACCATCTCTAGCTTTATGCTCGAAATTGACGGTCAGTCAATGACTTACAGGCATGGTCCACTTAGGGTAACAAATTTTGTATGGCCTGGAGCAAGTGGCCAGAGTAAAACACGAATTGTATTTACTCCTCCAAATGGTGGTCGTTCTATAAATACAACTTACCAAGGTGAATGGTCGCTATATCGCATGTTAGACGAGTTAAGTGCTAAAAGAGCAAAGACACGTGAAGACTTAGAGTTACATTTTTCACTCATGGGAAACAATGCGAAAGTCGAGTTATTGCCTAAATCAATCAGGCATCCATTTTGGAATAAAAGTGTAGAGAAGTTTTCATGTCCGACCCGATTATAAATATTGGTTATCTTGGCAAGGTACCTAGTTTAGGTGATTTTGTACAAGATAGCGTTTCGAAAGAATTTTCAGAGCATTGGGAGCAGTGGCTGCAAGCAGCCATTGCAGTGAGTAAAGAACAGCTAGGTGAAGTATGGCAAGATAATTACTTAATTGGACCAGTATGGCACTTTGCATTATCGCCAAACATTGTTGGTGACAAAGGCGTTATGGGGACTCTATTACCGAGTATGGACGCGGTAGGTAGGCACTATCCCTTCACAGTTGCTAGCACATTAGAATTTGCACCTATTGATGTTTTAAACTCAGGTGTGTTTTCTTTAGAGTATGAAGACACTGTATTAAAAGTGCTTGATAGTTCGGTTGATTTATTTTCTTGGCGTAAAGAGGTTGCTAAGTCTCTAAGCTCTATAGCAGGAGTTAAAAAGCAGGTTAGTTTTTTAAATTCTGTAGATAAAAATAAAAGTGCAGAAGCATTTGAGTTCTCAGGTGATGAGTTATCAAGTCAAGTCCTCCAAGATGCAATGCATGCTCTTTTGTTAAAAAAACACGGTGATTACAGCGTTTGGTGGACACATGGCTCTTATAATATAAAACCTATGGTACTCATAACGCCTGGCTTGCCTGCGGTAAATCAAGTTGCAGCAATGTTAGATGGAAGGTGGAAACACTGGGAATGGAACTTTACACAGGTAAAAAATAGTGATTAGCAAGTTTAGTACAAGTTATGCAATTACCCACCGAGGCGCTGTGAGGCAGCTTAACGAAGATGCGCATGTAGAGATAAATAACCATAACTTATGGGTTGTCGCAGATGGGATGGGAGGTCACGAAGCAGGTGAAGTTGCCAGTCAGCTTGTTGTAGATGTAATAAGAGCAAAAGTTGAAGAGCTACCACTTGAGAAGCTTGAAGTATCTCACATAGTTGAAGCCATTGAAGATGCGAATAGGCAATTAAACGAATATAGTGCCCAATATTTAGGTAGCAAAACCGCAGGAAGTACAGTTACTGCCTTATTTCTTAAAAATAATAAGTACTATGTTTTGTGGGTTGGTGATAGCCGAGCTTATATGCTTCGAGATGGTCAACTTAAGCAGATATCGAGAGATCACAGTCAAGTAAACGATTTAATTGATGAAGGTATTATTTCAGTAGAAGAAGCCAAGACACATCCATTATCAAATGTAATCACAAGAGCTGTGGGTGTAACTGCGGATGTAAAAGTAGACGTTATTCAAAATGAAGTAAAAACGGGCGATATATTTTTACTTTGTTCAGATGGGCTCACCGGAGAGTTGTCTGATGAGGACATATGTTTATCGCTAGAGCCTAGTAGCATTATTGATTCTGGTATGGCGCTTATGCATTCATCATTAGTTAGAGGTGCAAGAGATAATGTGACCTGTATCTTAATTAAGTACGATGAAGGATACGCTGGTCATAAATCAGAAACATTCAACATTCAAGATGAAGCTACTATCCCGCTTTTTTCTAAATAACGATTTTAAGTTAAAAAATTTGGTTTGTATTTTATATTTGAGTTTTTACTTTAATTACATCTATTAATTAATAAGTATATTAAATTTTAATTGTTTATATAAAGGCAATAATTAAGGTTTAAACTCAATTGTAACTAGGCTTGTAATTTATTATAAAGAATGTAATATGAAATCCGCTCCGCTTTATTGGAGTTTTATGGATAATTATTAGGACGACGGAATGTTTTTATTTGAAGAGTATATTTCCCCTATTTCAGAGACCGAGGTTGCAGGTATTGATCCTCGCTCAGATGTCTCGCCTACGTCGACTTATTACGCCTTAAAAGATTTAAGAAACCAGCTTCGCGCAGCAGAAAGAAATGCATTAGTGGATGAAGAAGGTATTTCCTCACTAGCAAGAGATTGGCTTCCTTTATTAGAGCAATGTAGCAAAGCAATAAAAACACAAAGCAAAGATATCGAATATTTAGCTTGGTTTATTGAAGCACTTTGTCGAATTCATGGCTTCAAAGGCTTAGCTTTTGGTTTTAAAGTTGCTCATAACTTGCTCGACAATTATTTTGATGAATTATACCCGTCACTCGATGACGATGATGAAGTGTCAGACAAAGTATCTGCATTGGTTGGCCTTAATGGTTCAGCAGGCGAAGGTACATTAATAATCCCGATAAAAAGTATCTATCTGACCGATAGCGCCAGTATGGAGTCATATTCTTTTTGGGAATATCAGCAAGGCTATGATATTTCTCGTTTAACAGATGAGAAAAGAGAGAAAAAGCTTAATTTAGGTGCTGTTGACTATGAGCTCATTGAAAGAAGTGCTGCAGAAACAAGTACTGAATTCTTTGTTACTTTAAAACAAGACATTGAAAACGCGATTGAGCAATTTGCTTTATTAAGCGAAGTATTGGATAGAGTAACTGGACAGCCACAGCCAACATCAAATATAAAACAAGCATTAGCAGTTAGTCTTGCTGCTGTTGAGCATGTTGCTGCAGATAAGCTTGAAGCTGCTGATAAGGCAAAAGCTGCATTAAACGAAGTGCAAGAAGTGGTTCAAAGTGAAGACGACGACGGTCAAAGTGTTACAGAGCAAGTTGTAAAAGTTAATCACGAAATTAACTCAAGAGAAAGTGCGATTAATAAACTCAAAGAAATCGCTACTTTTTTTAGAAAAACAGAGCCGCACTCACCTATGTCGTACACCATAGAACAAGTAATTCGATGGAGCGAATTGTCGCTGCCTGAATTATTAAATGAATTAATTACAGATAGTGATGCTAGGACTGGGTACTTTAAGTTGTCTGGCATTAAAATCAGCGAAACTGAAACATAAGTAAAAGGAGTTCTCTATGAGTATCCATGATAAATTAAAACGAGTTCGTAAGCCTCGCGTACACATCACTTATGATGTGGAAACTGAAGGCACTGCAGTAAAAAAAGAATTACCATTTGTTGTTGGTGTTATGGGCGACTTCTCTGGTGATAACACAGAAGCATTAAAACCACTTAAAGATAGACGATTTGTGCAAATAGATCGTGAAAACTTTAATGACGTTTTAAAGCGCATGAGCCCTTCACTAAAATTATTAGTTGATAATACGCTTAATGATGATGGTTCTGAATTTGAAGTAAAACTTAACTTTAAATCGATTGATGACTTTGAACCAGCAGCTGTTGTAAATCAGGTTGAGCCATTACGTAAATTAATGGAAACACGTAACAAGTTACGCGATTTAATGACTAAGATTGACCGCTCTGAAGAATTAGAAAACGTGCTTGAAGAAGTACTAAGCAACACAGCAAGCTTAGATACAATCGCAAAAGAGCTTAAAATAGAGGAGACTGAAAAATGAGTACAGAGCAACTAAGTACTGAATTAGAGTCTACCTCAGAAGCAACGTCTTCACTATTAGAGCAAGCTATTGGCGCAACTAAGCAAACCGATGCAAGCCGTGCAGAAGAGTTACTTAAAACACTGACAGAAGAAGCCTTAAAAGGGACTGTTCAGTGGAACAAAAACATGACAGTGACGTTTAATGAAGCAATTCAATTAATCGATCAAAAGATCTCAAAACAGCTAAGTGTAGTAATGCACAGCGAAGAGTTTCAAAAGTTAGAAGGCTCTTGGCGTGGATTGCACCATTTAGTAATGAATTCTGAGACAAGCTCTACACTTAAAATTCGTATGCTAAATATGAAGAAAAAAGAACTTCATAAAGATTTGAGCAAAGCTGTTGAGTTTGACCAAAGCCAAACATTCAAAAAAATCTATGAGTCTGAGTTTGGTACTCCAGGTGGCGAACCATACGGTACTATCGTTGGTGACTTTGAGTTTACTAACCACCCTGAAGATGTTGAAACATTAAGCCTAATGTCTAATGTTGCAGCCGCTGGTTTCTGTCCATTTATTTCAGCTTCATCGCCATCATTATTTGGTTTTGATAACTGGGAAGAGCTAACCAAACCACGTGATTTAGAAAAAGTATTTGAATCTCTAGAGTACACTAAGTGGCGTTCATTCAGAGACAGCGATGATTCGCGTTTTGTTTCATTAACTATGCCTCGTTTCTTATCTCGCCTACCTTATGGTGCGGCTTCTAAACCAGTTGAAGAATTTAACTATGAAGAGTTTGAAGTTGAACCAAAAGATGGCCGTTCAGTAAGTACTGATAACAGTGATTACTGTTGGAGTAATGCAGCCTACGCTATGGCAACAAATATGACCAAAGCATTTGCTCAATACGGTTTCTGTACTGCAATACGTGGTGCTGAAGGCGGCGGTAAAGTAGAAGGTCTTCCTACGCATATCTTCACAAGTGATGATGGCGATCCAGATCTTAAATGCCCAACTGAAATTGGCATTACAGATCGTCGTGAAGCTGAATTAAGCAAGTTAGGTTTCTTGCCTCTTTGTCATTACAAAAATACAGATTATGCAGTATTTTTTGGTGGACAAAGCTGTCAAAAACCACAAATTTATTCAACTCCAGATGCCACAGCTAATGCGGCAATATCTGCACGTCTACCTTACCTTATGGCAACGTCTCGCTTTGCTCATTACCTAAAAGTAATGGCGCGTGATAAAATTGGTAGCTTTATGGAAGCTGAAGACGTTGAGTCTTGGTTAAACCGCTGGATCCTTTCGTATGTAAATGCGACTGAGGGTGGTGGTCAAGAGATCAGAGCACGTTATCCTCTAGCAGATGCAAAAGTATCAGTTAAGGAAATTCCAGGTCAACCAGGTGCATATAATGCAGTTGCATGGTTACGACCTTGGCTACAAATGGAAGAGCTTACTTCTTCTTTACGCCTTGTAGCTAAAATTCCAGAGATCGGTTAATAAACTGATCTTTAGCGTTAAGGATAATGCAGTAGAATGAATCACGAAGAGTTTTCATTTATAAATCAAGACTTCGCTTTTGTACAAAAAGCGCAGTCTAGAATAAGTGATAATGAGGCTTTACTCGATAGGTTTTTAAACGAAAAAAACCTAGATAAAGCCTTGTTGTTATGGCTTGAAGGCTCTTCAGATTCACCTATATCTTGGACTAAAGAATCACTTGGTCCTTATTTACAGCGCGTAATTGTTGAACTCGATCAACTCATTTCAGAACAATTAAACCTCATAATTCATAATGATAGATTTCAAAAGTTAGAAGCCAGTTGGCGTAATCTTTGGTGGCTGATACTTCAAAGCGAACAATACGACAAAGAAAATAAAGTAAAAATAAAAGTATTGAACTGCGATTGGGCAACACTCTCTAAAGATGTAAACAAAGCTATTGATTTTGACCAAAGCCTATTTTTTCAACTACTTTATCAAAGTGAGTTTGATAGCGCAGGTGGCGAGCCATTTGGTGTAGTAGTGGGTGATTATGAAATTAGTAACATGTGCTCAGCAGGCACAATTTATAATGACATAGACACAATAAAAGAAATATCTAGAACCGCTGCCGCTGCTTTCTCTCCATTTATTTGCTCAGCTTCTCCTAACTTATTTGGTGCAGATAACTTTTCTGATTTAGGCTATTACGCAGACTTATTTGACCAGTTTGAACAACCCGAATACGCTAAATGGCAGAGCTTTCGAGCGATGGAAGAATCTCGTTTTATTGGGCTTACGCTTCCTCATGTATTAGTTAGACCGCCATATAGCAATGATGGAAAACGTCATCAAGATTTTTACTTTAAAGAACAAATTAAAGACCCTGAAAGCGATATGCTTTGGGGCAATGCAGCATATCAATTTGTATCTACCTTAATAAGAGCATATTGCGATAGTGGCTGGTTTGGGCACATTCGCGGTATTGAGCCGGGTAAAATTTCAAAGGGTCTGGTTACAGGGCTTGCGAGAGACAGTTTTGCAAACGACACTTATCAAAAAGAAGCAAAGCCACCACTAAACTTATTAGTAACAAGCAAATTTGAAAAGCAATTTTCTGAACTTGGCTTTATTCCAGCATCATCAGTGACTAATACAGAACACATTGTTTTTTATAGTAATGCATCGGTTCAAAAAACCAAAAATTATGAATCAAGCGCCGCTAATATTAATGCGCGCTTATCTTCAATGCTGCAATATATTTTGTGTGTATCTCGTTTTGCTCACTATTTAAAGCTATTAGCTCGAGACCGTGTCGGCTCTTATAACACGGCACAAGCTTGTGAGCGAGACCTACAAGCGTGGATAAATAATTATACAACGGCTTCAGATTCCTCCTCCGAGCATATAAGAAGTAAGTACCCGTTAAGTAATGCCAGAATAAAAGTCAGTGAAAATAAAGCCAATCCAGGGCATTACTTTTCTGTTTTACAATTACAGCCACATTTTCAATTAGATCAGATGATCTCCAGTATTAAATTAATTACAGAGCTCAGTCCTCATCATAAAATAAAGGAATAGTCATGAAAAAAATACATAGCTTAATTCGCGAGGGGAAACTTACTGATGCATTATCTTGTTGTGCTACAGAGCTTCAAGATGAGCCATTAAACTTTGATATCAGAAGTATTTACGCCGAATTACTTTGCATAAATGGTGAACTTGAAAAAGCCGATAAACAGCTAGATTTCATGGTTCAAAAAAATCCAGAATTTGCAGTAGGTGCAGTAAATTTAAGGCACTTAATTCGTGCTCAGCAATCTCGTGTAGATTTTTATCAAGGTAAAGGCATTCCTAAGTTATTTCATGATGCGAATGAGTTAGACACACTATTTTTGAAAATGCATGTTGCTCTGTTAGAAGGCTCAACCGACGAAGCAGCTCAGTTAGCTCAAGAGATGGAGTCTTTAAGAGTTAGCACAGACGTGGCATCAACAAGAGATCTTGATGATTGCTTAAACCCGTACCTAGAGGTTTTAGGTACTAATGGTGAGTTTTATCTAGCAAACTTTAACGAAATTGAATCGTTAAAAATGGAGCCAGTAGAATCTTTATTAGAAAGTATTTGGTTACGTGTTGAAATTACAATTAAAGATGGTCCATCAGGTACAGCTCATTTACCACTTGTTTATATTAACTCTGAATCGGAGCTTGAAAAGCTAGGTCAAGTGTCTGACTGGGTTGAGTTAAAAGATGAATTTATTATCGGTAAGGGCATGAAAATGCTGTTTGTTGATGATGAGGCTATCACCATCCCAAATTTAAAAATAAGCTCACTTGAAACAGCATAATTTAAGCTTAAGCAACCATGATAGAGCATAAACAACAGCTTCAAGCATCCATCATAGATAGGCTTATTGATGATGAGCCCGACTTCCAGGATGCGCCATCACGTACCGAAGGCATCACTATTAGTGAGCTTAGAAAAAACGTGCGCAGAGATATTGAAGCTTTGCTAAATGCTCGAATTCAATGGCATACATGGCCAACTCAATACACCGAGCTGGCTACTTCATGTTTGTCTTATGGTTTACCTGACTTTTCGAGTATGTCTGTAAGCTCTCACGAAGGGCGCGCATTACTGTGTGAAACCGTCAGAAATACAATTTTAAAGTTTGAGCCACGGTTTCTTGAAGTAGAAGTGTTTACAGATGAAGAAGTGCCTTTAAACAGAGTGTTAAATTTAAGAATAAATGCGCTTTTATACGCCGACCCTGAGCCAGAGTTTATTAGTTTTGATTCAGAAGTAGAGCCCGTGAACTTGGGTATGAAGATTATTGAGGCATCATTATGAACGATGAGTTATTGAAGTATTACAATCGTGAATTAGCATTTGTGCGTCATTTAGGTAAAGACTTTGCTGAAAAATATCCAAAAGTTGCAGGGCGTTTAAAGTTAAGTGAAGATCATATTGAAGACCCTCATGTCTCAAGATTAATAGAATCTTTTGCATTTTTAACTGCCAATATAAGGCAAAAGCTCGACGATAGTTTCCCGGAGTTAACGGATGCTTTGCTAGGGCAAATGCTACCAGATTACCAAGCGCCAATCCCATCAATGTCAGTTGTTAAGCTCGAAGCTGAGAACTTATCTACGGCAGGGGTGATTATACCAAAGGCAAGTGAAGTAGAAACTAACGTTGACTCAATGAAGCAATGTAAATTTCAAACGTGTTATGAAACCTACCTTTGGCCTGTTGAAATAACAAATGTGCAATTTGATAATAGCCCATTTGTAGCGCCTAAGCCTCGCTGGCAAGAAAAAGCAAAATCTATTTTCAAAATAGAATTAACAGGTGAGTATAAAGGGGTTTCGCTTGCAGAAACTGGCCTTGAAAAATTACGGATTTTTATCAATGGCCAATGGCATCATACACTTAAAGTTTACGAACTACTGTTCAAACATAGTATTGGTATTGCTATAGACAATGGCGATGAAGGTATTAGATATCTGTCAAAAAACCAATTAAAAGCAGTGGGCTTTGATTCTAACGAGGCTGTGGTTCCTTATTCGCAGCGCTCATCTGCCGGATATCGTTTGCTCGTCGAAAATTTTACTTTTCCTGAGAAGTTTAGGTTTTTTGAGCTTGAAGGCATTCTTTCATCACTGCCTAAGCAATCTAATAAATGTAGTATTTATATTTACCTTGATACTGAATCTGCTGAGCTTGAAAAGCAAGTAGATAAAGATATGTTCTTATTAGGCTGTACACCAATAATAAACTTATTTGAACAAGAGCTTGAGCCAATACGACCTGAGATCAGTGAATATGAATATCAGTTAACACCGCGTTATATGGACTCGGAAATATCAGAAGTAATTGGTATATCGGAAGTTATTGCATTTGATCATAAAGGCAATAAACAAATTGTTTCGCCTTTTTATGGTCAAACACATCCTAAATATCATGGACATGATGATTTGTTTTGGCATATTCGTCGAGAAACTGCTTCTTGGGCTGGCGGTTATGTAGAGTCAGGAACCGAAACATTTTTATCGTTAGTTGATGCTACTTTTGAAAATAGTGCGATGGAATATGGTGACGGAAACTCTGTACTTACTGTGCGCGCAAATTGTAGTAATCGCAACCTACCAGCAAGCATGCCATTTGGTGATGACGAACTTGGTTTATTAATGCCTGAGCGCGGCGATGTAATTAAAAAAATTAGATGTTTAACGCCATTTACTCATGCAGTGAGACCTATATTAGCTGATGCAACACGGTGGCAGTTAGTTAATCATTTAACGCTTGATACCTTTAGTGGTGAAGACGCATGTAATAAGCTTAAAGAAGTTTTGCGTTTATACGATTTTAGAGCATCACCACAAACTAAAGGCATGATAGATAATATTTATAGAGTGGTAATAGAGCCTTCAACTGCCCGTGTGATTCAAAAAGGTAAAGTAAGCTTTGCAACAGGCAGCGAAATTGAAATTACATTTGCTAACGATGATTTTTCTGGCAGCGGCATGTTCTTCTTTGCATCAATACTTGATCACTTTTTTGCTCAATTTGCAGCAATAAATAGCTACACGCGTTTAAGTTTAAGGCTTAAAGAGCAAGAACAAATTTATTATCAATGGCCTGCAAGAGTGGGTGACTGTCCGTTATTATGATAAAGCAAATAATCTCACAAGCTTCTCAAATTGACTTTTACAAAGCTGTTTTCATAATTGAAAATCAGCTAAAAAAGCGTGGCTTAGATTATCGACATGTCGGTTACGACAGTAATCCAAAGCAAGAGTTGATTAAGTTTACAGCTACCCAAAAGTTTGGTTATCCAGGTAATGCAATTACCAAATTAGAAGAAACTGGTTTTGAAGACGGTATGCATAAAGTAACTATGCAGGTTTCTTTTATGGGGCTGACGGGTTGTTCAGGCGCTTTACCCCAGTTTTATAGTGAACTTGTGATGCAGCGTTTACGCTATAAAGATACAACCATGCGTGACTTTTACGACATGTTTAATCATCGTTTAGTCTCACTGTATTACCGCGCTTGGAAAAAATATAAGCCTTCGCTTAATCACGTTAATAAAGAAAAAAACAAAGACCCATACACACAAATACTCGGTTTATTAAGTGGTGGCTATAACGAGCACCAACTGCATTTTTCAGGTTTATATAGCCGTAAAATTAGAAATGCATTTGATTTAAAAAATGTACTTTCGTCATACCTAGGTTGTGATGTATCAATCAAACAAATGGTTGGCCAATGGCACGAGTTAAAAGAGCAAGAACAAACCCGTTTAGCCAGCCAGGCATTATATGAAGGCCAGCACGCCCGTTTAGGTGTTGATACCATGATTGGAAATAAAGTATGGGACGTATCTTCTAATATCGAAATCCACATAAAATCAGATGATCCAGATAAAGCAAAACAACTTTTGCCCAAAGGTCCGCTTTTCGAAATAGCGAATCAAATAACAAAAGACTATGTAGGAAATGCTATTAACTTTCGCTTGGTCATTGAGTCAAATTTTCAAAATTTAGGTGCCGCTAAACTTTCAAAAAATGAGTGTCAGTTAGGCGCTAATAGCTTCTTATCTGTACAAGATAACAAATTAAAATCTAACCCTACTAAGTTATCGTTTAAGGGATAATTAAAATTAAAAGGAAAAAAGTATGTCTTCGATGACACTGAATAAACTAGTTGAAAAACTGAGTCCTGATTGCAGAAAAAGCCTAGAAGGTGCTGTTGCTATATGTAATAGTCGCAGTCATTTCACGGTTGAACTTGAGCATTGGTTACTTGCAATGATTGAGCAGCAATTAGATGATGTTAGACTAATTTTTGGCTCGTTCGATATAGATATTGATAAAGTTCAACAGGATTTAAATCAATCATTAGAGTCGTTTAAAACGGGTAGTGAGTCATCTCCTAGTTTGTCAGTGCATGTTACGAGTCTTCTTAAGCAATCTTGGTTAAGTACCAGCATTGAGTTTACAGATAATCAAATTCGTAGTGCATACGTTATTTATACCCTTACTAAAGACGATACATTATCTAGCTTAGTAACACGTTGTAGTAAGTTATTTAATAAAATAGAGCCTGGTCAATTGCTTCATGCATGGCCTGAAATAGTTGCGCAATCTCAAGAGCGCAACCATTCAGTACAAAATGCGTCAACTCAAGCAAATGTTGGTTCTAAAACTCCAAGTTTAGATCAATTTACTGTTGATTTAACTGCCCAAGCACTCGCTGGAAAAATAGACCCTATTCTTGGTCGTGATTTCGAAATTCGTCAAATGGTTGATATTTTAACCAGACGCCGCCAAAACAACCCAATTTTAACTGGTGAAGCGGGCGTAGGTAAAACAGCTGTTGTTGAAGGGCTAGCATTAAGAATTGCTCAAAAAGACGTACCTGCTGTATTACAAAATGTAAAAATTCACAGCTTAGATTTAGCACTATTACAAGCTGGTGCAGGTATGAAAGGGGAATTTGAAAATCGCCTTAAATCGCTTATCAATGAAGTAAAAAATGCGGTAAATCCGGTTATTTTATTTATTGATGAAGCACATACCATGATTGGTAGCGGTGGTGCAGCGGGTCAAAATGATGCGGCAAATCTATTAAAGCCTGCTTTAGCGCGTGGTGAATTACGCACAATAGCTGCAACTACTTGGGCTGAATACAAAAAGTTTTTTGAGAAAGACGCCGCATTAACACGCCGATTCCAAGTTGTAAAAGTTGAAGAGCCAACCCCTGAAAAAGCGGTGGCAATGTTACGAGGCTTAGTGCCTGTAATGGAAAAACACCACAAAGTGTTTATATCTGAGCAAGCACTTGAAGGCGCGGTGCATTTATCACATCGTTACATTACTGCAAGGCAGCTCCCAGACAAAGCCGTTGCATTACTAGATACAGCTTGTGCACGTGTTGCAATGAGCCAAGCATCTACTCCAAATACTATAGAGCAGCTTGTAAATCGCTTAAGCGAAATAGAAACACAAGTAAAAATGCTTAACAGAGAGCAAAAAACGGGCTTAGATCATTCACAGCAACTAGACACATTAAAAGCAGAGCTAATTACAATTGAAGAGCGATTAGCGCCGTTAAATGAGCAATTTAGTACTGAAAAAGAAATTGTGGCTGAGCTTAATCTAGCTTTAGAGCTTATTAACTCTCAAGATGAAGAGTCATCACAAGAGATACTCGATAAGCTAAGACTTAGTAAAGAGAAGCTAGCCTCTTTTGAACATAATATGGTTCATTGGCAGGTTAACGAAGAGCTTATAGCGCAAGTTATTTCAGATTGGACAGGGATACCTGTTGGCAAAATGCATGAAGATGAAATACATGGCATTTTAAATTTAGCACAGCAAATGAAGCAACGAGTTGTAGGGCAAGACCACTCTCTTGATTTAATAGCTAAAGTTGTTCAAACATCTCGTGCTCAGCTAGCAGATGAAAGCCGTCCTAACGGTATATTTATGTTAGCAGGGCCAAGCGGTGTGGGTAAAACAGAAACTGCACTTTCGCTAGCCCAAGAAGTGTATGGTAGTGAAGAAAACGTCACGGTAATTAACATGTCAGAGTTTAAAGAAGAACATAAAGTTTCTTTATTACTTGGCTCTCCTCCAGGGTATGTAGGTTACGGTGAGGGAGGAATATTAACCGAGGCAGTAAGAAGAAAGCCATATAGTGTTGTACTTTTGGATGAGATGGAAAAAGCACACCCAGGCGTACAAGATATTTTTTATCAAGTGTTTGATAAAGGTACAATTAAAGACGGTGAAGGCCGCGATATCGACTTTAAAAACACAATCATTATTATGACCTCAAACGTGGGCACAGATACCACAATGAGCTTGTTTGAAGACGAAGAAAGTAAACCAAGCATCAAAGGTTTATTAAAGGCATTACAAGATGATTTACTTGCTTCATTTAAACCGGCATTTTTAGGTCGTATTAATGTAATACCTTACATTCCGTTAAGTGACGATATTCTTACTGAAATTGCCGCTATTCAAATAAATAAAATAATTAAACGTGTTAAAAAACACTACAATGCCGAGTTAATTTATAATGACGATGTAATTGAATATATTATTGCTAATTGCCAAAATGCAGGCTCAGGTGCACGTAATATTCACACTATACTTCAAAATAGAGTGCTGCCATTGTTGTCTGAGGTTTTACTTTCTAGCATGATTGACGACAAAGAAATTAATAGTATATCGCTATTAGTAAAAGATAATGAATTTGAACTAGAGCTGAATTAAAGGTTAATTAAAGTTAATTTGAAATAACTTGTTATTAAGGTTGTTTCTTTAGTTTGAGGGCATTATAATTTTGGTGCCTGATATCACTACATGGAATTTTTGAGACATTGTCTTCATCTAAGGAAAGGAATCAGAAGGCCTTTTCATTGCTGTATTAAAGATAATGGTTTCAAAGGAATTTTGGTATATACCAAAGTAAAGAATCCAGTATTAATGGATAACATTGTTTAATAAAAAGGAGCATTATCAAATGCAAGCAAATACATATTTAAAATACGGTTCAATCAAAGGCGAAACTACTGCTGAGTCTTTCAAAGATTTAATTACAGTTTTATCTCTTGATTGGAATGTAAGTCGCGAAATTAGCTCAGCTACTGGTACAGCGATGGACCGTGAGTCAAGCTCTACTCGCCTTGGTGACGTAACAATCACTAAACTTCAAGATAAAGCATCTCCGGATCTTTTCAAAGAAGCGACAATCGGTAAAGGTTTACCAGCTGTTTTCCATATCACTAAGCAAGGTGATAAGGTTGAAGAAATCATGAAAATCGAACTTACAGATGCAATGATTTCTAGCTACTCAGTTTCAGTACAAAATGATCGTCCAATCGAAACAATCACTATCAGCTACACAGAAATGATGATGACTGTTACTCCAACAGACGACAAAAATAACATTACTGCTCCTCTTGTATACGGTTACAGCGGTGTTAAAGGTCAACAAATGTAATATTTGTTACCTTATAATGGCTCTGGGCATTGCTCAGAGCTTTTTTTGATCTTTAGGACGGGAAAAGCAAGGAATGCAAAAAGCAACACAAGATAAAAACGTAATTCAAATTAGCACCCCTGTTGGTAAAGATGCCCTCTATTTAACTCGTTTTGTTGCCCAAGAGGCAATGTCTGATTTGTTTGTTATGTCGGCCAATATGTACACTATTGGAAAACAAATCGCGCACGAAGACTTAGTGGGTAAACCTGTATCTATTAAAGTAAAAAATGCAGATGGCGGTGGTGAGCGTTACTACCACGGCATTGTTAGTCATTTGGTTTCAAATGGCAGCCGTACGGCTGATGTTGACGAGCAAAAAAATTATATAGATTATCAAGCGACGATAGTTCCATTCGCAGCTTCAATGCGCAATCGTAAAAATAGCCGCATTTTTCAAAAGAAAACAATTAAAGAAATATTTGCTGATTTATTTGGCCAACACAATGTTGCCTTTAGCGATAAAACCAGTAAAACCTACCCTAAATATGAATATTGTGTTCAGTATCAAGAATCTGATTTTGATTTTATTCAGCGCTTATTCCAACAAGAAGGTATATTTTACTTTTTTGAACACTCAAACAGTAACCATACGCTTGTATTAGCTGATGATATTACGGCTTACGAAGTATGTAATGAAGGCAAAGTTGTATTTTCAACTGGCCATTTAAGCGAATCACACGTATCGCGCTGGCAAGGTGGCTTAAGCATTGCCCCTGGTAGTTTTAAACGTGTTGGTTACGATTTTAAACAGCCATCACGATACCCAGATGGCGAGCAAGCAAACCCTGAGCTTCCTACTCAATCGGTCTCTGAAATTTTTGAATACACGGGCGAGCAAGAGTGCCACCCGCGCGCTGCTAATCTAGCGTCTGTGCAGCTAGAGTCACTGCAAAGAGACATGAAGCTTTCTAGTGGGCGCAGTGATTGCCGCTCATTTACTGTAGGTAAGTTATTTAGTTTTAAAAAGCACGAAGACCCTCGTCTTGAAGGTAAAACATTTGTTATTACCTCTATGATGACTTCAATTACAGTACCCAACCAATCAGGTTCGCAGCAGTCATCGGTAGAAGAAGTTTATTCAAATCACTTTGAATGTGTACCAAAAGAAATCCCTTACAGAGCACAAATAAATAAGAAAAAGCCTGTAATAAATGGGGTCCAAACGGCAATCGTAACTGGCGATAGCGCTGATGAAATTATGATTGACCAATATGGTCGTGTAAAAGTGCAATTTGATTGGGACAGAGAAGGCAAAAAAGATTCTAAAAGTTCGTGTTGGATCCGCGTTGCCCAAAACTGGGCTGGTAAAAAGTGGGGGGCTTTTTTCTTCCCTCGCGTTGGCCAAGAAGTACTTGTGGATTTTATAAATGGCGACCCAGATCAACCTATAATAAGTGGGGCCGTGTATAACGCAGACTTAATGCCTCCGTATGCATTACCGGCAGAAAAAACGCAAAGCGGCATAAAAACGCGTTCTACAAAAGAAGGCGGAGCAGATAATTTTAACGAGCTTAGGTTTGAAGATAAAAAAGGCAGTGAGCTGGTTTATCTTCAAGCAGAAAAAGACAAGCAGCTCTATGTTAAAAACGATCAAAACGATAAGACAGATCACGACCACAACATTGAAATTGGCAACGACAGAAAAACAGATATTGCTAACAACGACACCCTTAATGTTGCTAAAAATCGTATTGTCGAAATGGGTGAAAACGATACTTTAAAAGTAGGCAAAACATTAAATATAGAAGCGGGTGATGAAATAGTTATTAAAACAGGCTCTGCACAAATTAAAATGAGCAGTAATGGTAATATAACTATTGAAGGCACTAATATAAATATTAAAGGTAGTAATGTTAAAGTTGACGGCAGTGCTATTACTTTATCAGCTGGAATGATTAAATTAAATTAGTGCAAATATGGAAATAATAAATAGCTTTCATTCAGGACTTAGAAACGGCATTAATAATAACGGATATGTTGTATATTGCCGTTATGGGCTTGCGCATTTAATATGTTTGCCAATTAATAGACCAGACGATCCATTGCTAAATCCAGCATTAAGTCACCTAAAAGCAATGAATGGTTATTACGCTGGTCAGTTTTTAAATAATTTACACCCAGTATTAAATAGTGAAGATGTTGTGTCGGGATTATACCAATATGCTATGCAAAGCCCTGTTGCACTTTCAGATTATTCTCAAAGTGAATTAATAGAGTGTTTATCTCTATTAGTGGCGCACAGCAAGTTATTAATTATCCCTTTATTTGATTAGTTTTATTTAAAAATATAAACAGACAAGGAGTCTTTATGGGCAAGCCCGCAGCTACAATTGGTCACATGCATGTGTGTCCCAAAACAACCGGCACAGTGCCGCATGTAGGCGGCCCTGTAGTTATTGGTTCAACTAATGTCTTAATTGGTGGAATGCCTGCTGCGCGCAAAGGCGACATGATGGTGTGTATTGGCCCACCAGATAGTATTAAATCGGGTTCTGGCTCGGTTAAAATTAACGGTAAGCCTGCAGCTAGAATGGGCGATGACAGCTCCCACGGCGGTAAAATTGTTGTTGGCAACCCTACAGTATTAATAGGTGGCTAACCTTGCTATCTACATACCTAAGTAATCATAAAGCGCAACTGCTAGCAATTAGTGAAGCACAATATTGCCCTTTTACATGCGTAGGTTTTATTAAAACGCTTAAAACAAAGCTATTAGAAGCATGTTGGTTAACGGCTAAGAAAAATAACGTCCCACAAAAATTTAGCCAGCCAGATTTAGTGCAATTAATCACTTTTTTACAAAGTGACCCCAATATTGATTCCACTGCACAAGCATGCGTTGAGGTAATGGCTAATTTGCCTCAAAACATTAACTTAGCGTTTATTAACGCTTTAATGAACGAGCCTACCTTACATAGCCTAACTAAATTAATTATTTATAAAGTGTTATTACAACAACATAGCTTGAATTTAATCGCTTATATTGACTTAAAAACTTTGTGCTTTGCATTAACCACTGACAAAGAGTCACTTGAGCATTTACAGCCAGCGTTGGAGCAAAATTTATTAATAAGTAGCCAAGCCAAAAATACCGAAGTAATAAATACGTTTAAACACTTATGCAATGCTGGGCTTATTAATTCTCCGTTAATGTCGCTTTTTTTATTATCACTCAGTTGGGAACAGGTGAATGTAGTTGGCAACCATGCAAGCAACACTTTAACGGTTGACCAAACTATGCAGGTATTACTGCAAAGTAGCTTTGCAAAATTAATTCCATTAGCTAATACTTTTTTAAATAAAGTTGAAGAACCACATACCATTATTGCTTTAATAAGGCGCTTGCTCGGCGATAAGCTTGATTTATTAGTGAGCTTTGAAACACAACTGCAAGCATGGCAAGGTGATGAGTTATCGTGTAGTGAATTTAAGCGTCAGTTACACACTAACTGGCCAAAGTTTGAGGGCGAGCTTTCATCTTCGCGCTTAATAGCAGGTAAAGCGCTAAATACTAAGTTAAATGCTATAGAAATGTCTGCTATGGATAGCTATAGCCAAGCTGTATTTAACTTATATAACTACTACCAACACGCTACTGCTAAAAAGTTAGCTGCGGAGGCCGTGTTGTGAGTGCTTTTAATATTAATATGGAGTGTTTTTTAGCGCCATTTTCTCAAGACATAGATGAGCTTTTATACGGCGAAGAGTCTGTATTAAATGAGTTTAAAGAATGGCAATCGTGGAATGCATGCATTTACGATTGTATATTAAAAGCAAAAGAATTATTTGCAAAAGTTGAAGACCTACAAGCGCCTTTGGTTTGGTTGCTTCCTGCGCTTGAATACCAAGGCGAACTTAAGCAACTTTTGGCAAATAGTTTAAAACAGTTATTTCCACAGCATGTAAGTCATATTTTGTTTTATGGTGCTACAGGCGCTAATGCAATGATCGAACTTGTGCAAAAAAATCAGTGGAAAAAGGTTAACGTACTTGCAGTAGACGCTACACACAAAGCAAATAGTAACAGTGAATATGCCTATCAAGGTGTTGGTGGTGCACTTGCAACTGTTACAGCAGTTAAAACTGGTTGGATGCAACAAAGCCACGAACTGGCTCCATCTGTAGATTTTATAAAGCATAACCAATTAAGTGGGATTTTTTCTAACATTGCGCTTAATAGTAAAAAACAAATAGATTTTATATGTGCGCCAGGTAATGGCGTAAACCACGAAAGCGATGTGTGGTTAACAAATTTACAATTGCTCAGTAATTTAATTAGTGAGCATACACATTATGAATTACCTAATTACAAATTAGGTAAAATTGGTGCGCTTGAAGGACTCGTCAATTTATATCAATTGACCTCAAGCCCGGCTATTGTAAATCACTTTAAACATGCGTTAGTGATTTCTCAAGAACAATCAAAATACCAGGCCGCAGCATCATACTTATGGATAAGTGAGGAAGTACACAACTAATGCAAAGTAATACAGTTGTTTTACAAGGAACAAGTTACCCCATTTGCCTCGTTGCTGGTAAAGGCCAAACGCCCTCTGGCTATGCACCTGCAGTAGCAAACACGGCACAAAGTGCTAAACAGCAAATAGCTGAAATTGGTGGTGCGCTAACTGGCGATGCTGCCAAACGCCTCGACGTAATTAACTTATTAAATAGCGCAGGCGTTAGCTGCCCACGCAGCGCCTCTGCCCGCGAAACCGCAAGTGCACTTACCCAAGCTTTAATAGCTGGCGCTGTAACGTGTTATCACCAAAAAGCAAAGTCATCTATTCAAGTTAGTGATAACACCAATAGTGGAGCAGCTGGCAAAAAGTCGAGCAAAAAATCAAGCTCAACAGCAAAAGGGAAAAGCGCATCGCAAGCACCCGCTAAAAACACTGGCGGTGCAAGTAATAACACCGCAAGCGAAGAGCCCATTACAAATCAAGAGTGCCGTTCAGATCCTGTATCAATGCTGTCGGGCGAAGAAATTCTCCCGCTCATCGACTTTACCCTAGCAGGGAGTCGGCAATTAGTGTGGCGACGTTTGTATCGCTCATCTCATGCTGATGTGTGTACAACAATGGGTAATGGTTGGCGCCATGACTTTATGGCAAGCCTTACAGAGCATTACTTGCCGCCGCCAAAAGTGGGTCCTAAACAAAAAGGCACCTACTGGTTAGAGTACCAAGACGAGCACGGCGCTAAACATAAATTTGAAAAGGTAAAGCCTGGCCAATCGAGCTATCAGTTAAGTAGTAACCTTGCACTGCATTACCAAACAAATGGCAAGCAAGTCCTTGTAACGCCAGATGACCAACACCTTACGTTTAAACCAGGCGAAAGCGCATGGTTGCTTGAAAAAATAATTAACGAAAAAGGTCAAAGCATCGCGCTTTATTACGATGCAAAAGAGCGCCTACACCGTATAGAAGTAAACAAAGTGCGCGGCTGTATTATTAGCTACAACGCGCAAGGTTTGTTAAGCAAAATAGCAGCGTACTGCACCGATAAAAACAACAAACAGCAATTACTATCGCCATTACTAGCAAGCTATGAGTACGACGAAAACAAAAACCTTGTTCAGTCTACTAATCAGCAAAACGAAACTGAGCGTTACGCCTATAACGCCGCTAACTTATTAACAAAGCGTACCCGAGCCAGTGGCTTTAGCCATCATTTTGAGTGGGATAGCTATTCACCGAGTGCTAAATGTACAAAACAATGGGGCGATAACAATACTTATACTTACCAGTTTGAATATAACTTAGAGGCTGGTGAAACAACCTGTATAGACTCTCGAGGCCACAAAGAGCACTTTGTACATAACGCACAAGGTAAATTGGTAAAACATACCGACCCTAACGGCAACGTTTGGCAATATACATACAATGCGCAAGGCCAAAAGCTCAGTGAAATTAAGCCCGATAGCAGCACAACGCGCTATAGCTATACACCTTATGGCCAATTAGAAACAATAACGCAGCCAGATGGTAGCCAAACCCATTTTGCTTACAACCAACTTGGGCAACGTGTATTAACTACCTTACCTGATGGCCAAACCATTACGCGTAAATACAGTGTGGCTGGATTATTACAAAGCGAAACCTTTGGCGATGGCCGTACCACGTTATACAGCTACGATAAGCTTGGCCAGTTAACTCAGCATATAAATAAAAACGGCCAAATCACCAAGTTTATTTGGAACGAGCAAGGCGAGCTATTAGCAAAACATCATAACGATGAGTTAATACGTTACAGCTACGACAGCTTAGGCCGCGTAAATGCCACACTTAATAACGCAGGGTTACTCACTCAATATAAATACAATGAGCATGGCCAGCTTACGCAAACCATTGCCTTTGATGAAAAAGAGCCTGAAAATAAACAGCATCAAAATTTTAGCTACGACGAAGCAGGGCGATTAATTAGCTCGCAAAACAGCAAAGGCGATACCACAGAGCAACATTTTGAAGGGCTAAGCCAACCGCACTGTGTTATTCAGCCCGATGGCAGCGCCCTGCATTTAACGTACGACAAAGAGCGAAACTTAACAGCCATCGAGCGAAGCGACGGTCACGTATACCGCATAAGTTACGACGCGAACGAAAACCCAACACAAATAACCGGGTTTGATGGTACGCTACAGCAATATAAGTACGATGCCTGTAACCGCTTAGCCTCAGTAACGCAAAGCAACAAACGCCATGTAAAAATAGAGCGCGACAGCCTTGGCCGTGTAACTGCGCAACATGCAAGCCTTGCAAGCGACTCACATATAATTAATAACGCCAATTACTACAGCTACACAAAGCAAGGTAACATTACGCGTGCACATAATGCACAATCAACCTTAAAGCAGCAGTTTGATAAAGGCGGGCGGCTACTGTGCGCCGAGCAAGTTAATAACCAGCAACAAGCGCATACCTTAAAATACAGCTACGACGAATATGGCAGAAGACAAACCCTTACCCTGCCAGATTCAACTACGCTTAAATACAGCTACAACCAGTTTGGCCAGCTAAGCGGTATTAACTTACAGCAAACCAACAGCAAAGAGTTTGAACTTGCAAAGCCGCTTGTAACATTAGGCTACGACAGCCAAGGTAATATTAAAACCCAGCAGTTTGGTAACAGTATTACCCTCAATCAACAGTTTGATGTATTTAACCGTTTAACGCAGCAACAGCTTACACACCCAGCGCAAACATTATTTGATACCTGTACGTACAACTACGACAGTGTAAACCAGCTTATTGCCCGCAAAAATGAAGGCGTAAGCAGCCAGAATATCAATTTTGAATACAACAGCCTCGGCCAGTTAATACAACAAACATTGGCAGGCGAGCAGAACAATAAAATCACACACTATCAGTGGGATAGCTTTGGTAACCCACAAAGCCAAACAGTTAAATCAAACACAAGCGATGCAGACCTTAGAGATACAGGCGAGCAGGGGATAGAACATGATGCAGCCAGCAACGAGTATACAGCCAGCTCTTCTATTGATTTAACGCGCGCCACCCATAGCGAATACAATGAGTTAGCAGCAAATAGTAGTGAAAATAGTAGTGAAAATAGTAGTAAAAATAGTAGCAACGCTGACTCAGTAGCAAACAATGAAGGCACTAACAACACCACAATAAACAGTGCCACCGACGCCGACCGCCTAACACACTTTGGCGACAGCGACTTTTACTACGACGAGTTTGGTAACCAAATACGCGAAACCGGCAAAGGCATTAAAACCCGTCGTGAATACAACGCGTTTAATCAGTTAAGCTGTTTTAACAACAACGGCACGCTTACCCAATACGACTACGACCCACTAGGTCGTCGTATCGCCAAGCACACCGAGCACGGTAAAATTGACTACATTTGGGATAACGACCAGTTAATCGGCGAATGCCAACATGGTGAATATACCTGGTATATTAACCTGCCTAATCAATTTCACCCAGTCGCACTAATTAAACAAGGTGAGGTGTATTACTATCACCTAGACCAGCTTAATACGCCGCGGTTTGTAACCAACAGCAAAGCAGAAGTCGTATGGGAAAACCAAGCCGATGCGTATGGTTATGAAGAGCCAGAAGCCGAGCCTGACACTAATAAAGAAAACACCTTCACTCAGCCAATTCGCTTTCAAGGGCAATATTTAGATGAAGAGAGCGGCTTACATTACAACCGCTACCGCTACTACAGCCCAAAACAACAGCGCTTTATAAACCAAGACCCGATAGGGTTAGTGGGTGGTATAAACCACTATCAATATGCGCCAAATCCGGTTAATTGGGTGGATCCGTTTGGGTTGTTGTGTGCAGAGGGTGAAAAAAGATTAAAAAACAAGCTGAATTCGTTAGTAGGTAATGGTTTCGATCAAGAAACAGTGGATGCGATTTTTAAAATGGCGATAGCATGTACTCCAATTGATAATAAAGATATATCTACAATTGATTATCCACCAGAAGGTGGTGTGTATCGTAAAAAGCATGAGTATAGCTTTGAAAATATTCTCCCTGAAGAAAATAAAATTACAATAACAAGAGAGATGCCATCGGGCAAAAGGATATCTCAAACCGTCAGTATAAAAGATTTTGCTCAGCAGCATATTGATAACAATGAAAAAGTAGCCAACATTCATTGGGGTAAAATTTTAGAAAAAGAGCATGGCGTTGCTAAACCAAGCCCTGAAGAAATGGAAAATGCTCATGCTCACCATATTGTATTTAAAGAAGGTAGTGGTAAGCAAAAAGAGTGGGTGCTTAAGAGTAAAGCTATTTTAGAGAAACATAATATTGATTGGCTTAAAGGTAAAGAAAATCTAGTATGGGCACCTAATATTGAAGGGTTACATACCGAAGAAATGGCCAAGCTAGTATATGAACATTTAGAAGAAGCAGAGGATGAGTACGGTACTCCAGAAGCTGTTATTGAAGCACTTAAAGAAATGGGCGAGCTCGCTTCCCAACATATAAGAGGAAAAGTATACACATGAGCAAAGAATTAATTAGAGAAGCTTCTAAATTTATCGCTGAAAACGATGTTGAATCGTTACAATTTTTTTTAAAAAAGCACCCTGAATTGATAAGCCATAGTTTTTTATCGAATCGGAACTGGCTACATAAAGCAGCTAAATTTGAATCTCCAGATGTAATTTCAATGTTAGCTGGCTTAGTTGATAAAGAATGTGTTGATGACTTTGGGAGGACACCTCTAAGCTCTGCATTAATTAGCGGTAAATTAACTCCAACAGAAAAGCTTGTAGGCTTGGGAGCAAATGTTAATCATAATAGTACAAGCTCTCCCTTATCATGTGCCGTATATAGCAAAAGTAAAGAACTATTAAAGCTACTGATAGAAAACGGCGCAAATAACGAAAGTAAAGAAGAGCTTATTCGTTATGGTCGTGGCGTTGGTTATAAAAATATCGAAGACGATTTAAACGAACTTAATTATGTATCAGCAATAACAGAAACGTTTAAAGATAAGTTAAGTGCTCATTATGGCGCATTGATTGATGTGCAAAGTAAAGAGACACCATGTATTTTGTATTCAAAACAAGCAAAGGGCAAGTTTGCTGTTTTTTCTGAAAACATCAATAAAGATGCTGAAATAATGTTTGAAGTAACAAAGCAAGGTTTTGATACGGCAGAAGAAGTGCTTACTCAGTCATACCCGTGGTTGTTTGATTGGTTAGAAGTTATAAACCAAGTAGAAATAGACCCAACTCAACGGGTCATTATTATTACCCGAGAAGTTGAATGCACGCCATATCAAGGCATTGCTTTATTACTAGAAGATAAAATTAGCTATAACAATAATCCTGTTAACATTTATAGATTATTTCCGCTTTACCAAAAAGAAATAGATGCCGAAAAACAATATGGCATAGCTGCGTTACTTAAACAGTTTGAAGTAAAAGGTGTCAGTCAAGCAATTCTTAAAAATCGAAAGCCAATACTTTAGTATATTTCGGTAAAGTTTATTTCTAAGATATTTTTAGGTAGGGACTAGAACCACTATGTTTGGTTTAATAAAAAAATATGACGTACACATGTGCTCTGAAGTTAAAGGGATTATTACTTTAAACGGCAATCCCGTTGAAGGTGTTTTAATTAATCGCAGCCTCAAATTTGCACATAAAATTGAAAAAGAAGATCAGGTCATTACAGCTTCCGATGGCACCTTTAATATGCCAGAAGTTGTTGTTGAGTCAAAAATACCCGGTGATATGTTCTCCCATGAAGTTACTTATCAACTTATTACTGCAATTCATGGCGGTGAAGAGTATGAGCTTTGGAATAGTGAGCTACGTGGTATTGATGAGCCCGACGAGTACAAACAAAAGCTAAGCAGTCTAAACGCCGATTTAGTATCACCTAATGTGGATTTTATATTTCCTAACCATGCTCATGAAAATTTAGATTTTTATGGCTCGAGTATTTGTAGATGGGAAAGTGACTTTGAAATCTATGAAACTGAAGACGACGATACGGATTATTTTAAAGATTTTAAATAATAAAAGGATTTTACATGAAAATTTTATCTCCTAGCATAGCGGCACAACTGGCTGATTTTGCGTACAAAAGCATTGCGGTTTCGGCGGCTGGTGATCAGTCAAAAAAAATAAAGTCGAATCCAATTATTAGTAAGCATTTTGCATTTGATTCAAAAACATCAACACTAACAGGTGTAAGTGGCACAACAGCAGAGCATGTATTGAACCAATCTACTGGTTTTGGCTTTTTTGGTGTAGGCAAAGGTACCGGTAACCATGCGGGCGAGATTGTTATAGCAATACGGGGTACTGCTGGGCTTGCTGATGCGTTAACAGATTTACACTGTGGTGTTACCGTTGGCCCAAATTTAGCTCCGGTACATTCTGGATTTAATCGTACTTTTGAAACTATTAAACCGCAACTAGCAGCAATATTGAGTAAGGCAGGTGGGCGCCCTGTTCACTGTATTGGCCATAGCCTTGGTGGTGCTTTAGCAACGTTAGCAGCAAATTGGATTAAAGCTCAATATAAGGTGCCTGTAAAACTTTATACTTTTGGATCTCCAAGGGTGGGTCTTAACCCTTTCGCAATTAAAACAGAGACAAGATTAGATGGCATTTATAGGGCTGTTCATCGTAGCGACCCTGTAGCTATGGTTCCTGTTTGGCCGTTTGTACATGCGGGGAGCGAATATAGGCTAAGTACGTGTGTTTCATTAACGGGTGCGGCGCATAAAATGGCAGGTAATGCGCCAGGTTATATTAACACTGCAGCTAGTTACCCTGACTATAAAAGTATGCAGAAAGGCTCGATATCTAACTTAACGATGACACGTCTAAAGTACTATAACCGCCATCATGCTTCTTTTAATGCACATTGGTCTGAAAAAATCACAAGTGCCCTTATCACTTTATTACGTGAGAGCGGTAAGTTAGCAAGTATTATGGGTCAAATAGGCACATCAGGTGTTTTAACTATTTATGATTTATTAGCTCGGTCAATTGTAGAGATTTCTCAAATGTCGATTAAGTTTGCTGAAGATAGTAAAGGGCTAATTGGGCATATACTTAACTTTGTAGGAAAGCCATTTGTTGCCGTTGATATAACTTATGCAGGTGTAAAAAAAGCTTTAACTTGGATGTTAGAAAAACTTAAAACACTAGTAATTGCTGCGGTCAAAGTTTCACCTCATATCGCCTTTGGCTAGTAATTAAATTAAGGCTCAGGTAACTACTGAGTCATTTTTATAAAGCGGGCCACAATTAGTAAATGTAAAATATCTAGTTTAAAAGCCCTTCGAAGTTATTAAACATAAGGAAATACAGTGAATAAAATAAACACGGATGTAAATTATAAAACAATGGCCGGTAATGCACGCTTAGTGATGCTTGGTGAATCAAGCCATAGCACTGCCGGATATAAGTATGAAGCAATAAAGGCAATCAAACAGCTAAAAGCTGCTGGTTTCACGCATTTTGCAATCGAAATGCTACCAAGAGCTATGCAGGAAAAAATAGACTTTTATCAACGCACAGGTAAAGGCTTTAATGTTATACAGCAGTATTTTAATAAATATTGGACCCATGGCTATTTAACACCTCATGCTTATGGTGAACTTGTTAAGGCTGCGCGCGATATTGGAATGAAAATAGTCGCGCTCGACGTGTTAGTCGAAACAATGGATATAATGGATAGTGTATGTTCTTCGGATAAGGGTATAGGAGGCGACTGCTTTGATACTCATACTTATAGAAACGCACTTTGGGCAGTTAATTTAGCTACTATATTAAACCGTTCAAGTCAGAATAGAGTTGTTGCTTTTATGCATCGCTTTCATGCTGTATTAAATGCAGCAGACCAGCCTGGTGTTGATGTATTTCTTAAAGATCACAATATTTTCAATGTACGCTTTATCGACTTTATTGGAGGGTTAAGTTGCATAAGTGATAGACGTTGCTCAGGTGACTCAAATCAGGATAAATCCCTAAAAGAGCTTTATTTTTATCGAGAAGGCTACCCGTACGAATCATCTGTTAAATCCTTTCAAGTGCATATACCTGAAAAACGTGTAAATAGTGATGGTTCACTACAATGGTAAAAATAATATCATTAATTATCTTTACGTGGGGTGTTGTATTTTCTTCTGTTTCGAGAGCATCGCTTTTTCCTAATATAGATATTAACTCCCCTAACCTAACTGTAGAAAAAGCCGCAAAGCAATGCCAAAAAAGCTTAATGCATGCACCTGAACAATTAGAAGCATGGTGTGAAAAAGCTTATAGTCTTGGAGATTGGGAGGCTTTGTATTACATAGGTGTGCACACCGGAGATGGTAATCGTTATTTGGAGGAACTTAATTCTCGTATTGCAAATAACGAGTATAGTGCTTTAAAAAAACTTGCTTGGATATACCGAAGTGGCCACTTCGTAAAAAAGGATTTAAGAGAATCTGCACGATTATATGAATTGTATTTACTGCATGATAATGAAATAAACTTTCAAACTGTTTCGGCACATTTTGAACTATCCACTATTTACCAAAGACTTGGTATGTGGAATAAAGTGATTACCCATACTGATTACGTTATAAATTATGCAAATAGAGCTGATTGGGTGCATCGCGCTAAATATATACAAAAGCAAGCCAAAGCCTCGTTAGCTGAAAATTAAACTTTAAATGTATTTACCTATAAATATAAAGGGAGCTATAAACGCCTAAACTAAAGCGCTATAGAAATGATATGGAACAACAAAACCAACAAACACTAACTAACCTTGTTTACGATATATATGAAGACCCAACTTTAATAGAAGAGCATCAAGTGCTTATAAACCCTTTGTTGAGCGATTTAGTTGCTAGTGCGCCAGCTGGGTTTGAGGGCATGGCGACGATGATTAATACTCATATTTCTAATGGGTTTAAATTCAAAAATCCTAAAATACAAAAATTTGAACTTGAGTCGGGGCTTTTAAAACTTAAAACGTATTTTCAAAAAATAAACCTATAACCCCCATCATAATTACACACTCAATTTTTAATATTAATGCAGCACTAGTGCTGCATTAATTTTTTCTCATCAAGGATGATCTATGAGCCTTATCACCACGAGTATTTTAATACTGTTTTTACAGCCTTTATTTGTATATTTAGCTCTTTTTAAAGAGTCTGAGCAGAGTGCCCGAAACCGTTCACTAGATAACGAAGATGCTATGTATCTATTTATAGCGCCTGGTTTAGCCGTATTTTATCCTGATGACTTTTGGCAGGCGGTACTTTATTTAGGAAGTGTATGCCTGTTAGGTTTAATGCTTGCCATTATTGTAAAAAGCAAAGCTAAAAAGCGATTAACAAGAGATGACGCTATCGGGTTTACTATTGCCAGTTTTTTATTTTTTGGGATTATAAAATTAATTATTGGTGGGTTAGGATATTTTTTTAGCGAAAATGCCGCGAATGCTTCAGCGCCTGTCATAGGTGAACAAACTTATTCATCAACTACAGGTGAGCTTTTAAACTGGGGCTATTTGTATTATCAGTTTTGGCCAACGCTATACTTTTTACTCTTTATGTTAGCAACATTAGTTATAAAAATGATTGAGAGCCGGTTTAATAAACATTCATTTTCAGGCTCGCTCTTAATATTGGGCGCAGTTTTGGCAGGTGTATCACCGTTATTTGGGGATGCTTTTATTTTAGGCGTTATCGCTAACTTTTTTATATTTTTTGTTGTGTGCACGGCATGTATAGAAATTGATAAAAGGAGCGATCCTTCCGCTGGTGCTATTAGTTTTATATATGGTTTTTTGCTTGTGGGCGGTATCGCGTTTAGTAGTATTGGTAAATTAATATATACGCTATTTTATAATTAAATTAGGATTGTTTTTTGATTAAAAAACATGCAGTATAATTGTACCTAATTAGTATGTTCCCCTACTTTTTTTTAATATAAATATGGTTGGTGTAATTAATTGGCCATAAACATTAAGTAGCTTATAGCTAGGTCTTGGGAGAGTGTTTGCTTTGTTTTTATCGCGTTTAAAAATTTTTGTGTTGGTAATAGTCTCTATTGCCGTTGTTTTTTTTACTACATCACAGGCTTGTGCGGATATGTTTGGCTTTTTTAATAAACAAGAATTTTATTTATCGGCTCCAGTAAAGGGGCAGTTATTAGATAATGGGCAGCCAGTTGCAAACACTAAAGTAATGCGCTCACTCACCTATGGCGATGAATACGTTGACGAAACCACAACAGACGAATACGGTTATTTTACTTTTACAGAAAAAACAATAAAGACAGGTAAGCCCTCTAATATGTTTGATAACGACTCGTTGGTTCAGCATATTTATTTAGAAAACGGCACGCCAGAAGGAATTGTTTTATGGTACACGCTTGTTTCAATTCATGAAAAAAGTGACACACTTAAAGAGCTTCTTGCACACTTGAAGTGTGATATTTCTAAAGAGCCGCAAACATACGATATTCCAATTAAAGAAGATACAAGCCACACTTTTGCGATATACACATCATGTAAACTTTAACTATTTATTTAAAGGGAACTTATATGAATACTTTGACACCCACTCAAGCCGTACAATTAGCAAACCTTGCTTATAAAGCAAAAAGTATTAAAACCACTAATTTACTCAATCGCACACTTCATGCCTCTTTGCGCGACAATTTTAATTTTTCAGTTAATCCAGGTGCAGTACAAGGGGTAACGGGCAGCTTTTTTTCTCATTTATTTAATTTAAGCACGGGCTTTGCTTTAGTAGGGCATGGGCTTGGCGCGTATGAGGGCGATTCGGTTATAACTATTCGGGGAACTAACTCGCTAAGAGATGGATTAACCGATGGGCACTTTGGTGTGAGTGGTGGGTCAAATGGCAGTATGGTGCATGCTGGTTTTAATAAGACCTTTTATAGTATGAAGCCTGCGCTGCAAGAGTTTATAGCAGCGAATATTCAAGATAAAGTGACTGGTTGCGTTCATTTAGTTGGCCATAGCTTGGGTGGTGCGTTAGCGACGCTTTCTGCTGATTGGATCAAAGCTGAGTATTCACTTCCTGTAAAATTATATACGTTTGGTTCGCCACGTGTTGGGCTTGAAAACTTCTCTCGCGCAGCAACATCAAGAATCGATAAAATTTATCGCTGTACACATGGGGCTGACCCAGTGGCTAAAGTGCCTTTATGGCCTTTTTCGCATGCTCCGCACAATGGCCAAGAAATACGTTTAGATAGTGGACAAGGTTTAAAAGGTGCTGCTCATACTCTTGCTGGTACGCCTGGCTACTTAAACACTGCCAATAGCAATAATTGGAACAACTTAACTATACAAGCTAATCACTTTTTAAACATGCCTGTGCGTTTAAAATTTGAAGACAGAAATCAAGCATCATTTACCTCACATTGGGCAGATAAACTTGGTGCTGCATTAATTACCCTTTTAAAAGATGCAGGCTATTACAGCGCAGTTGCTGCCCAAGCAGCCATTGGAACCGGTCTCACTTTTTACGATATGTTGGCGCGAACGCTTGATAAAATAGCTAAAGCGTCAGCCTCGTTTGCAACACAAACCTTAGGTTTACTAGGGCATATGTTAGTGTTTGCTGGCAAAGTAATTAGTAAAGCGGTGGAGCTTACATATAGCTTTATAAAATCGGTATTCGATTCAACCCTAGGTGCTTTATACCGAGCGGCGAGAGAGGGGCTAAGCGGCTTAGATTAACTTTAATCTAGCCCTCAATCTCGCTCTAACAAAATAGCACCACTTTGGTTTTCGCCTAAGTGGTCGTTTTTGTTATAAATAGGGCATTTACTCATAGATAAGCACCCACAGCCAATACATCCATCAACGCGATCGCGCAAACGCTGCATATACGCTATTCGCTCGTCCAGCTGTGCTTGCCATTGCTTTGAAAGGGCTGCCCAGTCTTTTTGCGTGGGTGTGCGCTGATCAGGTAATGTTGCCAATGTTTGTTTAATTTCATCAAGGGTTATTCCCATTGCTTGTGCGGCTTTTATTACCGCTATACGGCGCAGTACATCTTTTTTATAGCGGCGTTGATTGCCGCCATTACGCCAGCTACGTATTAGTCCTTTTGTTTCGTAAAAATGTAGGGTTGATACTTTTACGCCGCTACGCTTTGCTACATAACCCACGGTTAAGCTGGCCTCAGTTAGTTTTTTTTGATCTATTGGCATTATTTTTAATTTCCGATTGACCTCAATATAACTTGAGGTTTTAAGCTTCTTGCAACATTAAAAAAGGAGCTAACTAAATGCAACAAAAACTTGAGCGTAGCACTGTTATTATTTATTCAAGCGCACGCAAAAATGGTAATACACAGGCGCACGTTAATGGATTTGCAGAGCAAAATGCTGTGCGTGTAATTTGCCTGGATGATTATAAAATTGCGCCATACTGCTATAACAAAAACTATAAAAATGATGATTTTTACACTGTGTTTGAATCGCTTTTAAAGTATGACCATTGGGTGTTTGCCTCGCCCGTTTATTGGTATAGCACCACGGTACAAATGAAATTATTTATCGATAGAATAACCGACTATATGGACGATGAAGTATTAAAACCTAAGCTTCGTAATTTACGCAGTAAGCATTTTTCAGTGCTTTCTAATGCGTCATCAAGTGAAGCCCCCGCCTGTTTTGTAGAGCAGTTTAAAAATACGTTTAGTTATTTAGGTATGCAGTTTATTAACCACAGCCATAAAAGTACCCAAAAGGTTGCTTAAATTGCAGCCTTTTTTGGTTGTCTCTGGTAGTTTAGTAATAATCTTAAAAAACACAGGATTGTTTTATGAAATATTTACTATTGTTAGTGCTGCTTTTTAGCCCTTTAATATATGCAACAGAGCAACCAATTAAGGGGTATGGTAATTATTACAATGTCCCCGAGCATGATGAAATTAATGACGCTACGGTATTTAAAATAGCATTTGATGTTGCTGATGGCGCTAAAGAAGGCGCGCAAAATAATTCAATAAATTCGCTAGCGCGTTTTATTAACATGCATGTGGCGCATGGCGTAAAGCCTGAAAACATACAACTTGCATTAGTTGTGCACGGTAGCGCAAGTGTTGATGTGTTAGCTAATAGCGAATATAAAAAACGCTTTAACGCTGACAATAAAAACCAAGCGTTAATTGATCAGCTACTAGCAAACAACACTAAAGTGTATGTTTGCGGGCAATCTGCTACTCACTTTAAAGTAACGCCAGCGCTTTTAATTGAGGGTGTAAAAATGTCGCTTTCGGCTATGACCGCTCACGGACAACTTCAACAACAAGGCTATACGCTCAATCCATTTTAATGACTCAAATAATAAAAAATATTCTCTGCTTTGGGGATTCAAATACATGGGGCTTAAACCCTGTAACGGGTAAACGTTTTGATGAAAATACCCGTTGGACATCACTTTTAAATAAAAACTTAGGGTGTGGTTTTAACGTAATAGAGGCAGGGCAACCTAATCGCACGTTAGTGCATAATCCCCCGTTTGACGGTGTGCTTAATGCTGTTAGCTATTTAAAACCTTATTTGGATAAGCATGATCTCGACTTTATTATTATAGCTCTTGGTACAAACGATCTTAAAAAACGTTTTAATTTAACACCTACTTTAATAGCAGATGGCTTGAATGATTTAATTAACTCAATACACATTTATTATCAGCAAGGTAGTACTTTAAAATCTCCTAAAATTATTATTGCTAGCCCACCTAAAATAAGAATTACCGAGCAGTATTCACGTATTTATGAAGAGGCTGATACTAAAGCAACAGAGCTCTCTAGTGCATTTAAAAGCGTTGCAGCTAATAATAAGTGCGCTTTTATTGATTTTAACTCGTTTATTAGCATAACAGATGGTGATGGGATTCATTTTGATGATGTCCAACATTTGGCAATAGGCTTTAAAATAGCGCAATTGGTTCAAAACTCACTCAATAATTGTTAAATCTATCTGTGTGAATTTAATGCGACTTATGCAATCATCTAATAAAGTAGTGATATAAATTAACAACTTCGAGATGCTATGAAAAAGTACCAACAAAAATCTATTATAGCCGTTCTAACCGGAGTGTTAGTTTTTATAACTGGCTGTATTATTTTACTCAATTTTGCAGCGCAGCAATTAACAGCACAAACAAAGTCAGATGCTGAGTATATTCTCACTCATGTAGAAGGTGCAATTGCAGAGCGGCGTCGAATACTTACCCCATTAAATAAGCTTGCGTTTAAACAGTGTGACAACACAACTCTTCTTGAGATGCGCCGCGCTTTATTTGACGCAAAATATGTAATTGATATAGGTTTTTTTAAAGATAATCAGCTAGTTTGTACTACGGGTGCAGGCTTATTAAGTAAACCAATTAACGACAAACAGCCTGACTTTATTCGAGATGATGAACAGGTGAGGGTCCGTTTTGAGCCAGAGCTTTATCTATTATTATTTAGTGAGCGCCCTATGGAGGTAATTATAGTCAGACAAGGGGACTATAATTTAATTATGCAGAGTACTCCCTTTACCAACATTGGCATTACTGTGCCAGATTGGGAAGTTGTTTATAAAACACCAAATACTTTGCATCATTTAGCAGGTAAAGAGGACCTCTACCTTCAAGTAAAAAACAATGTTTTCTTTCCTTACGAAACTAATTTAGTTTGCAGTTCTGCAAGTAGCCAATATTGTGTGGTAGTGCACTTACCTTGGAGTCTGTTTTTTTCTAATAACCACTTATTATTAATAATTTCGTTAATTTTAACCTGTTTAGCGGGAATATCGAGTGCGTTAATAGTTGATGCAAGAATTGCTGCACGTCGCTCTATTAATCAGCGTATTCGTAAAGGACTCAAAAAGGGATCATTTTATTGGACTTACCAGCCTATTATTTGTTTGCAAAGTGGCAAGCTGATTGGTTGCGAGGTACTTGCACGTTTTGAAGATAAGTACGGTGTTTTATTTCCAGATGAGTTTATTCCGGTTATTAGAAAAAACAATTTAACCTGGACTTTTACTGAGGCCATGATTGCCACTACAATCAAAGAGCTAACCTCTATAGAGGTATTGCCTGAAGGCTTCAAAGTGTCGCTTAATATATTTCCGTGTGATGTAGAGCTGGGTAACGTGTCGTTGCTGCCACAAATTACAGAGCTTACCAATTCACGCTTTATTATTTGTTTAGAGATAACTGAAGACGAATACCTTGATACAAGCATCGCGCATGCTCATTTTAGAACCTTGGTTGAATCGGGATTTAACTTATCATTAGATGACTTTGGTACGGGTTATTCGAATTTAAGAAATTTACAAAATTTGAGCTTTCATCAACTTAAAATTGATCGTACGTTTGTTCAAGATATAACAACTGAGGGCTTAAAAGCCTCTATGATCCCGAATATTATGGAACTTGTGCATAAGTTTAATTATACCTGTGTAGCAGAAGGAATTGAAACGACTGAGCAAGAAGCCATTTTAAAAACAGCGGGTGTGCACTACGGACAAGGCTGGAAGTACGGTAAGCCCATGACTGCGTCTAAATTTAAAAATTATATAACTAGTCAGCATTTTTAGATCTCAGCTGCCATACTAAACGTATCGGTATGAAATTTATAAATATTAGGTTTATTATGATCAAATTAACATTAAGTGCTTTTGCACTTTTACTACTTAGCGCATGTACAACACAGTACCCAAACCAGCAATTAACAGGTAAGCAGTTCCCAAGCATTAGTGGTGAAAGCTTAGAGCAAAGTTTGGTGACTATACCTAGTGATTTTAAAGCAGATAAAACACTACTGCTCATTGGGTACAAGCAAGACAGCCAGTTTGATATAGACCGTTGGTTAATTGGTTTAGATATGGCGGGCGTAACGCTCCCTACATACGAACTACCAACCATTGCCGGCATGGCACCACGTATGTTTAGCACATTTATAGACAGCGGTATGCGCAAAGGCATCCCTAAAGAATTATGGGGTGGGGTAATCACTATTTATAAAGATGGCGAGACAGTTCAAAAGTTTACAGGTAATCAAAGCCCAAATAACTCTCGTGTGGTACTTATAAATAGCAGCGGCGAAATTTTATATTTTTATGATCGAGGTTTTTCGGTTGATGCGCTGAATAAATTAAAAGCGAGTATTGAGTAATTCACTTTAGCCTTTAAATTCATTTGTTTAGGTTAATTAAAGTGAAAGGGAGCGAATGCTCCCTTTATATTGTATTTTATTTAAAACGCGTAACTTACACTAAAGCGCGTTGTACGAGGCATAATGTAACGACCATTTGGTGCATCAGCATTACGTGGATCACCTTCTGTAATGCCTTGCTCATCCGTTAAGTTATCTATTGCTACTTGAAGCTTGATGCCTTCCATTGGTTCTAATATTAAACCTAAATCAACTTTTTCGTAGCCATCGAGTGTTACAGTGTTTTCGTTATTGCCAAAGCGATCATCAACCGCTGAAAGTGTACCGTATAAAGTTGCATACATACCTTGTAGCTCAAAATCGTAACTTGGCGTTATACGTACTTGCCATTTTGGTTGGCGCTGCGACTGGTTACCATCGTTTGTTGGGCTCTCTGTAATTTCAGCATCTTGTAATGTCGTATTTAAATTAACAGAAAAACCAGAATCATGATTAAAGTTGTAATCAAGCTCTATACCGTATGCTTCGTTTGTTAAAATTTCTGCTGGTACGCCAGGTCGTCTTACAAATGTGTCGCCTTTAACTTCATTTACAAATACGGTTGCATAAAAGTCGGTTGATTCAGTAATTAACTTATAGCCAAGCTCGCCTTGAGTTATTTCTTTAATAAGCTTTTCGCCGTCTTCGTAAGCATCAAAGTTATCTCTAAAGTCATCAAAGTAAGGCATTTTATAACCACGGTTAACACGGGCAAACACACCCATATCATCATTAATTGAATAGTTTAACCCTGTAGTCCACGATGTTTTACTTTCATCATAGCTAACGGTTTTAGTAATAATACCGTCAAGGCCCTCATCTACACTGTATTCTACTTCGTGGTTTTCTTGACGTACGCCAACATCAAGTGTAAACGCATCAGCAAATTTGTATTCACCAGTAACATAAAACGCGTTAGTGCGCGCATCACCTGTTGAGCTTATGTCGTAGTTAAAATCACAACCATCGGTGTTTTGATTACATTCAATCCCAGCCAATGCTTCGCCACCTGATTCAAGTACATGGTATGCAGTGTTACCTAAGCTCCACCAATCTTTTGCTGAAGTACTTGCAGTGTAATATCCAAAGGTTGTTGATAGGTCGCCAAATTTTTTCGAAAAAGCTAAATCATTAGTAAATGAGCTGATTTCTTTAAGTACTACCCATCGACCAAGTTGTTGGACTGGGGTATCGCTTGCGTATTCAGTGTTTGTAACTGCTCCAAATGCAGTTTGGCCGTTATCAGCAACTGCTCCAACCGTTGTTGCTGAGCCACTAGGTACTAAACCGTAGGTATTTGCATCGCCTTTGGTAATGTTAAAGCGATCTGAAAAATGCCAACCACCTTTTAGCTCTAGCTTAATACTACCGCCCGAAACATGGCCGTCCCACCCTCGGCCATCACCTAGGTCAATATCAAGTGCTTGTGCATCGGGGCCTGTAAATATTGTTGCTTGACGATTTAGCGTACCAAGTTGCGTATATTCTGCGTCAATACCATCAACATTAAGGGGTGTTGGTAAGTACCATGCACCGTGATCGTCTGTTTGGCGGGTATAAAAGTTAAGCTCACCGTTGTCTAAATCTTTAGTAATGTTGATTGTAAATTGGCTACCCTTTTCAGAAGTAAAGCCCGCATCACGAATACCCGGTGAGCTTTTTACGTAACCGCCAACCATAAAGTATAAATCGTCAGTAATTTCACCACTCATCACAGCATCAACTCGCTGTAAGTCGTAATCAGAAGTTGTGTATTTAAATAAGCCTTCTGTTTCTTCGCCACCACGTTTTAATCTAAAATTGGTTGTTAATCCTGGTTGTCCGTTAGATAAAACAGGATTAGGTCCACCACGCAGGGCTTCTACTGTCTCAATGGTTTCATCAATACGAAACATTGATGAGTTCTCTAAAAATGACAATGTTGAAGCAGGATAAATAGGTGAGCCTTCAATACTGAGTGTTAAAAATGGGGCATCACCACCACCAGGAAAACCACGAACAAATACATTAGCGCCCGATTCACCACCTGAGCTTTCTACCCAAACACCAGGTATTGCTTTAAACAAGTCAGCGGTGCTTTTTGGAGACAGTTTAATAATTTGTTCACTATCGATATTAGTTACCGCATAGCTGGCATCAATTTTTCTAACTCCAACACCCGTAGGTGTTCCCGATACCACAATGCGCTCAACTTTCTGTTTTTCTTGTGTTTGCTCTGCTGCAAATGCGCATTGAGTGCTAAGCGCTAAAGTAATTGCACACGCTAATGTACTTTTTGCTTTATTGATTTTCATGTGTGTGATCCCGTTTTTAGTGTATTAAACAGTGTATTTCAGCAGCCTTTTTACTAAAAATCATTGTAAATAGGCTGTGTATATTGAAACCTTAGAGATAAATGCAAACGTTTGCAATATTTATTTGTAAATTATTTATGAATTTATATAGTTTATTTATTGAGCTTATTTATATGTTAAACACTTTTTAGGTCGTTGTTCGCGCCAGCAAAAAATAATAATGCTATATTGTCAGCGAGTTAGATAATTGTATTGATCAGTGGTAAGCGACTATTTAGGAAGATCATGAATAACAAAAAAATTAAATTAACTGATTTAGCGAAACTAGCAGGCGTGTCTACCTCTACAGTTTCGCGTGCGCTTAATGATAACCCGCTAATTAAGCAAGAAACCCGCGATAAACTTCAGCGCTTAGCTAAAGAGCATAATTTTAGCCTTAATACGGCTGCAAGTCGGTTGCGGACACAAAAAACCAATGTAGTTGCGGTTATAATTAACCTTGACGAACAAACAGAGCAGTCGATTAGCGATCCGTTTTTACTTAAAGTAGTGAGCGAAATTAATCTTGCACTTAATCAGCAAGGGTTAGAGCTTTTACTATCTAATTCAATCATGGCGCAAGACGATTGGGCTAATTATTTTATTAATAGCCGCCGTGCAGACGGTATTATTGTTGTAGGTCAAGGTAAAAACCAAATCAATATAGAAAATGCAGCTAACGCAGGTATTCCGCTGGTGGTATGGGGAGACCCTAAAACACCTAGCAACTACCCCATTGTAGGAAGTGACAATTACTTGGGAGGCTTGCAAGCAACAACGCATTTAATAGAGCACGGAGCTAAAAACATTGTATTTTTAGGCGACCCAGAACATGGTGAAATTAGTGAGCGTCATAGAGGGTACTCTGCCGCATTAGCATCCCATAAATTAGAGCAACATGTTGTATCTATTGATATTACAAGTAGCTCAGCATATCAATCAATTAACCAATTACTGCGTGAAAAAGGCCTTTATTTTGATGCTATAGTTGCATGTAGTGATATGGTTGCCTTAGGTGCCATGAAAGCCTTAAAAGAGCGTTATGTAAGCATTCCTAATGATGTCGCTCTAGTAGGTTTTGATGATATTGCTATGGCCGACATTAGCCACCCTTCATTATCAACTATCCGACAAAACACACAGTACGCAGCCACGCTATTAGTTCAAAAATTGATGCAGCAACTAGCTGGTGAAAAAGTTGAATCACAAGTAATTGATATTGAACTGATTACCCGCCAATCAAGTAAAAGATAGTTTATAAATCATGTTGAGTTAATGTTAAATTTAAAATGCAAACGATTGCATTGGGGGCTATTCTAAACTAAACTCAAACCTCACTGATATAAACACACACTGTGTATGCACTCGTTATGTGCATACAATAAAGGTCGTTATAGCGTTTAAATAACGCTGTAAAGCGAGGACAATTATGAGTAAAACAAAAGTCACACTGGCAATTGCAGCAAGTTACTTTATTTTCGCTATTTTGTTAAATAGCGTGGGCACCGTTATTTTGCAGGCAATAAATACCCTTGGGGTAAGTAAAACAGAAGCTTCAGTGCTTGAGGGGTTTAAAGATTTATCCATTGCGATAATGTCATTTGTAGTGGCTTCGTTTATTCCTCGCCTAGGCTATAAACTGGCTATGCTTGGGGCACTTACTGTTGTTGCCCTTGCTTGTGTAAGTACGGCTTTAATTAGTGACTTTTATGCGTTTAAAATTTTATTTGCCGCCATTGGTTGTGGCTTTGCTGTGGTTAAAGTGTCGGTTTACTCTATTATCGGCCAAGTGACAGATGATGCAAATAGCCACTCTTCATTGTTAAACACCATTGAGGGCATTTTCATGGTTGGTGTGTTAAGTGGCTATTGGATTTTTACTGCTTTTATAGATCCAAACGATTCAACCGCGTGGCTCAACGTTTATTACTTACTAGCAGCTCTAGCCCTAATCGTTATAGCGAGCGTAATTGCTGCGCCTATAAAGCCCGCCATTATAAGTAAAACTAAACGCTCTGGTTGGTTCGATTTTATCGCCATGCTTAAGCTAACATATCAACCGTTGGTACTCATATTTATAATTAGTGCTTTTTTATACGTATTAATTGAGCAGGGCGTCGGTACTTGGCTACCCACATTCAATAATGAAGTTTTAAAACTTCCTATAGCTATTAGTATTCAGCTGGCCAGTATTTTTGCTGCGGCACTTGCATTTGGGCGCTTAGTAGCAGGGCAAGTACTTAAACACATTCACTGGTTTGTTGTATTGAGCAGTTGTTTAATTGCGATGGCCGGCCTCATACTTATTACCCTACCGCTTACTGAGAATGTTACTGAAAATACAGTAATTAGCTTATTTGATGCACCACTTGCTGCATTTATTTTACCGTTAATTGGCTTTTTCATGGCGCCTATTTATCCGGTACTTAACTCAGTTATTCTCAGCGCTCTTGAAAAACATCGTCATGCCGCTATGACTGGCTTAATTGTAGTTTTTTCAGCACTTGGTGGAACAACAGGCTCAATAATAACTGGTTATGTATTTGAGCACTTTAGTGGCCAGCATGCGTTTTACCTTTCTTTGGTTCCCATTAGTTTGATTTTTATTAGCGTGATTTTTTTCAAAAAACGAACCGACGCTATCTCACAACACGCAACAACAGCTTAACAGTAAGGAAAGTTATGAGTTTTTTTGACAGCCAATTATTTAAAGATGTTCAAATGCAGCATGTATTTAGCGACTGTAAAACATTCGCAGATGCAATTGCGCGTGTTAATTGGCAAAGTGCATGTAAAAGCTATGAACAATTAGCGCCTTTAACTAATACGCAGCTTAGTGAGTTTGTAAACGCACACTTTATTACTTCCCCAGTGCTAGCAATGGGCACTGAGGCTGATACGTCATCGGTTAAGCATTATATAGACTCGTTATGGAGTGGCCTTAGAAGAGAGGCGGATACCCCGAAGCAAGATTCATTACTAGCACTAAAGCACAGCTATATTGTGCCTGGCGGGCGCTTTCAAGAGATTTACTATTGGGATAGTTATTTTACAGCATTGGGCTTAATCGATGCAGATAAAGGTGATGTAGTTGAAGATATGCTACTTAACTTTGTAGATTTAATTAACGATTATGGTTGTATTCCAAATGGTAACCGTCGCTATTATTTATCACGCTCGCAGCCACCGGTTTTAGCACTCATGGTCGAGTTATTATGGGAACATACGCATAGCAAATCACTCAATACGCAATGGCTTGCTATGTGTGTTGCAGCACTTGAAAAAGAATATATATTTTGGATGCAAGACGCGCAGTTGCTTTCGAGTGATTTATTGGGCTCAAAGCGGGTAGTAAGAATGCCTTGTGGTGGTGTTTTAAATCGTTATTGGGACGATGTAAGTGAGCCAAGAGCAGAGTCATTGCGTGAAGATTTAGCGCTAGCGGAAGGGTTGGCGAAGGAGAAAAAATCTGATTTTTATCGTAATATTCGCGCTGCATGTGAGTCGGGTTGGGACTTTAGTTCTCGTTGGCTTGGTGAGTCTAATTTACTAAGCTCTATTCAAACAACTGATATTGTTCCTATAGATTTAAACTGCCTTATGTATAACTTAGAGAATCAATTAAGCAAATTCTTTCAATTGCTCGGCAATAGTGAACAAGCAGAGCATTACCAATTACTTGCCAGCAATCGCAAGGCACTTATTAATGCTTACCTTTGGAATGAACCAACCGGTTTTTTTGTTGATTATAACTGCCGTACAACGACTCAATCTCCAATACTTAGTGCAGCGGCAACTACTGCTTTATTTGTTAATTTAGCCAGTAATGAGCAAGCAATCAAGGTAGCTACAATATTAGCCAATGAATTTTTAAAAGAGGGTGGCATTGTTACAACTATTACTCAAACGCCTCAGCAGTGGGATAGTCCAAATGGTTGGGCTCCACTCCAATGGCTTGCGGTAAAAGGGCTTAATAACTACGGTATTACTCAATTGAGTACACATATAATGCAAAATTGGGTAAATATGGTTGAGCAAAATTTTGCAGTAAATAAGTGCTTACTCGAAAAATACAATGTGTGCACACCAGCGGTTTTAGCCGGTGGTGGTGAATATCAAGTACAGCAGGGTTTTGGTTGGACTAATGGCGTAACGACTCGATTTTATAAATTACTAAACTACTAATCCGATCTGTTATTTATCTTACAAAAAAATTGTTAAAACAAAAGTAATGTAGGTTATGTATTGATTTAATAGGTTTTTATCTGTTTTAGGATGAGAAACGATAACTTAATTTTAATACCAAAATCTCATTGTAAGTTGTATTTGATTTAGGTAATGTAGTGTAAATGTTTCAAGGACGAAATTTATGCCCCATAAAAACTCAGTATTCGTAAAAACTACATTTCAATCATCTTTTCATTCACACAACTACACTACTATTTTAAGAACACTACAGGCCTTGTTTGGTGATATTAAAATGGACGATGTTATTCCTAAAGCTGAGCAGCGTGCAAATTATGATTTGTTTTTAATAGATGGTGCTAAAAGCAAATGGCAAGATCTCATTCCCGCAGACCTTATTTGTTTAGCTAAACACCATAGTGTTGTTATCTTTAATGTTGATAAAGAAGATGTGTGCGAGCAAAACTTATTGCTTAACCATTTTAATGGTGTTTTTTATAAATCTGATGCGCCAGAAGATATTTTTAAAGGGTTAGTTCGTGTTGATACTGGCGAGCTTTGGTTTACGCGTAAAGTAATTTCAAAAGCTTTTAACGACATTTTAGCCGTGGCATCATCATTTAATAACCTACATGACGACATTGAATTAAAGCAGGACGATTACGATCATTTAACAAAGCGAGAAAAGTCCGTTATTCATTTAATTGCACAAGGTGCGAGTAACAATACAATTGCTGATAAGCTCAACATTAGCGACCACACTGTAAAAACACATTTGTACAGTGCGTTTAAAAAAACTAACTCACGTAACAGGGTAGAGCTTGCGAATTGGGCTCAGCGTTACGTTTCTGTTTTATTACCAATGGCTAAATAAATAGCATATATAATCTCAATTTTTCCTATAAAAAAGGCTACTGTTAGTAGCCTTTTTTATTTGTTATGACGGCCTGTGTAATTAGCTCACTTTTTTAGCCCATAAGCCTTTATCAATGCCTTTTGTTATAAGGTCTGTCAGTGCTTTTTCTATTGCCTGAGTTACACAAATACTCATAGGTTCGTTGTCACTAAAGCCGGCTTCAGCTTCAGCTAGACGTTTGTAGCTTACGTATCTAAAAAAGCCTGCACGCATCTCTTGGCTTAATACTTTTTTGCTGGTGGCCACACTAAGCAACACTTGGCCTGTACGAACATCCACAGCGCGTAGATAAATTGAAATAGCATCTTCACGGTAAAGCTCAGATGCGCCTATACCAAAGTATTCCATACCTAACCCACCCGTTTTTACATTGGTGTCATAGCTTATAATACCGCCCTCTAAAATGATTTTAGCTGTGGTAAGTGGAGGTAACTCAGCCTGGTTAGGGTTATCAGTTTGGCCTGCACGAATAATTTTTCGCTCAGTTAAAATGTTTTGTAAACCTTCACGCTCAACAGGTGTAAACCAATCAGATTCATGCAGTGCTTGTACGAGTATTGAATTAGCACCTTGTGTAACGGCAGTCGAAAACGAACTAACGTTAGTTTGTGGTTTGTATTGACCTGTTTGGTCTCTAAATGAGTAGACCGATACCGGAATGCTGCCAACAGGTTTTGGTAAGTTTTTTAAGTCTGCAAATAATTCAGTTGGCTCTAGGCTAATTGCTTTTTGCTGTGATGGTGGAATAAGCTTACCTAAACTTGTACAGCCGCTCAAACCCAGTAATGTTATTGTTATTAGTAGTTTATACATTATCCAAACCTCGGTACTTCAATGATCACAACAGAGTCATCTAATATGTTTGTTATTTTTACTGTAATAGAATCGGTTGTGCTGGTTATAACTTCAATTTGATAATCACCACTCATAAAAATTGAGTCCTGATTAAAAATACTATCTTCAATATCCTCACCAAAAGCCATATCGGTAATTTCTCTTACCATGCGGTTTAAGTAAGTGCGCTCTAAAGAGTCTTGAAATTGTTCAGCGTAACCTTTTTCGATTACCGGAGCCTTGTGCTTATTTTGAGCCTGTGCTTTGCTCAGCAGCATATTTGCATTGAGTGGATTACCACCAAAGCTTGGATTTATTGGGGTGTAAATTATTTCAGTCGCGGAAGCTGAAAAGCTTAATATTGTTATTATTATAAGGGCTATTTTTTTCATTTTACCATCCATCTTTAGCCATATCTGGTGTTGATGCAGCCATGTTTGAGCGAGCCATTGCATCTATTACTGTATAAACAGCTTGCTCAACACGTTCATCGAGGGGTTCTAATCTGCGACCTAAATAAGTCGCGTAAACAAGTTGGTTATTCATTATTAAAGAAAGTTGTGTACCCGCTTTTGGTATTACTGTTTCTTTTATTTCAATATTAAAACCAGCTGTTGAAGGGAGATCTCGCCAGTAGTTTGAAAATTCATAATAAAATTGATGACCAAAGCGGCTAATACTTCTATCAAGTAATAAGCCATCTATTTCTAGTTCATCCGCAGCATGAGTTGCCCCAGAAAAACATAGGAAAAGTGTGAGTAGGTAACGATTAAAGTTAATATTTTTTTTCATAATTTAAAAAGGGGAGAGGGTCGCTCTCCCCACCTCAACAATTACATTTGAGTAATTGTTGCTGCGTTTCCATCACCAATTTGGGTAACAGATACAGTGCTGTCAAAGCCAATTACTGAGCCTTCAACAATATTGTCGTTACCAATTTGAGTAACACTAAACGATACGTTTTCACCACCAACTAAAAATGCTGATTGTTCAACGCCAGTAACCCAGTTACCTTCACCTGTTTGTGAAATATCAATGCTGTGGTTATTGCCTTCAACCATCATATCAATAAGGTTTAACGTGCCACTTTGTGCAATATCAATTTGGTTATTATTACTATCTAAAATGCCAGCAAGGGTAACAATTGCTTCATTTTGAGAGCCGTCTTGAGCAATATCGATGTCATTATCGTTAGATGTAAGCGTTACATCTGGGTATGAAGATTGAACAAGTACGGCATTTTCATCGCCAGCTTGTACTAAATCAACATCATTGCCAGAGCCGTTAAAGTTAGCTAAGTGAATCGAGTTTAAATCACCTATTTGGGCTGATGTAAATTCATTGTCTGAACCAATTACACCCATGTAGGCTTCGTTTAAATCACCGTTTTGCATTGAAGTTAGTTCGTTGTTGTCACCAATTAAATCGGCTGTCATTAAGTTTTCAGCGCCAACTTGTGTTGCTGAAACCTCATTATTAGAACCTTCAAATAAGTTTGATTCAATTGTGTTAAGTGAACCTTCTTGATCTAAATCTATTTGGTTGTCGTCCCCAATTACAGTTGCAAACGTTACCGCATTAGTTAAGCCATCTTGCTCAATTTCAATTTCATTTGCATCACCAGAAATTGCACTAAATGCTACAGCATTACGATCACCTACTTGTTCAACTTCAAGCTCGTTGTCATTGCCTTGTAAACTACTTACTTTAAAGGTACTCCAATAACCGTCTTGAACTAAATCAAGAGTATTTTCGTCGCCTGTAAGCATCGTAATTTCTGCTTCATGCCATTCACCGGTTTGCAGTGAGGTAATTTCATTTGCGTTACCTTGCATATCCATGTTGTAGAACCAGTGACCACCAGTGCCTTGTTCAACATCAATGATATTATCATCACCAGTTACAATATTAATCGCTTCATTATTTACAAAAAAGCCTTGGCCAAATTGTGAAACAAATAACATATTATTATTACCAGTCACTTCAGAGATAAAACCATTAGCAACGCCATCTTGGCTGTATACTTGTAAGTTGTTGTCACCTGTGGTGATTACTTCAGCATAATTACCAAATTGGCTCTGCACAACTTCAGTTTCGTTATTATTACCGGTTGTTGTTACAAGCATGGTGTTGCTATCACCATCTTGTGTAAGTAGTGCAGTATTTTCATTAAAAGTTTGGATAAGAGTCATTGAGTTTTCAACACTTGCTACAGAAACGTTGGTAGCAAGTTCTGAGCTTGATGCTGATTTGTTGTTAGTATCTGCATAAGAAGCAAAGCTAGTACCCATTGCAATTGCAACTGCGCAGCTTAAAAGTGATTTGTTCAACTTCATTATTTTCTCCTTGAAATATTAAAACCAAACACCTTAAATTTTATAGGTTTTATAAGGTATTTGCTGTGTCAGCATGCCGTGCCGATATAATGTTTTGTGATCCGCTTGAAAAGCTCTTAAAGTAAAATTTTTCGATGTAGTTAATAATTATCACTAAACGCTTTGTCATTATTTTTAACTTACGTTTAATAACTGTTAATTATTAAGTACCCAATTACTGTATTCCTCAAATGTATTTTCTGAAATCATCATTTTTTACCAATTTTTTAATTTTTATTTTTCAGTGGGTTATGGTGCGGTTGTTGAGGTTTTTTATTAATTCAATCTAAAAGCAGTAAAAATCTCCGACCCTTTATTAGGTAAATGGCTTTGCGTGAATTTCATTAAAAGGTCTGTCTTTAGTGTTTTTTTTATACTTTAACTGGTCAAAATTGTTGGTTTTAACAACGTTTTTATTTTTTAACTTGTTAAATGATTAGTTTGGTTGTTTCCTTAGGGTATGCCATGTGATCCCTTGTACTCGAAATAGTGAAAGAACGTGCTTAGAGCATCTAAGCTAACCCAAAAAAAACTATGGATAGAACAATGAAAACAAAATTATCTATTATTACTCTTGCCTTACTTCCGTGCTTAGCAGCTGCAAAAGTTCCTGATGTGGGTGTAAAGCAATCTGTAACTGCTAGCAGTGATTCTATAATTGTTAAATATAAAAGTAATGCAACGAAAGAAATGCGTAAGCAGGCTCGTTCATTAGTTAAAGCTAAAATTACTGATCTAAATAAAGATGAACTTGATGACAGCTATACGTCTTTACTTTCAGGTCGCTTAGCTAAGTTTAAAGTGTCGGGAATGAGCACTAAAGACGCAATTGCGCTTTTAAAGTCTCATCAAGCTATTGAATATGTAGAGCCTGATTACCAAGTAAGCATTGCACGTACGCCAGATGATCCTCGTTTTGATGAGCTTTGGGGCTTAAATAATGATGGCCAAACGGGTGGTACAGCAGACGCTGATATTGATGCAGTAGAAGCATGGGATATTTCGACAGGTAGCCGCGATGTAGTGGTAGGTGTAATTGATACGGGTATTGATTACAGCCACAGTGATTTAGCTAGCAATATGTGGGTAAATAGCAGCGAAATACCAGGAGATGGTATTGATAATGATGGTAACGGTTTTATAGATGACGTGCATGGTATAAATGCCATTACTGACAGTGGCGACCCTATGGATGACGAAGGCCATGGTACACACGTTTCAGGTACTATTGGCGCAAGTGGTGGCAATGGTATTGGTGTTGTAGGTGTTAACCATGAAGTATCACTTGTTGGTTGTAAGTTTTTAGATGCTGCGGGTAATGGCTCAACATCAGACGCTATTAAGTGTATTGATTACATGGTTAGCCTTAAAAACTCAGGCGTTAACTTACGCGTATTAAATAATAGCTGGGGTGGTGGCGGTTACAGCCAAGCACTAGCAGATGCAATTGCATCAAGCGAAGCGGCGGATTTACTCTTTGTAGCCGCAGCTGGTAACGATACTATTGATAACGATGTTAACCCGCATTACCCATCTAACTACGAAAACGCAAGTGTATTATCGGTTGCAAGTACGGATCAAACCGATGGTATTTCATGGTTTTCACATTATGGTTTAACAAGCGTTGATATGGGCGCGCCGGGTAGTGCTATTTTATCAACTACACCAGGTGAGAGCTATGCATCTTACTCTGGCACATCTATGGCAACGCCACATGTAGCAGGTGCTGCAGCGTTAGTGTTGTCAATTAATCCTGAGCTTAGCACTCAAGAGCTGAAAGATTTACTAATGAACTCTGGCGATGCAAATGCTGCGCTACAAGGTGTAACGGTTGCAGGTACTCGTCTTAATGTTAACCAAGCGCTTATTGATGCAGACCCTACACCTGGCTTTAAAATATCAGCCGATCCACTTACGCAACAAATTGAAGCAGGCCAAGCTACTAACTACACATTTACAATTGGTTCAATTGCCGAATGGGATGAAGAAGTAACGCTTGAGTTATCAACAACATTAGGCGGCGCTTATTTATCATCGCTTACAGCGCGCCCAGGCGATGAAGTAATGCTAAATGTTGAAACCGATACTAACACTCAGTGGGGCGAATACGAGCTTACTGTAACAGCTACAGCTGGTGATATTGTTAAAGAGCAGTCAGTTAAATTAATGGTTCAACCTGTTGGCTTAAACGACTTTACTTACAGCAGTAACACAAGTGTTGATATTCCTGATAACTCGCCAGTAGGTGCAGTGTCAGTAATTAATGTTCCTGATGACTTAACAGTATTTGGTACTACTGCTGATGTAGATATTTCGCATACTTACTCAGGCGACTTAGTGGTTAAGTTAGTATCTGCTCAAGGCACACAAGTAACGCTACAAAGCAATGTGGGTGGTTCAAACGACGACATAGTTAGAAGCTTTACTTCTGAATCATTTAACGGCGAAGTTGCTACAGGCGATTGGACACTACAAGTAGAAGATACTGCTGCAGCCGATACCGGCACAATTAATGGCTGGTCATTAACGCTAAGCGCTATTGGCGAAGTTAGCCCACAACCACCACGTGCTAGTTTTGACGTTGAGACACAAGGCTTAACAGTTAACTTTATTGATTCAAGCACTGATTCAAATAACGATATTACACAGTGGAGCTGGAGCTTTGGCGATGGTGCAACATCATCTGATCAAAACCCTATGCATGTGTATGCAGCATCAGGTAATTACGATGTAGAACTAACGGTAACAGACAGTGAAGGCAATACAAGTACATCAACTCAAACGGTTGTTGTAAGTGATGTAGAGCTAGAAATTACCTTAAAACGTGCTAATAAGTCTCGCCTTGATACTATGCGTGTAGAGCTTAGTTGGGAAAGTGTTGGCGCTGAATCACTAAGTGTTTACCGTAATGGTGAGCTTGTAGATACTACTGCTGACCGAGGTCGTTACCGCGACTACGTACGTGGTGCTACATTACCATCGTACGATTACCAATTATGTGTAACTGAAAATGTATGTTCTAACATCATTACGGTTTCATTTAACTAACTACTCCTAAAGTGACTTTAAGCCCAGCATTGCTGGGCTTTTTTTATGTTTTAAAAAAATATAAACTATGCTTTTTTATACGGATGGGTTTTAAGCCAGTGCTCGGCTATTTGCTCACGTGTGGCAAACCAAACCTGATCATGCGAGCGAGCATATTCTAAAAACCGTGCTAATGCTTTTATTCTTCCTGGTCTGCCAATTAGGCGGCAATGCAAACCTATCGACATCATTTTTGGGGCGTTTTCACCTTCTGGGTCGCCTTCCTCGTATAGTGTATCGAATGCATCTTTTAAATAATTATAAAATTGATCCCCGGCATTAAAGCCCTGCACGGCAGCAAAGCGCATGTCGTTTACATCAAGCGTGTAGGGCACTATTAACTGTGGTTTACCTTCTTTAATACTGTAAAAAGGTAGGTCGTCGCTGTAATCGTCGGCATCATATAAAAACGAGCCATTTTCTACCACAAGGGCTGCTGTGTTAGGGCTTGTGCGCCCTGTGTACCAGCCTTTGGGCTTTTTACCTGTGAGCTTTTTAATGACATCAATGGCTTGTTGCATATGCTCGCGTTCGGTTTGCTTATCTATATTTTGATAATTAATCCAGCGCAGGCCATGGCTTGCAATCTCGTGGCCCGCTTTAACAAAGGCTTTAGCTACATCGGGGTGGCGCTCAAGGGCCATCGCCACTGCAAAAATGGTGACCGGTATATCGTATTTTTTAAATAAACGCAGTAGCCTCCACACGCCAGCGCGTGAGCCATATTCGTAAATAGACTCCATGCTTATATGGCGGTCTTCAACATGCGGGGCACTGACTATTTCTGATAAAAACGTTTCGGCCGCTGCATCACCATGCAGCACGCAGTTTTCGCCGCCTTCTTCGTAATTTAATACCACTTGCAAGGCAATACGTGCTTTATTGGGCCAATTTGCATGGGGTACATCTGGACCATAACCAATTAAATCGCGCGGGTAGTTTTTAAATTGCTCGCTCATTTTATTGCTCCTCTTTAAGTGCTGAGAGCCAAGCGCCTAGCGTTTCGCGCTCTGTGTCTGTCATTTTGGTCATATTGGCCAGTGGCATATCTTTGGTTATAACCGCGCGGGTATGAATAAGCGTGCTGGATTTTTTTACATCACTAATAGAGTCGAGTTTAAAGCCTAGCGGCGCGGTTTGAAAAAGCTCAGAGGTGGGTGTTTCGCTGTGACACTGTGTACAGTGCTTGCTAATTATATCCCACGCTTGTGCGTCGGTAATACTTGTTTGTAAAGGCGCGCTTTCGCCTGCATTTGTTGGTGTACTGGGCCAAGGGGCTATGGCGAGCATAAGAGCAAAAAAAGCTGCAATACCGCTTACAAGTACTGAGGGTTTATTAATACCTTGATGTTTTAAGTTAAAATAATGGCGTATCCACATACCAATACCAAACAGCGCAATTAAAATAAGCCAGCCAAAGTTGTGGCTGTAGGTATAAGGAAAGTGGTTGCTCAGCATTATAAATACCACAGGTAACGTGGCGTAGTTATTATGAATAGAACACAGCTTTGCCTTTAAACCTGGCGCTGAATCAGGGATTCTACCGGCTTCTACTTCACTTACCATATAGCGTTGCCCTGGCATAATAATGTGATACACATTGCCAACCATACAAGTACCAATAAGTGCACCTACATGAATATACACAGCGCGGTCGCTAAATAATTGATCAACCCCAAAAGTCCACAGAGCTAATAAACCAATAACTACAGCAATAAACACTTTGCCGTTTTCGACCAGTGAGGTTTTACACAATAAACGATAAACACCATAACCTAAGCCAATAAAACCAAGGGATGCGCCAATAGCTGCAAATTTACTTAGCTCACTTTTACTGTTATCAATTAAATACACATCGGCGCCAACATAATAAAGTAAGCTAAATAGTAATATACCGGTGATCCACGTTGTGTAGGCTTCCCACTTAAACCAGTGCAAAGTATGCGGCATTTGTTCAGGGCCATTTTGATACTTAGCCACTTCGTAAAAGCCACCACCATGCACGGCCCATAAATCGCCTTTTATGCCTTTATCTATTTTCCACTGCGGTGGTGTTTGTAGGTTGTTATCAAGCCATGCAAAATAAAATGAAGCGCCAATCCATGCTATACCAGCAATAACATGAAAATAACGCAGTACTAAATGAGCAAGCTCAAATAAATAGTTTTCCATAACGGTTAAGCCTCTTCTAATACCGGTGAGCGGGTGTCTGAAAATTGATTGTTATCATCGCGCTTATACACACTTTTACCCATAATGTAGGTTTGCTCAACGCAGCGGTCGTCGCCTAACATCATCATTGCAAATAATTTTTCATGCAGGGTTTTGGCATGCTGTATTCTAAATTTTAAAAATGGGGTTGCTGAACAATCCATTACAATAAAATCGGCTTCACAACCGGCTTCAAAATTACCAATTGTCCCTTCTAAATCGAGCGTTCTAGCACCGCCGAGTGTTGCTAAATACAACCCTTTAAATGCTGAAAACTTTTGACCTTGTAATTGCTGAATTTTGTACGCTTCGTTACCTGTTTGTAGCATAGAAAAGCTTGTTCCCGCGCCTACATCGGTACCCATGCCTACGTTTATGCCGTGCTCTTCACAGGCTTTTAAATTTAAAAGTCCTGATCCTAAAAATAGGTTTGAGGTAGGGCAGTGCGATATTGCCGCATTGTTATCTGCAAGGCAGCATAGCTCGCGCTCAGATAAATGAATACTATGGGCAAATACTGAGCGTTTACGTACCATTTTTGCTTGCTCGTACACGCCTAAGTAATCTTCGGCTTCTGGAAATAGTCCTTTTACCCATTCGCACTCGTCTTTGTTTTCAGATAAGTGTGTATGCAGGTAGGTGTCTGGGTATTCTTCAAGCAACTGAGTACATTTTTGAAGTTGCTCAGGGGTTGATGTGGGGGCAAAACGCGGTGTAACTGCGTAGCTTAACCTATCAATATTGTGCCATTTTTCGATGAGGGCTTTAGATTCGTCATAACTTGTTTGCGCGCAATCAGATAAGTCGTCAGGGCAGTTACGGTCCATCATTACTTTACCGGCAATCATGCGTAAATTGCGTTTTTGTGATTCTTTAAAAAACGCATCAACCGATTGCGGATGCACAGTGCCAAATACAAGGGCAGTGGTTGTGCCATTGCGCAGCAGCTCGTCTAAAAAGCGGTTAGATATCTCTTTTGAATAATGCTCACAGGTAAACTTTTTTTCGGTTGGGAAGGCGTATTCGGTGAGCCAACTTAAAAGCTGCTCGCCATACGCGCCTACCATTTCGGTTTGCGGCAAATGTATGTGTGTGTCAATCATACCAGGCATAACGAGTTTGCCATCGTGGCGGATAGCACGCGCTGATTTATCAATTGTAGGCAGTATGTCGTGCTCATAGCCAAGTTTAACTACTTTGCCGTGCTTGATAACTAATGCGCCTTTTTCAAAAAAACGATGGGCGTTTTCGCCAGCAATGGCAGGGTCGTCAACAAAGTCGAGTATATCGGCACAAACTACTGTTAAGTCATTATTGTTTTGTGTGCTCATTATTAGCTACCTCTGTATGTAGAGTAGCCAAACGGGCTAAGCAACAATGGGATATGATGATGTTTAGTATCTTGTAATCTAAACGTTATTTGTGCCTCTGGGTAAAACGCAGGGGTAGGTTGGTTTTGGTAATAACTATCTAAATCAAATACTAGCTTATAAGTTGCAAATTCTACTTCTGTATTTAGCCAGTCGGTAATACGCCCATCGGAATCTGTTTTGCCTTGGGTTAGTTGTACCCATTTGTTATTTGTAAGTTTAAATAGCTTAACAGCAACGTTTGCTGCTGGTTTTCCGGTGCTGGTATCAAGTATATGGGTGGTTATAGGGCTTTTGCTCATAGCAGTGACTCCAATCTTATTTTTGTTATTTTGGCTTGTTCGCCCGCGGCTATATTTAGCTCTGTACTGCGGGTGTTGTGTATGCGCTGCTCTATGAGTTCGAGCATTTGTTCGGCCGTTTTACCGGTGGCGCACACAATAAAAATAAAGCCAAACTTGTTCAGGTACTCTTTATTGAGGGCAATCATTTTGGTAAGTACGGCTTCGTTTGCTTTGCTCATACCCGATTGCTCATGCCCCGCTTTTTGTGCGGTAGCAGCGTATTTTTTGCTAAGGGTTGATAAGTCGCCTATTTGCGGGTGGCCTTCAAAGGCAGCTAAATAGTCGCTTTCGCCAAGGTTATCCCATGTGCTTTGTGCGCATTCAAACAGCTGCTGAGCACTTTTAAATGGCATTGCTTTTACCATGCCCGCCACCCAGTTAGGGGCCGCGCAGCAATGCTCAAGTGCTTGTTTTACTTGTGCATCATTTAGCGTATTTATTTGTAAACTACTCATGCGTTTACTTCCTCTTGCGTGGTGCTAATTAAGGCATTTTTTAGTGTGCGCCATTGCAAGCCTTGGCGTTTTGGCTCTTGGGTTTGCATAGCCTGATAAAGGCCAATTAGCTGTCCACTAATCGAAATAGCCACTTCCATTGGTAATTTGCCCGAAATGTTATTAAGCCCAACAGGGCAGGTCATTTGCTGCATTTGAACGGCTGTAAAATCGCGATGTGCTAGGCGCTGCTTAAAGCGTTTGGCTTTAGTGTCAGAGCCAATTACACCAAGCCAATTGGCATCGGCGCGTTTAATAATGGCTTGGGTGAGTGCAAAGTCGAGCTGGTGGTTATGGGTCAATATTAAGTAGTTGTTAGCTTTAGGCGCACGTTTTACTTGCTCTGTTGGTTCTTCATCAACCACTTTTACTACGTTATTTGGAATAGCCTGTGGGAATACATCGGCGCGGCTATCTATCCAGCGTATGCGCATAGGTAGTTGTGCCAATATACCAATAAGCGCCTGTGCTACGTGGCCTGCGCCATAAATGTCTAAGGTAAAGCGCTCGCATTGCATGCATTCAAGCATAACGGTGGCAGCCCCGCCGCAGCACTGGCCTAAATTTGCACCTAGGTTAAATTGCTCAATTACTTGGGCGGCTTCGCCTTTGGAAAGTAGTTCGCGGGCTTTTTCTATTACTACGTACTCAAGATGGCCACCGCCAAGGGTGTCGTAAATATGCTCGCCGCTTATTACCATTTTAGAGCCTGTGCCGCGTGGGGTTGAGCCATTGGTGCCAAGTACCGTGGCAATTACATAGTTAGTGCCGCTTTGTTCGTGCTCGTTTATAGCCTGCGCCCAATTTTGCGTATGAAAACCCTGAAACGACTCATTTAAATTAGTCATGTTGATGCTCCTTAAACCAGCTAGCGGTTTGCTCAATTGCACTCAATACTCGCTCTGGGGTTGCGGGTGTATCCAGTGGGGCGGTGTATTTGTAATCAGCCACACTGCTTATTGCATTACGAATGGCGCTCCATACACTAAAGGCCAGCATAAATGGCGGCTCGCCTACGGCTTTTGATCTAAACACGGTGGTTTCTGGATTTGCTGAGTTATAAAGATTGACGTTAAATTCGGCAGGGGTATCGCCAATGGCTGGTATTTTGTAGTTGGCTGGGCCAAAGCTTGCAAGCTGGCCTTTATCATTCCATTGTAAGTCTTCGGTTGTTAGCCAGCCCATACCTTGCACAAAGGCGCCTTCAATTTGGCCTATATCAAGAGCTGGATTAATTGAACTGCCTACATCGTGCAGTATATCAACGCGAGTTACCGTGTTTTCGCCAGTTAGGGTATCTACATCTACTTCGCTGAGTGCTACGCCGTGAGCGTAGTAAAAAAATGGGCGGCCTTCACCTTTGGCTCTGTCGTAATGAATTTTTGGTGTGGCGTAATAACCGGTAGATGAAAGCGATATACGATTCATGTAAGCAAGATTCGCAAGTTCGCTAAAGCTAATTTCCCCTTTACTAAAAGTAATGAGGTTATCTTTAAATGTAATACTTTGGCTGTCTACTTCAAAGTGCTCGGTAATAAAGTTTATTAAGCGCTCTTTTATTGTGTTTACTGCATTTAGCGCCGCCATGCCGTTTAAGTCGGTACCGCTTGAGGCCGCTGTTGGTGAAGTGTTTGGTACTTTGTCGGTACGCGTAGCACTAATACTTACCGCGTTAAAATCGACCCCAAAGCCATGGGCCACAATTTGCGCAATTTTGGTGTTCAGCCCTTGGCCCATTTCGGTGCCGCCGTGGTTTAAATGTATAGAGCCATCGCTATATACATGCACTAATGCACCGGCTTGGTTTAAGTGTTGTACAGTAAACGATATACCGTATTTAACCGGCGTCATTGCGAGGCCTTTTTTTATAATAGGTGACGATACGTTAAATGCTTTAATAGCCTCTTTACGTGCCCAGTAGTCACCCGACTCCTCAAGCTGAGCAATCATATCTATTAAAATATGTTGCTCTACGGTTTGATGGTACGGCGTGGTATCGCGGCCTTTTTTGTATAAATTAAGTTTTCGGATCTCAAGCGGATCTTTACCTAATTTGGCGGCTATATCGTCCATTATTAGCTCGCCCATAATCATGCCTTGCGGGCCACCAAATCCTCTAAATGCGGTATGGCTTACGGTATTTACTTTACAGCGATTACCCTTAATTGTGGCGGCTGGGTAGTAGTAGGCGTTATCGACATGAAACATGGCGCGGTCTACAATTGCATCTGATAAATCAGGCGAGTAGCCACAAAATCCGTTTACGGTAATGTCGGCACCTTCTATTAAACCATTTTCGTCAAAACCAACATGATAGTGATTATAAAACGGGTGGCGCTTACCGGTTAATTTAAAATCGTCGCTACGGGCTAGGCGCATTTTTACTGCGCAGCCAAGGTGGTAAACCGCAAGAGCTGCAAGGCATGCCCATGGTGCGCCTTGGGTTTCTTTGCCGCCAAAAGCACCGCCCATACGGCGGGTTTCTACGTTTACAAAGCTAAATGGCTTTTTTAAAATTTTAGCGACTAAGTGCTGCACCTCAGTAGGGTGTTGCGTAGAGCACTGAACATGAATGCCCCCGTCATTATCAGGTTGCGCCAGCGCAATTTGGCCTTCTAAATAAAAGTGTTCTTGCCCGCCTATGCTTATTTCGCCTTTAAGCTGGTGGGTTGCGTCATTAATGGCGTTTTCGCTGTTACCACGGTTAAGTGAATGGGGCGGCCTTACCCAATGCTCTTTGCTAATGGCTTCTTTAATATCAAGTATGGGTGTAGTTTGCTCACACTCTATAACCACCAAGCGTGCAGCGCGGCGCGCTATTTCATAGGTGTCGGCAACGACAATTAATACAGGTTGCCCGTGGTATTGAATTTCATGGCTGGTCAGCAGTACATCACCAGGAAATACCGGGCCAATATCTAATTTACCCGGAACATCTTCGGCCGATAAAATACGTTTAACGCCTTCAACTGCCAGTGCGAGACTGGTATCTATTGATTTAATAAAGCCGCTTGTAACAGGGGCGAGCACTGGGTAGGCATGCAGGCAACCGTAAGGCTCAGGGTTATCGTCGGCAAAATTTGCACTGCCACAAACTTGTTTAATAGCGCTTTCGTGATATTTAGATTCTCCAACGCTACCACCTTGCGCTTTTAGTTTATCCATTTCAAAGTGACGCATGTGAGATCCTCGTAATGGCAATGTTGTTATTGTTGCGTGCTTGTGGCTCACAAAACTCAATACCAATGCGTTGTAATAAGTTTTTGCTTACCGTGGTGCGGTAATGCGCACTGCTTCTTACATCGCTCATGGGCGTAAAGTCATCGTTAATAGCCGTTGCTGCGTCTATAAAACTACTTACTTGTAATGATTGAGATATCAGCTTTTGCTCAATATGATGTGCGCGCTTAGGAATAGCAGCCATACCGCCCATAGCGCAGCGGGCTTGAGTAATCATGTTTTGTGAATGCTCTATAGCAAGCACCAAACACACGGTAGATATATCGTCTTCAAAGCGTTTTGATATTTTATAACAGGCCAGTTTTAGCGACTCTGGGCGCTTTGGAATGGTGAACTTACTAATTACTTCATCGCTTTTAAGAACCGTTTTTTTGTAATCAATGAAGTAGTCGGCAACTTTAATAGTGCGCGTACCAGCGCTGCTTAATAAATCCATTGATGCATTAAGAGCGATTAAAATGGGAGCGGGATCGCCAATAGGAGAGGCATTCCCTATGCTGCCACCAAGCGTGCCGCTGTTACGTACTTGGCTTGATCCTAAGCGTTCAAATAGCTCTTTTGACTCTGGGTAATGGTTATAAAATACTTCAACAAATTGGCTATAAGGGAGTGCTGCACCAATGTGTAACTCACCGTTATTATCTGCCAAGGTGCAAAACTCCTTTACTTGGCTAAGGGAGATAATTACATCTGGTAAGAGCATGTTTTGGCTAAGCTCAATGGCAAAGTCGGTGCCACCAGCAACTAAATGTGCATAAGGATAAAGCGCTTTTAGCTCAACAAGTTGCTGGGCAGTTTGTGGTAAGTAAAATTTACGAGGACCATTTTTTAAAAATGGAATATCGTCATCATATTGCGTATTAAGTGATGCTTTAAATTGAGCGGCCATTGCTGAGTACGGTTCAGCTTTACGCTCATAGCTATAGGCTTTTTCGGCTGCAAGTAATATAGGGCTATAACCTGTACAACGGCATAAGTTACCGCCAAGTGCATGAATAACCGCTTTTTTACCAGGGTACGTTGGCTCATTAATATAAAGAGCCAACAAACTCATTATTATACCGGGCGTGCAAAAACCACATTGCGAACCATGGCACTCTACCAGTGCACGTTGTACGGGATGTAAATCGGTTAAGTTTGGGTATAAGCCAGTAGTCACAGCCTCTACCGTTACTATATGTTTTGCATGCGCATTACCTAATAACAATAAACAGCTGTTCATTGTTTTGTATTGCCAACTAGTTTGCCCGTTTGCATTTATACGCTCTTCACCCACTAAAATTGTGCACGCGCCACAGTCGCCAGTTGCACACCCTTCTTTGGTGCCCACTTTCCCTTTTTTGGTGCGTAGCCAGTCCAAAATGGTGAGACTTGGCGAACATTCTTGTACTTCAATTGGTGTGTTATTTAATAAAAATTGAATCACACAGACCCCCTTAATTTTTATAAAGCCCTGATACATAAAGGCTTGGCGTATGTTTTTTCTTGTTGTTTGCGCACGGGTAAGAAAAATACTTTTTCATCTTGGTAAGTATATTGCAGTTACCATGCCATTGTTGACCGGTTGGTCAGTTGATGTTTTGAGTAGGCTAAATTGCTCATTAAGTACAAATAGGCCCTAATAATGAATAATAAATACCGCCTTACTATGCAGGGAATGACAAAGCAGTATCCCGGATGTATAGCCAATAATGACGTAACCTTAAAAATTAAGCATGGTGAAGTGCATGCCTTATTAGGTGAAAACGGTGCAGGTAAAAGCACATTAATGAAAATGCTTTATGGTGTGATTAAACCTGACCAAGGGGACATGTTTTTCAACGGTCGTATAATGAATATAAAAGAGCCTGCTGATGCGCGTGATTTAGGCATTGGAATGGTGTTTCAGCATTTTTCGTTATTTGAAACACTTACGGTCGCCCAAAATATTGAACTAGCGTTAGGTGATTTAGCAGGGCATAGCAGCACGCTTGCGGGTCGAATTACGAAAACATCAACACGTTATGGTATGCCATTAGACCCCCATAGACTGGTATCAACACTTTCAACTGGCGAGCGCCAACGAGTAGAAATTGTTAGATGCTTATTATTAGATATTCAGTTACTTATTTTAGACGAACCCACTTCAGTACTGACTCCACAAGAAGTCGATGCATTATTTAAAACCCTAAAGTCACTTAAAAAAGAAGGCTGCTCTGTGCTGTTTATCAGCCATAAACTGCACGAAGTGATTGAGCTATGTGACAGTGCGACCATTTTGAGAGGCGGGAAAGTAAGCGGGCATTGTATTCCTAAAAACGAAACTAGTGAGTCAATTGCTAGGCTGATGGTAGGCGACAACACGCCAATTAGTAACCAAACTCGCAGAGCTTTGGGTACTGCGGATTTTTTAACCGTTAATAATCTAACCACCGCCGCACAAGCATTATTTGAAACACCCCTTAAAAACATTAACTTTGCAGTACAGCAAGGCGAAATAGTGGGGATTGCGGGTGTTGCTGGCAACGGACAAGAAGAGTTATTAAAAGTGCTTTCGGGGGAGCAAATTCAAGCTAGTAGTAGCGCCATTAAATTTAAAAATACCGTAGTTGATGCACTGTGCCCGCTAAAAAGGCGCCGCCTTGGGCTTGCATGTGTGCCAGAGGATAGGCTTGGGCGAGGAGCTGTGCCCACTATGGATTTAGCACAAAATGCACTGCTTACTAGTTTTGATAATGGGCTGGTTAAAAATGGCTTTTTAGTAAAACAAAAAATTACTGAGCTTGCTAATAAAATCATTACAAAATACAAGGTTAAAACGCCAAGTTTTCGCACTCATGCAGCTAGCCTTTCAGGTGGTAATTTACAAAAATTTATTATTGGTCGCGAGGTAGAGCAAAGCCCAAAACTACTCGTTATGTCGCACCCTACTTGGGGTGTAGATATAGGTGCACAGGTGGCGATACATGAAGCTATTTTAAAGCTTCGCGACGAAGGGTGTGCGGTACTCGTTATTTCAGAAGATTTAGACGAACTTTATAAAATTTGCGACCGTATTGGCGCAATTTGTGATGGCAAACTGTCTCCCATTTTAAATACCGATACCGTACCGCTTGTGCAGTTAGGGCAGTGGATGGCTGGCGACTTTAGCGATGTTTTTAATAACCAGCCTAAAGTACACACACCACAAGGGGCACTCGCATGATTAAGTTAGAACCACGTGTTGAACGCTCACCAGCTTGGAGTTATCTCTCTCCTGTTTTAGCTATTTTACTCACATTAATAACCGGTTACGTGGTGTTTGCCTTATTAGGGCATGATCCTTTAAATGCCTTGTATACATTGCTTATAGCACCTGTTGCCGATTGGTATGGTGTAACTGAGCTACTTGTAATGACCATTCCTATTTTGCTATGCGCCTATGGCTTAGCGCTTTGTTATAGAGCATCGGTTTGGAATATAGGCGCAGAAGGGCAACTGCTTATTGGTGGTGTATGTGCAAGTGCTGTAGCCGTTAACTTTGTTGATTCAACAAGTGCTTTTGCAATGCCACTTACATTACTCGCTGGTATTGCTGGTGGCATGTTGTGGGCGGGGCTTGCTGCTTTTATGAAGCTGCGTTTAGACACCAATGAAATTTTAGTCACCATAATGCTCAACTACATAGCAGTAAATGTATTGCTGTGGGCTGTTCATGGGCCACTCAAAGATCCTCACGGTTATAACTTTCCTGAAAGTGCATTGTTTGGCGATAGCACGTTATTGCCTGTTTTATTCGACGGTACTCGATTGCACTTAGGCCTGGCGTTTGCGTTATTGGCGCTATGCGCCACATGGGTTTTTATTAGTAAAACCTTTATAGGCTTTCAAATACAAGTACTTGGGCTTGATGCATCCGCGGCCAAAATGGCGGGTTACAAGCGAGCATTATTAATTGCCGGAGTGCTAGTTATTAGCGGGGGCTTGGCGGGGCTTGCTGGAGCGGGCGAAGTAGCTGGGCCTATTGGGCAGCTGGTTCCGCAAATATCACCCGGTTATGGCTATGCCGCCATTATTGTTGCTTTTTTAGGGCGACTCCACCCAGTAGGAATTACGTTTGCGGGTTTATTAATGGGGCTTATTTATATGGGAGGTGAGCTTGCGCAAATTAACATGGGATTACCTAACGCTATAACCGGTATTTTTCAGGGGTTAATGCTGTTTTATTTACTCTCGTGCGATGTGCTTATTACTTATCGCCTTAGATTTTCGCTGCCATTTAAACAACAAAAAGCGCAGCCAATACATATTGCACAGGAGTCTTAAATCATGGAATTAGATGTAATTACTAATATTTTATACGCCACTATTCGTACAGGCACCCCCTTATTGCTGGTGGCGCTGGGTGAAATGGTATGCGAAAAAAGCGGCACCTTAAATTTAGGGCAAGAAGGCATGATGCTCTTAGGCGCGGTGGCAGGGTTTATAACTATGTACCAATGCGACAACCTATTTATTGGTTTTACTGTAGCAGCTTTGGTCGGGGTTATGGCCTCACTTATTTTTGCTTTTGTAGCACTTAATTTAAATGCTAGCCAAGTAGCGGCAGGTTTAGCGCTGACTATTTTTGGTACAGGCCTTTCGGCATTTTTAGGTGCTGACTATGAGGGAAAAACCATTAACGCGTTACCTACTTTAGCAATTGCAGGGTTTGAGCATATTCCGGTTTTAGGCAAAGCGCTATTTTCGCAAGACGCCATTGTGTATTTAAGTTGGGGTTTAGTGCTTGGTGCGTATTTGTTTTTTAAATACCACAGAGCAGGGCTTGCAGTACGAGCTATTGGCGAAAACCCAAGTGTGGGTAATAACTTAGGATTACCTGTAATGCGTACACGTTATTTAGCCGTAATGTTTGGCGGCGCACTGGCTGGCATTGCGGGCGCATATTTGTCGTTGGCTTATACACCACTTTGGACTCAAAACATGACGGCAGGGCGAGGTTGGATAGCCCTTGCTTTAGTGGTGTTTGCAAGCTGGCGTATTGAGCGCGTAATGCTTGGCGCTTATTTATTTGGCTTTGCCAGCATTATGCACTTAGTGGCACAGGCTTTTGGGTGGGCTGTGGAGTCTAACTTACTGGCCATGTTGCCTTATGGTGCAACGCTTATAGTACTGATTATGCTCAGCAAAAATAAACAAAAATTAAAAATGTACGAACCCATGTGGCTAGGTAAGTCTTGGCACAAGGGTCATTAAATTAATTACAAAATCAATAAGGTAAATCACCTGCTTCAACAGGATATTAAAAATATAACACGGAGAATAACAATGAAAAAACTTATAACAGCACTCGGGGTTGCATTGAGTTTAGGCATAAGCGCATCTGCTATTGCAAAAGATAGCGTAAAAGTTGGCTTTGTATATGTAAGCCCCATAGGTGAGGCCGGTTGGACTTATACACATGACTCTAGCCGCCACTACCTAGAAGAAAAGTTTGGCGACAAAATAGAAACCACTTTTGTCGAAAGCGTACCAGAAGGAGCGGATGCAGAGCGTGTTATTACGCAACTGGCTAAAAGCGGGCACGATTTAATATTTACCACGTCGTTTGGCTACATGAACCCAACACTTAAAGTGGCTAAACGATTTCCTAATGTAAAGTTTGAGCATGCCACAGGCTATAAACGCGCAAAAAACGTAAGCACTTACTTTGATCGCATTTACGAAGGACGCTACCTAACAGGTGTTATTGCAGGGCACATGAGTAAAACCGACAGTATTGGTTATATTGCTGCGTTTCCTATTCCGGAGGTAATACGCGGTATAAATGCATTTACGCTTGGCTTGCGCTCAATAAAGCCGAATGCAAAAGTAAAAGTAGTGTGGGTTAATAGCTGGTTTGATCCGGGTAAAGAGCGTGAAGCTGCCGATAGCCTAATAGATCAAGGCGTTGATATTATTACTCAACATACTGATTCGCCTGCACCACTGCAAGCAGCGCAAGCCGCTGGTATTTACGCTATTGGCTACCACTCAGATATGAGCGGATACGGAAAAAAAGCACATTTAACGGCGGCGGTTCATCATTGGGATGAATTTTACGCAGACCGTGTACAACAGGTACTTGACGATAAATGGCAATCGCAAGATATATGGAAAGGGATAGGCTCAGGGATGACTCGCTTAGCGCCGCTAAGTAAAGACATTCCAAGTAATGTTGTGAGTGAAGTGAACGCGATTTCAGACAAAATTGGTAAAGGTGAATTTCATCCATTTACTGGCCCTATAAAAAATCAGCAAGGTGAGCTGATTATTGATGCGGGTAAAACAATAGACGACAAAACCTTGTTGGGTATGGATTTTTATGTTGAGGGCGTTGAAGGGCAGCTTAAATAAGCGGTTAACGCAATAACAATGAGTTAATCACTTAGACAAATACAGTGGCTAACTTGCAAAACGTAGAGGTTTATATGTCAATAAATACAAGCTCGTCTGACGATATTATATATGCAGTTGATGACAAACCAGGCGTAACTGAATCATTTTTTGCCGCACTACAGCATGTACTCGCAAGCTTTGTAGGTATTATTACACCCACGCTTATTATTGGCGGTGTGCTTGGTTTAGCTGCTGAAATACCTTATTTAATTAGTATGGCATTATTTGTATCTGGTGTGGGCACGGTTATACAAGCGCGGCGTGTTGGCCCTGTGGGTTCAGGATTAATATGTGTGCAAGGTACAAGCTTTGCCTTTTTAGGGACTATTTTAGCAACAGGCTTTACCGTTAAAGCCACCGGAGGCAATAACGACGAGGTCCTTGCCACTATATTTGCAGTGTGCTTTTTGGCCGCTTTTGTTGAAGTATTTATTAGTTTTTTATTAGTAAATTAGGCAAAATAATTAAGCCAGTAGTTACTGGTGTGGTCATCACTACTATTGGTATTTACCTAATTAAAGTAGGTATGACTGATATAGGTGGCGGGCAATGGCTACTTACTAATATGCCTGAAAAATTTGCTTCAACGAGCAACTTAATTGTTGGTTTTTCGGTTGTTGCTTTAGTGGTGCTGCTTAATGCAAGTAAAAACCAATGGGTGAGGCTAACGGCTGTGGTAGTTGCAATGATACTTGGCTGGTTACTTGCGTTTGTATTAGGTATCGCTAATTTTAAATTAGGTGAATTTGACCTAATTGCTATCCCACTGCCTTTTAAATACGGCTTTAATGTTGATTTTGGTGCACTCATAGCCTTTGGTTTTTTATACCTTATTACTGCAATTGAATCGACAGGCGATATTACTGCCAATTGTGCGGTTTCTAAGTTACCTGTTAGAGGACCTAGTTACTTAGCACGTATTCGCGGCGGTATTTTAGGTGATGGTGTTAACTCGATGATTGCCGCTTTATTTAATACTTTTCCTAATACTACTTTTAGTCAAAACAACGGCGTTATTCAGCTAACTGGAGTTGCCAGCAGACATATAGGCCTGTGGATCGGCAGTATTTTAATCATTCTTGGTTTGTTTCCTGTGATTGGTGCTGTATTACAAAATATACCTAAACCTGTTCTGGGCGGTGCAACGCTTGTAATGTTTGGCACCGTTGCCGCCGCGGGCGTAAAAATACTCGCAAGCGAAAAAATAAATCGCAGAAGCCTACTTATTATTGCAGTGAGTTTAGGGCTCGGGCTAGGTGTTAGTTTTGTACCAGAGTTGTTTGCAAACGCACCTAAGTTAGTTACCGCTATATTTGGTAGCGCAGTGACGGTATCGGGTATCACCGCAATAATAATGACGTTGGTACTACCAGAGAATTACTCAGCAAGTACAGATCATCTTAACTAAACTAATAAAAATCATTAAAGGGATTAACAATGAAAATCAAAATAATAAAAAATATAGCGTTCGTAACTGCAATTACAATGTGCTCTACAGGTGTATCGGCTAAAGAGCTTTGGTCTGATTTTAGTATTACCGCAATGACAGGAGCCGACTACCTAGAGCCGTTTTCAGGTACTGAAGATGATAGAAGTGTTGTTACTATAGAGCATGCATCGGGACATACTTGGGGCAGTACGTTCTTCTTTATGGATAGGCTAAGTAATCCCGATGAAGTGTACGGTGAGCTAAACATAAACCCTACTCTTTACAAGCCACAAAATAGCTTTGTTAAAGAGGTGTTTTTAGGCCTACAAACAGAGTATGGCTCGGGAGATACGGATCAAAATAACTATTTATTAGGGGGCGGTGTATCACTTGATGTACCTGGCTTTCAATATTTTAATGTGGCTTATTATCGTCGTTTTCAAGATGATATAGGTATTCAACGTGAAGATAATAACCAAATAACAGTCACGTGGGGCTACAACAAAGGTAACTTTAGATACGATGGCTTTTTAGATATTGTAGATAGCACCGACACAATGTTTGGTAAAAGTGAAGGTGGCTTTAACTTTACCTCGCAGATTAAATACAATATTGCCCCTATGCTCGGCTTAGATACAGGCCGCCTTGATGTGGGTATTGAGTATGTTTATTGGAAAAATAAATTTGGTGTAGATGGGCAAACCGAACATAATCCAAACTTGCTAGTTAAATGGCATTTTTAACAGCAAATTGAATGGTATTTAATTAATAATTAAAGGCTACTTTTTAGTAGCTTTTTTATTTGATTATTTTAAATAATTGAATAGCTTAAATTAATTGTGTTAAATTACTTTTTAATAACACTATATGGATTTTTTGCATGGATTCTGAAATTGATTTTTCTACCTACACTTTAGATGAGCTTTACTCATCAGCGAGAGCTATAGATCGCGAAGCCTACCCAGAACGAGCAAAAGAAATAGACGACTTAATTGAAACGCGAGAAGCACAGAGCCCATCTGAAAATATTGTATCAAAAGTAGCAGGAGAAAAAGCAACGCGCTCAGATAGGCTAGTGGCTGCTATTGTTGATGGCGTTTTAGGTGTTGTTTGTTTTATACCTGTATTCATACTCGTAGGGTTTGATAATTTAAGCCAACCAACACTTACTTTATCTGCAGGTTTGCTAGGTTATGGCATATTAAGCACGTTAGTGCTTCATGGTTACCTTATGTACCAACGCGGACAAACAATTGGTAAATCTTTAATGTCTATCCGTATTGAAAATTTAGATGGTACACAAGCAAGCTTTACTACAATTTACTTTAAACGCATGCTTTGTATGCAACTATTATCACTTGTCCCTTCGGTAGGTCAGTTTATAGCTGGTTTTGTTAATCCATTATTTATATTTGGAAAAGATAAACGATGTTTACATGATCATTTAGCGGGAACAAAAGTGAGTTATGTAGATTAATCAGAATATTAATTATGGCAGCTTTGCCCGGATTTAAGTTTGATTAGCAAAAGTTACAAAATGGCGTATTTCACTAAATTGGTAATATAATTAAAAAACCTTACCGATTTTTTTGACTAGTAACCAAGGATGATTATGAAAAACAACACACAACTAATTTTAGCACTAGCGGCCTCTTTAATTTGTTACTCAACATATATTGTATTGATAGATAAACCTTTTAGTTTGCAAGCGTTTAACCTGTTTTTATTTCCCGTTATTTTATATTTTGTGTTTATTCGTTCGCGCAATGTTGAGCAAAGCCCGTTAAAGGCTGTACGCGTTGAGGGGCAAATATTATACGTTTATAAGCAAGTGTTTAATATTAACGATATTAACAAAGTTGTCATCGACAAAACTAAGAGGCACGGTGTATTTGCACTACCGTATAATCAAGTTAATGGTAAAACAACTGAGTTTATTTTCAATAAAGATGCGTTTGAATCTTTAAAATCCTACCTTTTACAAAACATTCCAAATGTAAAAATTATTGAATAAAGTAAAGAAGTAACAATGAATTTAAAGAGCATATATTATTCATTGGGTTTCTTACTGCGGCGAAAATCAATGAGGTGATAAATGAGAATATTTAGGAACACAAACGAGTTTGATAAACTGTCGAGGTGTTACGCATGTATTAAATGTGGTACTTGGGTGAGCATAAAAGCCCAAAACTGTATGCAGTGCCAGCATAGTTTTACCAATAATGATAAAAGCTCAATGCAAACACTCTATAATCAAAATAAAGAACAAAACTGGCAACATGCAATATTGCCTATTATTTTTGTAATATTGGTAATAGCTTTATTGTTCATTTAATTTTTGCTTAAAATTTAAAAGTGCTCGACTGCAACTCTGTAACAAAATCCCTCTGTACTTTAACGTGTAAAAACTACCCATAATTAAAATAATTACTCTTGTTAATCCTTCACTAAATATCACATAGCTAACGTTTTTTAATAAATTAAATAAGCTTATAAATTTCAGTCACTTAAATTTTTGGTTTATTTATATTTACTCAGTTTTTTGGCACGTAAGTTGATACAACTCCTAATAAACTTTAAAAAGGAATTACCATGACTGCTGAATACTTTATGGTACTAGGGTTACTCGGTGTTGCATTTTTTGCTGTTGCAGGGGCATTGCTTGGGTATGAAAAAAACATTAGTGGCTTTGGCGTCGTAGTGGTTGCAACCGTTACTGCACTAGGGGGCGGTACCCTCAGAGATATACTTTTAAACAAACCGGTATTTTGGATTGCAACCCCAGAGTATTTATATTCAACCTATGGGGCCGTTATAGCAACAATTGCCTTTATTCGATATTTACCGCGCGTTAATAACTACTACTTTTTATTGGTAGACGCTGTGGGTATGGCGCTATTTAATATTATGGGGATAGAAAAAGCACTCATTAATGGCTCTGGCATGGTGGTCGCAATTACCATGGGTATCACTACAGGTATATTTGGTGGTTTAATACGTGACGTAATTTGCCGTGAAGTACCAACTGTTATGCGCAGCGAACCTTACGCCTCTGCGTGTTTAGCGGGTGGCGCAGTTTATGCTGCTTTATTTAGCCTTAATGTAGATTACATTTGGTGTATTTTAGGCTCATTTTTCACGACTATCTTTTTAAGATTAGGCTCTTTGCATTGGGGTTGGCATTTAACTATTTTCAGAAAAAAAGACTTCAGAGATCAAAGCGACTAATTTTAGCTACGAGTAGCTCGCGTTTGCATGTGGTACTCGTAATTATCCTCATCCGTTATAGTAAAACCCAGCCGCTTATAAAGTCCTAATGCTGGGTTGTTTTTAAGCACGGTGAGTTTAATGGGTTTTGACTGCGCATTTGTAATAACTTGTTCAATAACCGCTTTCCCATACCCTTTATTTTGGTGCAATGGATGTATTTGTAATTGCATTATTTCAACGTATTGAGCGTGTGTTTGGTATTTTAAAGTACCAATTGGTACCTCATTTATAACTATAAGATGGGAGCAGTCATATTGATCATTAAGCCTTAAAACATGCTGTTGATCTGTTAAAAATAACCCGGCATTTTCTAAGTGTTCGACCATAGTCAGTTTTCTGAGGCTTAATAAGTAGTCTCGGTCTGAATATGCTGCCTTTATAAATTTAAAAACCATAGTGCTCCCTTGCAACAGCCTCAATGTTTATATTTGTAGAACTAACTAAAATAAGTGCGCAGTATTAAATGTGCAAGCCAAACTAACAAGGCAATATTACCAATACCCAAGTGCTTTCCACCAAAGCCCGCCAATAATTCCCCATACACTTAAATTAATAACGCTCATTATAAGGCCCATTACCCACCAGTCTTTTAACGATACATAGCCTGAGCCAAACACTATGGGTGATGTGCCTGTTGCGTAATGTGTTAACGACATCATCAGTGATGAGGCGCCAGCTAACAGTAAACCTAAAAATAAAGGCGGAGCGCCAAGCGCTAAACCTGCGGCGTAAAATGCGGCAAACATAGCAGTGATATGTGCTGTGGTACTGGCAAAAAAGTAATGAGCATAAAAATACACAGCTACCAATATAATAGCCGATACAATCCAGTCAAAGCCCAGTTGCGCAATGTTGCTCTCAACAAGTGTTGAAAACCACGTTACCAAACCTAGTTTATTTAAAAAAGTGGCCATCATTACTAATGCAGAAAACCAAACAACGGTATCCCACGCTGACTTTTCTTTAAGTACATCGTCCCAGCTTAATACACCAGTCACTAATAAAACCGACAAACCCAAAAAAGCCACTGCGGTTGTATTAACTGCGTATTCAGCCCCTAAAATCATTGCAGGCACGCCGGCCCATAAAATAAGCAGCATAGCAAAAACACCCACCATTATTTTTTCGCCATAACTCATTGGGCCCATTTCAGTTAATTTAGATTCTGCGTAGGTTTTAGCGTCGGGCGTACTTTTAACTTCAGGTGGGTAAATGGCATAAACAACCAAAGGCACAAGGGCAATACATAGCAAACCAGGAACAAGCGCTGCCAGCGCCCACGTACTCCAAGTAATACTAATATTTGCACCAGTAGCATCTGCAATCAGCTTTACAATTAGCGGGTTAGGAGCCGTGGCGGTAATAAACATAGCTGATGTAATAGGGTTTATATGGTAGCTAACTAAAGCAAGGTAGTGGCCAATTTTACGAGATGTGCCTTCCTCAGGGGAAGAGCCAAAGCTTGTTGCTATAGACTTCATTATTGGGTGAATAATAGCGCCGCCTCGCGCGGTATTACTTGGCGTTACAGGCGCTATAACAAGTTCAGAAAGTGCGAGTGCATAGCCAATACCAACTGTTTTTTTACCAAAAAGAGAAATAAAATTATAGCCAATACGATTTCCCAAACCAGTTTTAGCTAAACCCCGAGAAATAATAATAGCAATACCAATCAACCAAATTAATGAGTTAGAAAAGCCACTTAATGCATCTTTAATAGCGCCAGATGGGCTGTCATTAGTTACGCCGGTTAACGCAACAGAAGTAATAGCTAACATAGCAATGGCGCCGATAGGCATTGCTTTACCAATAATGGCAACTACAGTACCAATAAATAAAGCGAGCAAATGCCATGCGTTTTCGGTAACACCTTGCGGAGGCGGTACAGCAAACCAAAGTAGTAAAACAATGGCTATAGAAATCAGTCCAGAGGTAACTCGAATATCAGTACCCTTCATTAAAAATGTCCCTAAGTTTTAGAAATGCATGCATTCTGTTTATTGAAAAGACGACGTTATTCTACTTCATTTAATAATAAAAAAGATGACGCACATCATATGAATATTAGACTTATTTAATTTTATTAATAAAGAGGAAATAAACTATAAACTAAAGTGATTGATTACATTACCCGATAAGAGCTTACAGTGTGCTTAATTAACTCTGATTTTTAAGAGTTAGCTTGAATTGTTTTATAGGTTCGTAAGGTCTTTATAAACCTCAACGAATACTTGGAAATACAATGAACTTAAAACTAACCAATAACGTGATTACTTTTTTATTAACGAGTAGCTTTTTACTACTTGGCTTGTCGTTTGCGTTAGGAGCAAACCCTAATACGTTAACGGCTACGTTTAGTTATTATGGCGTTGATTCGCTAATGTCTGTATCTGCGTTAGGTTTAATTAGTGGCTCATTTATGATTGCCTTAGCGTTTGCCACCGTGCTCGCTCGCCTTAAACTAATGAAACCTACACCAGCACTTTTACTTGCAGCAATTATAAGTTTAGTAGCATTACTTACCTTGTTTGCCAGTAACCGTTGGATGGCGCAACTTGGTGGCTTTCCAATCATTGGTAGCGGGCAGGGCATAATTAAATACTTTGCTGTAGTGCCTTTGTATTTGTTTTTGTTTTATAAAGACAAACTTACCGACAAACAACACGTACTATTAAACTTTATACCTGTTGCTATGGTTTTATTATGGATTGGCGGCATGAAGTTTTATGAGTTTGAAGCAAAAGGCATTGTAAGTTTAGTAGAAACCTCACCGTTTATGTCGTGGTTATACACGGTATTTAGCGTACAAGGCGCGTCTAACATGATTGGCGGGTTTGATGTATTATTTGCTGTGTTATTGGGCTTAGGGCTATTTTTAAATAATAAAAAGCTAATTATTGTAAGTGGCTTAGCGTGTTTAAGCGTATTTATGATGACCCAAACATTCTTAATTACCGCAACCGGTGCATTTAGTTCATCCACTTTATTGGATCGTTTAGGGCAATTTGTAATTAAAGATTTGTGGTATATAGCCAACCTTGTTGTTATTGCTTTTTTAATGATTTTTAAGCCGACTAAATAAAGAGAGCGTTATGATCAGTTGCAACCAATACGACTACATCGAAATTGCTTGTATGCACCATTTAAGCATTGAGCTTATATTAAAAAATGGTGATGGTGTATGTGGCGTAGCAACTGACACAAAACGCAATGCTAATAGAGACGAATGCATAGTTGTTAATGTAAATAGCGAGTTGAAACTCATTGTGCTAACTACAATCAGCGTACTTAAAGCGCATGAGAAAAACCCATACTTTGACCATGTGAATTTTGAAGTAAAGTAAATGCCTCACTCATTCGTTTTTATCATAAATAAAGCCCTATTTTTGTTTTGTCCAATAACATTATTAAACACCGTTTTGGTGAAAAATAACAAAGGGTTTTTTGTAACATATTTAATTACTTGTTTACATTGAAGTTGTTTAGTGGAATTATTGAACACTGTAATATACGCCGTTTTGGGGTGCTATAAATCCCCAAAGTGGTGTTGAATAAGCTGTTAGGTGTTTAAGGATAAGCATGAAAAAGTATCTACCTTTAATCATATTAATAATCTCTGGTTGTGTTGGAATGAAAACTTATAAAGGTGTCATAGTCCAATATAGCGATGTAAGCAAAAATTCTGATGGGACGTATTCAATTGAGGTTCTTGGTCATACCGATCTTAATGAAACAGATATGGTCGAATTGGTAGAGCTCAAAGGAAAAGAGTTATGCAAATCTAGTGATATATACGTTAAAAAATATAAAATGGGTACTTATGGCTCGCATAGTCAGTTTGGTTCTGTCTACCCACCAAAGATTAACGCAACAATTGACTGTAGTGTAAACAATGCATAACAGGCTGTTAAACAAGGATAAAAATAGTTGGCTTTGTTCCTTTGTTGCTAATTTAACTAACTATTTTCTGCCTGTTAACAGGCTCTTTATATAACTACGTGAGGAGAGATGATGAACAAGGAAACTATAGGGAAATACGTCGCAGTTCTGGGATTATTGCTTTTCTGGGCACCTCTTTGGGGAATTGTTGATTCGTATTTAATTATGTCCTCTTCATTTCAAGAGATAACGCTGTTTGGAAGTAATGAACCTAAAATATCACAAGAAGAAATGTCATCAACAGCTTTGTCTACAGTAACAGGGTTCATCTTATTTTTAGTTGCACTTTGCTTTTTAACATTTTCCGTTGTGGGCTTAAACTATCGAACTAAGTGGCTTTTTTGGGCACTAATAATATATTCAACATTGTTACTCTTCATGTTCCCTGTTGGTACAGTGTTAGGAGTAACTGTGCTGGCAGCGCTAGTTTTGAACAGGGAAAAATTTGGACTTGACGGTGACCTTACATAACAAAGCCATTAACCGGATTTGTGCAAGAGCGCCACAAATCGGTTATGGTAGGCGTTAGCTTTCTAAGAAGGTTTCGAGTTGAGAACAATATTTAGCTTTATTTTAGCCTCTTTAATTGTTGCATTTTTAGCGCCAATGGCAATTGAAAGGAAATTTACTATTATGCCTTTTAGTATATTTATTTGGACGTTAATAGTTGTTCTAATTTTGGTTCCAGTAACAGCATTTCCCATTTATAAATTTATCACTAAAAGCTGTGGTTATTCGCTAAATACAGTGCTCAAATCTTCAGTTATATCTACTTGCTTAGTTTCTTTCTTTTTTGTTTTCCCTTCAGGTTTAGATAGCTCAATCATTAATGGTAAGGTATTGGTCGAAAATGGTTCAATTACGTTAATAGGTTATGGATATAGCTTTTTACAATTATTTTTATTTTCTATAGTAGGCCTTGTTGCTGGTATTGTATTTTACGTTTCAAAAATAGAGTTAAACAAAAGCTAAAGAGTTAGGATGAGATTCATTCTAACTTTTACATAAATAATAAATTAAAGCAGCGGGTTAAGTGAGTTTTATAAAAATGAATCACGCAAAAAGCTGAGCTACAATGAAAGAAAGAGTAAAAAGACACTCACACTAAATTATCCAGTAATACCCTCCAAAACATCAATTAAAACAACAGTTAACAATTTTTTATATTCCACGTGAAATACAGTAATAGATTGAACCAAAATAGGAACTCAGCTATGGTTTGTTTATCAATAAAAAATTAAAAAACGAGTTAATCTACAGGCTTGTTATATTTCACGGAGGATTTAGGTTGTTATTTCCAACTTTAGAGACAAATCGCTTAAGGTTAGATCAATTATCAAAAGAAGATTCAAATAGTTTGTTTGAGTTGTTCTCGGACAATTCAGTTGTAGAATATTATGATTTAGAGGTGTTTACTGAACTGTCACAAGCCAGCCATTTAATTGAGTTTTTTAATGCTCGTTTTAAAGAAAACTCAGGTATTCGTTGGGCTATTCGCCTAAAAGAAACAGATCAACTTATAGGTACTTGCGGCTTTAATACTTGGAGCCCTAAAATGAAAAATGCTGTTATTGGATATGATTTACTGCCTAAATATTGGGGTAAGGGTTTTTCCACTGAAGCAGTTCATCGAATAGTTAAAGCCGCATTTTCAGGTGACTTATCTTGCGGTAAACTTAATCGTATTCAAGGCGATACTGTTCTTGGAAACTCTGCATCTGAGTCACTCCTTTTAAAAGTTGGGTTCAAAGAGGAAGGTATAAGGCGTCAAAGTGGTTACTGGAAAAATCAGTTTCACGATCTTAAATGCTTTGGCTTAATTCAGTCCGAGTACTCTGAGATACGCCAAGTTAGGATAATAACAAACAGTTAGCACACTAAATTTCCAGTAATACCTTCCAAAACGTCAATTAAAACAACACCGAGTCCTCTTCTTATATTTCACGTGAAATACAATAACGATTGAACCAAAATAGGAACTCAGCTATGGTTTGTTTATCAAAAAAAATAAAAAACGAGTTAATCTACAGGCTCGTTATAATTCAAATCAGATAGGTGTTTATGCGTTATATATATTTTTTCTTACTATTATTTTTAAGTGGTTGTGCTTCAGCCCCAAGAGATGCTTTAACTTTTGACCAGGTACAGCTACCTCAACCAAATGAAGAGCAAAGTGTCTTAGTATTCCATAGGTTGTTTACCCCACCAGCGGCATCAGATATGCGTGTAAGTATAAATGATAAAAAAATTGTAGCACTACCAAACAATACTTTCTCTTACATAAAATTACCTGCGGGCAATTACGATTTAAAAATTAGCTGGAGCCCACTCACAGGAGTGTGGAGGAATACAAAACAGCTAATAATTGCACCTAATCAAACTAAATATTTACAATTAAATAGCAGTGTTTATACGGCAATGGGTGTTGAACTAGGTTCGAGTAAACATGATCCATCTAACAAAGAGGCCGCAGAGATCTTGTTAAGAGAGTGCTGTAAATATGTACAAGCTACCGAACTCTAATAGTTGCTTAAACGGACTTCTAATAGTTAGTTTTTTTGTTCGTACCTAGCTTATTGTAACCAGCTATTTTACGCTGTTTAATTGAGGCGTTGAGATTGTAGAATTACTCTTTTTATGAAAACAGCCTGTTTAATGGGTAATACATTTATTACACATTACTTTAAAATGCTTAGAGTTAATTAAAGAAACTAATTAATTGAATTTGGCTATAGAAGTTATTCTACAGCCTCGTTGTATTGCTAAAGGATTATCGTGAAATGCTCTAGGATTGTACTCTTTTCAGTAGGCTTGTATTTATTGCTAGTTGCTTTATCAACAATAGCAACAAAGATTGTTGGCTTTGATGAAATGACTCAAAGTACCTCATTAACTTTTACTTATTACGTCCTCGGATTTGTAACCTCTTTAATCGTTTATTGTTACCTAGGCTATATGCAAACAGTGAGTCCGTATAAACAAGCCTTTTTAGTTGCGGCGGTTTATTGGTTTATTGATCTAAGTGTCGGTGCCTTACTATACATTTTATTAGAAATATCAATGGATCCTCTGATATATTTAATTTCAGCTTTGCTGCATGTTATTGCTGTTTTATTAGGTACATTACTTGGTATTCAATTACGTCGAAAATAGTTGGGCGTAAATAAACAAATCGTAAAGCAGAGCAAAAACAGCTGGTTTTTGCTTTTTCGCCCTAACCTTAGATAACAACCTTACGGCCTATTTATTCGGCATAAGTAAAAAAGGAATTTAAATTTGCTATTCGATTGGTTTAGCTCTGAAAAGCCAAATGTTTATTTGGGATCGTTAGCTGTAGCTAATAACAGCCATTTTTCTAAGGTAGAGTCGTTTTTTTATATAACGGGCGATTCACTACAAGATCATATGCACAAGAAGCTTGAAGATATTTTTTGTCTTCACAGTATTTCGTCTATTAAAGAGCCTAAAAAGTCAGATATTGGTTTAGATGTTGTGATAGTTACTTTGCATGGTGGTGATGCATTCACTATAGATTTTGATACAGCTATTATTCCGCTATTTTGGCGACCAAAAGTTAAGTTAGTATCGCGCTTGTATAATATTAAACACAATAAGACGATTAAAACGTTCAGCGTTTCTAAATCTGTTACGTGGCGCGAATTCATAGCTAAAAAATTTAGCTTAAGAGGCTTTTTTCGTTGGGGTCCTTTGTACCATAACGAAGACATGGAAATACTGTTGTATAAAGCATGCTACGAGTTATTAAATAAAATGCGAAAGGCTATTTAACCAGTAGCCAATAAGAATAATTAAAATAAGATAAAATAAAAATACATTTTGCTCTTGGTGAACATTATTACAAACAAAAGAGGAACTCAGCTATGGTTTGTTTATCAATAAAAATAAATAAAAAACGAGTTAACCTACAGGCTCATTATTTTTCGAACATCGAGGATATTTATGGAAATTGAATATATTTGGGGTGTTTTAGCGGTTATTGCAGTTTTATTTATATTAATATTTGGTAACTCAATACCTAAGCATGGCAGCGTAACTGAAGGTGATGTTATTGTTGCTTTAAAATCAGGTCATAAAGTTAGAGCAATAAAATATTATAGATCTGTTCATGGTGTAAGTTTGAAAGAAGCTAAAGATGCTATTGAAAAATTAACTTCAAAAACATAAAAACATGCCCTGAAGTGAGGGCCAAATAAAACTCAGCCATTAATTGCAAGTTTTAAAAGGGGTGAGCCTCTTCGTTTTCCACCACCTAAATACAACCCTTATCCATTTGAATACCAGCGATCTAATAATAAATTGGGCTATCCCACTTATTTTCACTTCAGCGATATCATCAAACGCGCGCAATATCCCTTAAAACCAATACCTAAAAAAATAACTATGGGAGGTCCTGTAGTCAAATAACTATATTTTAGTAAACACTAGTTCATATTACGTCACGTAATATCCATACAGAACTTTAAGTTAAACATACGTTCGTGCAGCGTTCCCATTTTTATTTGACTCAATTTATTGGACATTCTTTTTATGAAATTAAAGTTATTTATCGCAATTATTTTTAGCACTTCGATGTCGTCTTACGCGACAGAAGCAGTAGATAAAACGGAGTTTTCATTCGAAGACTTAAAAGCCCTAGCAAAAGCCTCAGCCGAAAAGCCCTATACGCCAACTAAGGTGCCAGCGCCGGAGTTAATCGATAAAATTACGTATGACGAACACTGGAAAATACGCTTTAAAGAAGATGAAACCTTATACCCAAGTGGAAAAAAGGCGCCCGTACAATTATTTTACCCTGGCCGATATTTTCCTGAGCCAGTAAGTATTTACATCAGAGATGATAAAAATCAGGTTCAAAATGTACCTTTTAGTAATGACGTTTTTGATATGCCCGATAATAGCCCAGCTCACGATCTCCCAGAAGGGTTTGGATTTGCAGGCTTTAGAATAATGCGCCCAGATATGAAACCCGATTGGATATCTTTTTTAGGCGCGTCTTATTTTCGTACCGACGGCCCAGAGGGGCAATATGGACTCTCGGCCCGAGGTATCGCGATTAATACGGGCATGAATCAGCCAGAAGAATTTCCGCGTTTTTCTGCATTTTGGATTGGCCCCGCAGAGAAAAAAGGTGAAAGTGTGTCTGTTTGGGCATTGCTTGAAGGGCCTTCTATCACTGGTGCTTATCGATTTGGTTTAAGTAAAGATAACAAAGAAGCCAAAGGCCATATTACCTCTGTAACGGCTAATTTGTATATGCGCGCCGATGTTGAGCGTTTAGGTATAGCGCCATTAACCAGTATGTATTGGTACTCACAAAAAGATAAAACAGAAGCTAAAGATTGGCGCCCAGAAATTCACGACAGCGATGGCCTGGCGATTCACACAGGATCGGGTCAATACGTTTGGCGCCCATTAAATAACCCTCAGTCGGTGTCGACCAATAGCTTTATTGATGAGAACCCAAAAGGGTTTGGTTTAATCCAAAGAGATCGTGACTTTAATAACTACCAAGACGACGGCGTATTTTACAATAAGCGTTCATCAGCGTGGATTAAACCTACTGGCGATTGGGGCAAAGGCGCAGTTCAGTTAATCGAAATTCCTACAAAAGATGAAACGTTCGACAATATTGTTGCCTACTGGGTGCCCGAAAAAGAGGCGCGCAAAGGTGATGAGTTTACCTTTTCTTATGATATTGAATGGCGTCCACTCGATCCAAAATCAAAAAACCTTGCAAGCGTTGTAAATACTCGCCAAGGCTTAGGCGGAATTCCCGGCCAGCCTATTCCTGAAGGCGTTAACAAGATGGTGATTGATTTTGAAGGTCCAGTATTTAAAGGCTTAGATAACAAAAGTGGTATAAAGCCGATTGTTGAAGCCAGCAACGGTGAAATATTAGAACCTATTGGAGTTTATCCGGTAGTTGGTACAAACCAATGGCGATTAGCGTTTGACTACAAACAAGCTAACAACAATCCGGTGAACATACGCGCGTATTTAGTTGATAAAAATGATGAAGCTATAACTGAAACATGGGTAAGTGATGCAAAGGTAACGATTAAATAAGACCTTAAATAAGCATTAAAGTAAAACGGGTGGCTATATTTTGGTTTACTAATCAATTATAGCCACCATAATGTCTTTTAAAGCGCCAATCAAAACACCATTAAAACTCCCTTTTATATCCCACCTAAAATACAGTAATCGATTGAATCAAAATATGAACTCGGCTATGGTTTGTTTATCAATAAAAATAAAAAAACGAGTTAACCTGTAGCTTGTTAGCTGTTTCGAGGGATTGTATGTTTTTTTTGAGTAAATTATTTTGTTGGGAGCGAGGCCGACAAAAATCAGGCTACGATAAAATGTTGATTTGTGGTGCTACGTGGCCAATTAAATTTGATACATATTTGCTTAAATTCCCACAAGGAAGTGAAATAGCACCACACACAGACAAAGTTGAATCTGGTAAACACTATCGATTGAATATAGTGCTTAAAGAAGCAGATTTGGGTGGTGAGTTTATTTGCAGTAATCCGATATTTGAAACAAAGCGGGTTAAGCTATTCCGCCCTGATGTAAGTGAGCATCAGGTATCAAAAGTTATAAAAGGTAATAGATATTTACTCAGCATTGGGTGGATAAAAGGGAGCGCTAAATGCTAGATTTAAGACCTAATTGTGAATGTTGTGATAAGAATCTACCTGCAAAGTCCACAGAGGCTTTTATTTGTTCATTTGAATGCACATTTTGTTCTGGCTGTGCTCAAACGGTATTAAATAACGTGTGCCCAAACTGCTCAGGTAATTTGGTTCAGCGGCCAATTCGCCCTTTGGCTGCACTAAAAAATTACCCAGCATCGACTAAACGGGTATTAAAAGAAAGTGCTTGTTCGCCAAGCACATAAAAACATAAAGTATAATAATTACATTTCTGGGTATGGAGATCTGATGAGAAAATCCTTTGAATTTACTGTTAAGTCAATCAAAGTTAAAATAATTAACACTTGGTTTAGTGGTGCTAAATTATATGTGAATGGTGACTTACGAGATACTGACAAAACTTTGTTAGCTATTAGGAATAATACTTTACTATCTGCAAATTTAGGTGAGTTGGGTGTTCTAGAAATCAAGCCATTATCGGGTTTAATTACCGTCGAAATGGATGCATATTTGGTTAATGGTACAAACATTCAACATGTATATAGCTCACATAAACGCCTTAGCCTAAAAGAGCAAAGGGCAGCCCGATAAAGCTACTTTAAATAACATATATTCCTGCATTTACCTGCCTTCAGTAATAACCTCCAAATGACTTTGAGGAGGTTTAAGCCCCTAAGCATACCAAGTTAATATACTTGGTTTACTCGATTACCTTAAATCACTCACACTCTTTCACATAAAGTAAAAGCGCGCTGTACATTACACTGAGTGCCTTTGTTACATCGCTGTCGATAACCGCTTCTGCTGGGTGATGGCTTATACCGCCAGGGCTGCGTATAAACAACATGCCAACGGGGCAAATTGGAGCGATTGCCATTGCATCGTGCCCAGCGCCTGAGGCAAGTGAAGGCGATGCTTGGTTATTGAGTTTACATGCGCTTGAAAACAAATGCTGAATAGTGGTGTCGCACGCTACGGCATCGGCGGCATGCGTCCATTGCCAATCAAGCGTTAAACTGCGTTTGCTTGCTATAGATTGTGCACTGCTTTGTATGGCGCTTAGTAAATTAGCGAGATCGGTGTCGCTTTGTGCACGTGCGTCTAGGCTTATGGTTGTTTTGCCTGCAATCACGTTTGTAGCCCCAGGGCGAGACTGTATTTGCCCTACGGTGGCTACTTCGCCATTACTCGCACTTTTTGCTAGTTTTTCAATTTCGGTTACTAATTCAGCGCAGCCTGCTAGTGAATCCTGACGTAAATTCATAGGGGTTGTACCCGCATGACCGCTTTGGCCTGTTAGGGTAAGCATGGCGCGTTTTGCCCCTGCAATAGCCGTTACAACCCCTAACGCCTGATTAACCGATTCGAGCACCGGACCTTGTTCAATATGAGTTTCCCAGTAACCTAGTAATTCGTTTTTGTTTAGTGCGGCCTTTGCGTAGTCGTTAGGGTTTAGGCCAAAGTCGAGCATGGCTTGGCGCATAGTTATGCCGTTTGTGTCTTCAATGTTTAGCCACTGTGGATCAAATTCGTTAGCGAGGGCTTTTGAGCCAATTAAAGTTGTGGCAAAGCGGGTGCCTTCTTCATCGCAAAAGCCCACTACATCTAAATGAAAGGGCAGGTCGAGCTTTAACTTATGTGCAAGCGCTGCAATTTCTATCCCCAGCAGTACACCTAAAATACCATCAAACGCACCTGCGTTTGGTACTGTGTCGAGGTGCGATCCTATAATTAAACGTTTAGCATGTGGGTTTGATGATTTTAGTCGCCCCCAAAGGTTGCCCACTTCGTCTTGCCACGATTGCATGCCTGCCTCAACCATCCACGATGCAGTAACAGCGTTACAGTCTTTGTGCTCTTTTGATAAGTACACGCGGTGAATACCGCCTTGCATTTGCGATAGTGCGCTGAGGGTTTTACAGCGAGATAAAGCGCGTGTTGCGTATTCATCAGCAAGTTCTTTATCTAATAAAGGGCTGTGTTGTGGGCTTACAATCGTCATGCTAAATCCTTTTTTTATTTATAGTGAGCAAGGGCGGCAATAGAGGCTTCGCCTTTAGGGCCTTTGTAACCGTTGGCATGTAAGCAAGCGTCTAAGCTTGCGAGTGTTTGTAATACAGCATCTTTGCGGGCGTTGTAGCCCATAGTGCCAATACGCCAAATTTTGCCATGCAGCGGGCCAAACGAGGTGCCAATTTCTATTCCGAAATCGGTTAGCATTTGTCCGCGTACGTGATCGGCATTAATGCCCTCGGGTATATACACACCCAGTACGTTGTTCATTTTATGTGTTAAATCACCAAATACATTTAAGCCGAGCGCTTGAATGCCTGTTAGCATGGCATCGCCATGTAATTTGTGGCGCGCTACGCAGTTATCCACGCCTTCTTCAATAACAATGCGAGCACATTCTGAGGCGCAATACAGCATGCTGGTGGCTTCGGTATGATGGTTGAGGCGCTCCTCTCCCCAGTAATTCATGATCATGCCTAAATCAAAGTAGTTTGAGCGTACAAATGGCTCGGTGCCATCGGTATGGTCGGCCGTGCGAATACCTGCTTCTACCTTTTTACGTTTTTGGATCCACTCGGCGCATTTGTCGCTTAGTGTTAATGGCGCAGACCCAGAAGGACCGCCTAAACACTTTTGCAGACCAACAGAAAGTGCATCGAGTTTCCATTCATCGGCAGGAAGTTCGTTGCCCACAATAGATGCGGTAGCATCACAATAAAATAGTACATCGTGCTTTTGGCAAATATCGCCAATATGCTCAAGAGGTTGGTTCATGGTGGTGGATGTATCGCCTTGTACCATAGCAAGTACATGGGGTTTTACATCAACAATGGCTTTTTCGATTTGTTCTGGCGTAAACACTTCGCCCCACGGTACTTCTATTGTGTGCACCTTTGCGCCAACGCGTTCTGCTATTTCAGCAAGTAGGTGGCCAAAGCGCCCCATAATTGGCACAAGGACTTTATCGCCTGGGCGTAAAATTGAGCATAATACGGCTTCAATCCCTGCGCGCGATGTGCCATCTATTAGCATGGTCCATTCGTTTTTGGTTTTAAAAATTTCGCGGTAACGTGCCATGGTTTCGTTCATAAAACCGGTCATTACTGGGTCGTATTGGCCTATAAGCTGCGCCGACATAGCACGTAAAACACGAGGGTCGGCATTAATTGGGCCTGGTCCCATTAATAAACGCTGTGGTGGGTTTAAGGTTTGAACTTGCGTGTTATTAAACATATTTTAGGCTCCCAGAGTCTGAATAAGCATGCGTATGCCGGTTATCATTAAGACAACGGCAAAGGCGCGTTTTAGTTGTTTTTGATCCAGCTTGCTACCAATTTTTACGCCAATAGGCGCAAATAAAATAGTTAGCGGAATAATAAGAAAAAAGGCAGGGAGGTTAACCAACCCCCACGTACCTAGGGGAGCATCGGTTGGCGTTGTGCCAATACTTAATAAGGTAATAACGCCAGGTAGTGCAATCAATAAACCAAAAACGGCCGCAGTACCTACTGCAACATGGGCGCGTACATTAAATGCGTTTAGCATAGGTACGCCAATAGTGCCGCCACCTATGCCAATCATTACCGACAAACCACCTACAATACTTGCCATAACGCCTTGACCAAATTTTCCTGGCAGTTGTTTTACAAGCGCGGGTGCGCCGGCTCTAAATAGCATGTTTAAACTGACTAAAATAGCAATACAGGCAAACATAAGTACCAGTGCATTACCGCGTATTGAGTGCGCTAAGTAGCTGCCTACAACGGCCATAACTAAAATAAATGGTGCCCAGTATTTTATTAGCGCAAGGTCAATATTCCCTTTGCTATGATGCGAGCGAATAGATGAAAGCGAAGTAGGTACTATGGTTGCAAGTGATGTAGCGGTGGCTATCATCATTGCCGACTCTGGGCTTACGCCAAAACCTTGCAGTAAAAAATACAGCACAGGGACGATAACAATACCGCCGCCTACACCAAAAAGTCCTGCTAAAATACCGGCAAAAATACCGGTTGCTATTAAGGCTACTATAATTGGCCATTGATTTATTATTTCTGACATTGTGTTCCTGCTGTAGTTACTGTTGCACGTCCATCTGAACGAGGATCTGTTGCAGCTTCAAGGCTTGTAGGTGTATCTAAAATAGCCCCAGCGTGCCCCATCATTTCGTTATTATTATCAACGCTTACCCAATCGTGGTCACGTTGATTTAATTCATGTTCTATATGAAAAACTAACTCTTTTTCAATTTTTAAATTTGTACTCGTATCGCCCCATGTGCGTCCAAGTAACCAACGAGGGTCGCTAATTGCTTGTTTTATTGATTTATTTCGCCACGCGTAGCCTGCAAAAACAGCGGCTTGAGTTTGTGGCTGCCCTTCACCGCCCATTGTTCCGTAAGCAAGTCGACGACCATCGCTAAACTTTGCCAGTGCTGGGTTAAGTGTATGAGCGGGCTTTTTATTTGGCGCAAGGGCGTTGGTATTATTACTCGCATCAATATCTTCATTGTTTAAACTAAAGCTTAAACCACGGTTATTCCACACAAAGCCGCCTTCACTCATTAATATTCCGCTGCCAAATTCCCAGTAAATACTTTGGATAAAGCTGACTAATTGCCCGTTTTTATCTCTGGCTGCCATCCATACAGTATCGCCAGGCTCTGCGTTAAATGGCCATTTTTTGGCTTTACTCATATCAATATTATTAGCAAGTTCGCTTAAGCGATTATCGGTTAGTGCGTTTTTATAATCGTCTCCTAATGCTTCAGGGTCAGCCCAAAGGGTAGGGCGATGGGTAAAGCTTTGTTTAGTTGCTTCAACAATTAAATGTGTCCAGTCGGCATCGGTTTTAGCTAAATGCTTTAACTTATTTACGGCACCAATTATTTGTAGTGAATGCACGCCTTGTGTTGGCGCGGGTAAGTTGTAGCAATTAATACCACTGAGGTTTGCATTTAGCGCAGTAACTACCTCGGCTTTAGTATTTGCAATGTCACCTGCGGTAATTGAGCTGCCTGCTTTTGCTAAGTCGGCGGCAAATGAGTTGGCAAGTGCGCCTTCATAAAATGCGTTTAAACCATGCTTTGCTAGGTATTCAAACGTTGCTGCAAGTTTAGGGTTTTTAAAATGCTGGCCTTCTTGTAAGGGCTTGCCATTGGGTATGTAGAGGTTTTTAAACGCGTCATTGGTATTATTTGCAGCAGCTAGTTTTTCGCAGCCTGCTTGCAAGCTTTTTGTAACGGTAAAGCCCTCGCGAGCAAGTGCAATGGCGGGCGCTAAAATTTTTGACAGTGGTAGTGCTGCGTGCTCATCTAGTTCAAGCGCTTTTTGCCAGCCGCGTATTGTACCCGCTTGAGTTAGTGCGCTTAATCCGCCGCGCTCTGGTATTTGCGTGAGCGAGTTATAGGGCGTTGTATTAGTTGCTGCGCGGCCGCAGGCGTCAATAGCGGTAGGCGTTTTTTGGCTTGGGTTATCGATAAGCCAAAAGCTGTCGCCACCAATTGAGTTCATATGTGGATATACAACGCTAATAGCAGCGGCAGCCGCTACCATAGCCTCGGTAGCTGTACCGCCTTGTTTTAGTATATTTATACCCGCCTCTGTTGCCGAAAAATGAGACGCGGTAAATGCAATGTTGTGTGTGGTCATGCCGGTGTGTCCTGTTTAAAGTGTGCAGCTAGGTGCTTAACGCAAGCAAGTAGGCTTTTATCGTTACCGTGGCTCATCATTAATGAAAAACCATACGGATGATCATTTGCTAAATCAGCCAGCGGTAAATGCACTTGCGCTGAGCCACTAAGCCCTGCAATTGCCGAAAGCGTAATAATTTGCATGCGTAAGGCGCTTGTGTCGGCGCCTAATTTAGGTGCGGTTGTGGGGGTGGTTGGCAAAAATAAACAGCTGTTTGTATTTAGGTTTTTAGCTATTAGTGTTTGCCATTGGGTTTGTACTTTTAGTGCTTCTTGTTCTTCTTGAACAGTTAGGGCAAGCGCCATATTAAAACGTGCCGCAATTGCTGGAGCAAACTGGGGAAGTTGCCCCGGCAATTGAAGCCGGTCTTTATGCGTTTTTGCGATTGCTCGCCCTTGCAGTACTCTAAAACTATCAGCAAGTTCATTTAATAAGCTGCTGTTAGGTAGTTCAAATTCTTTATGGTGCTTAAAATTAGGCTTGGTTTTTTCAAGCAATTGTTTAAGTGGGGCTTGTAAAACAGGGTCAACGAGTTCAAATAACGGCTCGCAAATAACTAAGGTATCAACGTTATTAATAGCTTGATTTGGTAGCAGTACATTACCTACATCGCTTAATAGCTCGGCGCTTTGGGTAAGCCAACCTATGGTATCAAAAGGCGGAGCCAACGGTATTAGGCCGTCTTTTTCAATCACGTTATGGCTTGGCCTTATGCCATATAAACCACAATAGCTGGCGGGTATTCTAATTGAGCCGCCGGTGTCGGTGCCTAAGCCAATATCAGCTAAGTTAGCAGCAACTGCAGCAGCAGACCCCATACTCGAACCACCGCAAGCATGCCCTTTTAATTTAGGATTTTGCGCAGCGCCATAATGTATATTATTACCCTCTAAGCTATAAGCCAGCTCGTCAGTATGGGTAAAGCCTATAAAGTTACAACCAGCGGTCATGAGCTTATTAACCGAGCTTGCCGTATTTTGAGCCGGTTTAGCTGTTTTAAACCAGTGTGGGTTGCCTGCGCTGTTAAGCTCGCCCTTTACTGCAAATACATCTTTTACAGCTAAGCGATTGTTTGCAAGCACTCCAGAGTGGTTTGTTTGCCACAGGGTAGGACCGTGATTGCAAAATATACCTTTGTTGTTTTTTTTATCACTCATTTGCAGCTCATTATTATAAAACTGACCAAGTACTTACTTATTAAGTTAAGAGTGATTAAAAAGCGGGCTGGTTATTATTATTATGAATACCAATTTTATTAAAAACATGATCATTCTATCGGATTAAATAGCGCACTCACTGCGTCATTTTCTTCGCGTTATAATAGATCACTAATTTAATGCAATTGCTAAAGCTCCGCTTTTTAATCGGTAGTTTTGATTTTATAGTGCTTAGACTAAGCAAGAGGAATGCCATAAATTAAAATCCTGTCCAACTGGTCAGGATTTGGTGGGTTGTATGAGATTTGTAAGTGTGGGCTATAAAAATAGTGAGATTAAAATGAGCTAAAACAAACCAATTTGGTGCGCAGATGCACCAAGTTGGTCTTTATTTATATGGTTTTAAGTGCTAAATAAGGGGCGTTTTACTGATGATTAAACCGTTAATATCAGCGTAAACCCAATTGTTAGGTTCAATAGTGGTGCTAAGCATGGTAACAGCTTGGTTTTTATCACCAAAGCCGCGCTTTAAGGTACTACGCGGTGTAGAGCCTAGCGCCATTACAGGTAAGTTCATCGTGGCAAGTATTTCTATATCTCGGCAACAGCCATTTATTATTACGCCTTCCCAGCCATTATTTAGGGCACGCTCAGCCATAATATCGCCTATAAACGCAAAGCGTTTGCTCGCAAACCCGTTTATAACCAATACTTTACCTTCACCATTTTCATGCAATATATCGGCGGCAAAAGAGTTGTCTTCTGGGCAGGTAACGGTAACTACTTTGCCATAAAACGTGGTTTTTTTACCAAAGTGATAAAGGCCGCTGTCTGCTACTTGCACGTTATCGCGATGATCGTCAAATAAATCGGGTGTAGTAAAGGATGTCATGGGTTAAGTCTCACTTTGCTCAGGTATTTTAAGACCAATACCTTTTAAAATTATGTGGGCAATTGATTGCGTAATTTGTGCCACATCGGTTTCGTCGTACTCTAATTTGTTCATTACGAGTAAAACCTCAGCCTGAAAGTCGGCGTAATATTGCGTGGTAGACCAAATAGTAAAGAGCAAATGGTAGGGATCAACCTTATCCATTTTATCAGCGTCCATCCATGCTTGAAGTACATCAACCTTTTGTTTAACCCAAGGGCGGGTATTGGTTCTAAAGTAGTTTTGTAAATAGGGTGCACCGCGCAGTATTTCACTGGCAAATAAGCGAGATTGCATTGGCTGATTTACGGCCAGTATTACTTTGCTTTTAATATAGTTATAAAGCACGGTAGCTGGATCGTCGTTAATTGTGACGTTATCGAGCCCTAAGTTCCAATTAGCTATTATGCGGTCAATCACAGACTCGTACAGACCATCCTTACTTTTAAAGTAATACAAAATATTAGCTTTTGGCACCTGCGCTTCTTTAGCAACCATGCTCATACTTGCTCCGTCGTAACCTAATTGCGAAAACAATTGCTCGGCGGCATCTAAAATTAGTTTTTGGTTTTTCTCGCGTGTGACTTCTTTTTTATTTGGCTTTATTTGTGTGGTCATTATAAAGTTTGCGTGTTTAACGTATTGATTGATTGTAGCTTTACTGACCAAAAGGTCAATTACTAAAAAGGGTGAATGCTAAAAACAAACGAGAGGTTTAAGCTATTAACTTTAGGGTCTGTTGATCTTTGCGGATTAAAATTTGTTCAAACTAGGGGCTATTTAATCACGGCGCGAGATTTGTAACCTAGTGGGCTAAGTAAAAACCGAGCAACAAAGAGTAAGTAGCCCCTAGGAAGAACCCTTTGGGCAGCGCCTGTTTGGCATTAATGCTACGTTATCGCCCATTAATGGGGAATAACCACACTATATAGGCTCTGCCTTGCCTAAATACCAAACAGACTGCTGCAAATTCAACCTTGAAAGAACAACAGACCCTTATTGTTTAATTAAATAATTACTGTTAGTTTAGTTTCAAATTTACGAGTAGTACTTTTGGATTGGCAAATGGATTTTATAAGCAAAAATAAATACACGCTTTATGGAGTCGCGGCCATATTACTGTGGAGTTGCTTAGTTGCATTACTACGGGATATTTCTGAGTTGTTTAGCCCCATTGGTGGTGCGGCGGCTATGTATTCTGTCAGTGCGATATTTTTAATTTTGGTTATGGGAGTGCCCAAGTTTAGTGGTTTTTCGAAACGTTACTTGGGAGTAGGTACTTTATTATTTGTAGCGTACGAAATTTGCTTGGCGCTTTCTATTGGTATGGCAAACAGCCGTCATCAGGCAATGGAAATGGCGGTTATTAATTATTTATGGCCCACGCTGACTATATTGCTCTCTATTATTATTGGTCGTAAAAAAGTAAGTTACTGGGTTTACCCAAGCATGATCATTGCTTTTTTAGGCGTTGCTTGGTGTATTACGGGCGATCAAAAAATGTCGGTCGATACGCTTGTTACTAACTTTGCTGATAATCCTGCTACTTATTTAATGGCATTAGCTGCAGCGTTTATATGGGCTATTTATTGCGTAGTTACGCAAAAGCTGAGTAATGGTAAAAATGCTATTACGTTATTTTTTACTGTCACGGCAATGAGTTTGTGGGCGCAATATGGTTTTAGTAATGAAGCACCATTAACGTTTTCACTGGGCTCAAGCATAACGTTGCTATTAGCTGGTGTAGTAGTGGGGAGCGGTTATGCACTGTGGAATCAAGCTATTATTGGCGGTAACTTAATGCTTTTGGGAACACTTTCGTACTTTACACCGGTGTTTTCTACTATTATTTCGGCGTTGTATTTATCTATTACGCTGAGTGCTTCGTTTTGGCAGGGGGTTGTACTGGTAACAGTGGGCTCGCTAATTTGCTACTTTGTAACGCGAGAAAAGCCTAAACAACCTCAAATAGCGTCTGCAACATAAGACTAATTTTATTAAAAATAAGCCCTATTATTTTAGGGCTTTTTGTTGCGTGCAGATTATTTTGCATTATTTACCTGCGCTAGTAACTCTATAACTTTTTGTTGACCAAATGTTTGTGCAAATTGCTCGGCTGTTTGACCGGCTTTGTTTTGATGCGCGTTATCGCAATCAAGTGATACGAGTGTTTTAGCTATACTAAATTCACCTCTAAAAATAGCGGCCATTAGCGCTGTGTTGCCACGGTTATCTTCTAGACAGGCATTAGCGCCTAAGTGTAAAAGTGTGTTAACCGTGTTTTTATTACCATGGTAAGTAGCAATCATTAACGCGGTGTAGCCTTTATTGTTGTAGCTGTCGATAGGAATACCGGCATCTACAAATTGCTCTATTACAGCTGTGTCGTTTGTGCGTGCTGCGGCAAAGTAATAAGCAAATAAACTATCGTATTGAGTTTTTGCAGAATGTTGGGTTTCAGATTGCGTACTGGGTGTTTGTGTATCTGATGTATTTTGAGCGTAAACGCTACTGGTAAAGCTCAGAAATAGAGCGACTATAATTAATAAATTACGCATAACAATTGTCTCTTATAAAAGAGGAAGGGTTTATTCCTTCCTCATGATTGTGGTTTAAATAGCTATTTAGTTGGGACTAATTGCTTTTAACTAGTTGCTTATAAGTTAGCGGCTAGTTGTTTAACCATTTTAAGGTCGCCGTTTACAGCTTTAGTTAAGCGTGTACCGTACTCACTATCAGCTTTGTAAAAGTGGCTAAGCATTTTGTGTTTAACACTGCTGTTTTGCACTTTGCCTAAATCGCCTGCTAGGTTATTAATTAGGTTTGTACGTTCTTGCTTGCTAAAACCACGGTATATAACACCTGCTTGCGCGAAGTTTTGCTGCTTTTTAATCGCAGCTTGTTGTACAAAGCCTTTTAGCTCTGTGTTACTTCTACGTGCAATTGGGTTTTCAGCTACGTTTTCTTGGCTTGGCTGGTAGTTCACATTGCTTGTAGTGTTACCAATATTCATTGCGCCGTCTTGGTTGTAGTTAACCACTTCAACTTTTGCACGGTTAATTGGCAGTTGCTGGTGGTTAGCACCTAGGCGGTACATTTGTGTATCAGCGTAAGAAAACATACGACCTTGTAATAGTCTGTCTTCTGATGGCTCAATACCTGGAATAATGTTTGCCGGTGCCATTGCTACTTGTTCCGTAGATTGGAAGAAGTTAGTTGGCATACGGTTTAGGGTCATTGTTCCTACTTTAGTTTCTTTAATGTCTAACCACATTTTTGTTGCATCTAACGGGTTGTAATCAAAGTCATCAAGCTGCGATGGATCAAGCGTTTTAATGTACAGATCCCATTTAGGGAAATTGCCTTTGCCAATTTCGCTGTAAAGGTCGCGTGTTAAGTGTTGGAAGTCTTGGCTTTGCACTTTAGCTACTTCTTTTGCGTCAAGGTTATCAATACCTTGTTGGCTTACCCAATGAAACTTAACGTATTTAACATCGCCCGATTTGTTAATCATTTTGTATGCATGTACACCCCAACCGTCCATTTTACGAAGACTTGCTGGTGTACCGTAGTCGCTGTAAACCCACGTTAGCATTTGTGTAGAACCTGGTTCGTGCGAGAAAAAGTCAAATACGCGGTTAGGATCTTGAATGTTATCAACCGGAGATGGTTTTAAAGAGTGAACCATGTCTGGAAATTTAATCGCATCGCGAATAAAGAACACCGGTAAGTTGTTACCTACTAAATCCCAGTTACCTTGGTCTGTGTAAAACTTAGTTGCAAAGCCACGTGGGTCACGCAGTGTTTCTGGGCTGCCTTTTGAGTGAATTACCGATGAAAAACGAACAAATACGTCTGTTTCTTTACCAGCTTGTGCAAACGGTGCTGCAATTGTTAAATCGTCTAGCTCTTTTGATGCTACAAACACACCGTGTGCGCCGGTACCACGAGCATGCACAACACGCTCAGGAATACGCTCACGTGCAAAGCGTTGCAGTTTTTGAATTAGTTGCACGTCTTCTAGTAATACACTGCCACGTTCGCCAGCAGTAATTGAATTTTGGTTGTCGCCAACAGCTGCGCCGTTATCTTTAGTAAGAGTTGTTGCTGCGCTTGCCGGTAATGCCATTGCAAGTGCCAGTGCAGTTAGTGTTAATTTTGTTTTGTTTATTTGAGTATTCATTGTCGACCTCATCTATTTAAAAGTGCCGGCAGTGGTGCAGGCTGTTAATCTGTTAACGATAGTATTAATTTTATTAACTTCGGTAAAACTGATTAATTAGATTGATGTTATTTGTAAAATAGATGAGATGAATTTGCAGATACACTTTTTACATTAATGTAATTTTTTTACTACGACCTTAGTCGCAATATGCTTTTATAAAATTTATTAAATACAAAGGTTTTTAGTTTTATCTGGCGGTATTTTCACCAAGCTGGTGCGTTTTATACTTACAGTGTGTTGACATATTCGCACAATAAAGGGAATATGCTCAACCAGTGAGCTTATGCTCATTACTGAGTTGCACTAAAAAGTTGCACAATATTAATCGCGCTTAACTCGTTATACTTAAATTAGCTAAACCAAACAGTGTTAATAAGGTGACAAGATGAATACTAATATTGAGCTAGTGATATTTGATTGTGATGGCGTTGTTATTGATAGCGAAATTTTAAGCGCACAAGTACTCATTAATATGCTTGTTGAAAAAGGCGTTGAGATTGACCGCGCTTATGTACAGCAACACTTTTTAGGCTGCAACTTTAAAACAGTAAGCCAAAAAATAGCGGATGCATTTAATGTCACTCTTCCTGAAAGCTTTGAAGGTGACTACCGCGAGGCACTATTAAACGAATTTGAAACCGGACTAACCACGACTGATGGTATAGAAGACGTACTTAACAATTTAGCTGTGCCTATTTGTATAGCCACTAGCAGCAGCCCAGCACGCACCGCAAAAGCGTTGAGCGTAGTGAGTTTAAGTAAGTACTTTAGCGATACGGTTTTTACCAGCAGCGAAGTTAAGCGTGGTAAACCGGCGCCTGATTTATTTTTACATGCAGCTAAGCAAATGGGTGTAAAGCCAGAGCATTGCTTAGTAATTGAAGACAGTAAAGCCGGCGTAAATGCAGGAATTGACGCCAATATGCAAGTACTGCATTACAGCGGTGGGCAACATATGCAAGGCTCTGTTAATCATGTACACAGTGCTTACCCAAATGTTGATCATTTAACGCATTGGCAAGATTTTTTTAGTGCATACCATGCACTTAAAAAGCAGTAAACACGCAGCTTTTTAAATAAACAAAGTTTTTAACGTGATTTGCTCGCCTTACACACTGACAGGCAAGTAAACGCAAAATATAAATGTAGATGGTTTTGCTTTACTAAAAATAAAACAAAACATGGCAAAACATCATGCGTTTATAAGCCAAATTATAAAAGGCAAAGTATTTAGGTACTATACAAATCTGCTTGGATATGGGGTTTATTTAACGATAAGAAAATTGCACTGTAACTAGGCAAAAATTTTTATATCTAGTTGTTCTAAATATAAAATTTTTAACGACGTTATGGGGTAATTTAACTCGTTAAATTATTCAAATAGTTATGCAGATTGGTATTAAATGCTTTGCTGTTAACAATAGGAAATACCATGGCAACGAGTCCACACACACAAACATTTAAAGATGTAAACGAAGAGCAACTTCCTGTTGCTAATAATAAGCTTCACGGCTGGAAGCATTTTGCAGGGCTATACGCCGGCGAACATGTTGCGGCTACTGAATTTGTTATTGGTGCAACGTTTGTTGCATTAGGCGCTTCAACCATCGACATTCTACTGGGTTTATTAATAGGTAACCTGTTAGCAATGTGTTCTTGGTGGCTGATTACTGCACCCATTGCAGTAGAAACCCGCTTAAGTTTATATAACTACTTAAACAAAATTGCTGGTAACTCAATGACCAAGCTCTATAACTGGGCTAACGTGGTTATTTTTAGTGTAATATCGGCCGCGATGATCACGGTATCCTCCACCGCCGTGCGGTTTTTGTTTGATATACCTGCGCAACTTGATTGGTATCCAAATAGCTTTTGGTTTGTAGCCATTGTTTTAGCTGTTGGCTCCATTGTTGTATTTGTTGCGATGTATGGCTTTTCTACGGTTGCTGACTTTTCAAAGCTGTGTGCGCCGTGGCTATTTGTTATATTTATTGCAGGCTCGTTTGCGTTATTCCCTGAGCTTTCAAATCACGTATTAGGTTCTACCTCTTTAACTAGCTTTAGCGACTTTATGACCATAGGCGACTCCTCCATATGGACGGGCACCAATGCCGATGGTGAAAAGGGCATTGGCCTATTAGAAGTGATTGGCTTTGCATGGGCTGCTAACTCAATAACTCACTTTGGTTTAATCGACATGGCTATTTTTAGATTTGCTAAACGCAAAAGCTATGGTTTGTTTTCTGGTGTGGGCATGTTTTTTGGTCATTACTTAGCGTGGATCTCTGCCGGTATTATGGGCGCAGGTGTTGCGGTATTACTTAAAACAACTATTTCATCACTTGATCCGGGCGATGTTGCATACCATGCATTAGGTTGGACTGGCTTTGTTATTGTAATTATTGCCGGTTGGACTACAGCTAACGCAAACCTTTACCGTGCAGGCCTTGCAGCGCAATCTATATTTGTTAATCAATCACGTGAACGCACCACCGCTATTGTAGGTGTTGTAACCGTAATTATTGCATGTTTCCCGTTTGTATTTTCTCAAATGCTTCCGCTACTTACTTACGCAGGCTTATTAGTTGTACCAGTAGGCGGCATTGTGTTTGCTGAGCATGTGTTATTTCCTAAAATTGGCCTAACACGTTACTGGGCTAAATATAAAAATATTACCCGCAGCGTACCGGCTATAGCATCTTGGGCGTTAGCACTTGTGTTTGGCTTTGGCTTAAACGCAATTGATGTAATGTCGTTTTACTACTTATTTATTCCTACATGGATTTTCACCATTGCTGTTTACACGCTTTTAGCTAAAAAATACGGCGCTGGTGACGACTACACACAAGAAATTGCAGCAGAAAAACAAGAGCAACGTGATATTAAAGAATATCAAGCAGCTGAGGCTAAAGACATTCCAAAGCCAGTAATTGACAGCTCTGTATTTACCAAAGTACTTAACGCGGTTTCTACTGTTTCGTTGGTTATTATTTTTATATTTGCCAGCCAAGTGATGTTTTTCAGTGAAACTATGAGTATGTACAGCGCTAATAAATCGCAATTCGAAATAGCCTGTTTTATTTGTACTGTTATTTATTTTGTTACTGCGTACTGGTCGTTAAAACGCCATAAAGTACTCAATACAGCATCGTAATTACTTATCGTAATACAGTATCGTAATTTATATTTTATCTTTGTTTAGTAAGGTCACACCATGACACAATACCAACACACTGACGCTCTAGTTACAGGGCTAAACCAACAGAGCTTGGCTCAATTACCAAGCCATGTTGATACACCAACCTACGACCGTAGCGCAGTTAAAGCCGGTATTGTACATATTGGTGTGGGCGGTTTTCATCGTGCTCACCAAGCAGTGTATGTTAACGAGCTTTTAAAAACTCCGGGCTCTGAGCAATGGGGTATATGCGGTGTTGGTCTTTTAGAGGGTAACCGTGGTCTGCGTGATATTTTAAAGCAGCAAGATTACCTTTACACGCTTACTGTTAGACACCCAGACGGTACAATAGATAACAAAGTAATTGGCTCAATGATCGACTTTTTGTTTGCTCCAGAGGACAAACAAGCGGTAATTAATAAGCTAGCGCACAGCGATACTAAAATTGTGTCGCTTACTATTACCGAAGGCGGTTACAACTTTAACCCTGCAACGGGCGAGTTTGATTACAGTAATCCAGATATTATTAACGACATTAATAACCCGAACGACCCAATTACAGCGTTTGGCTACATTACGGCTGCGTTAAAACTGCGTAAAGAACAAGGCCTAGGCGCGTTTACAGTACAGTCGTGCGATAACATTCAGCACAACGGTAACGTAACACGCAAAATGCTTTTAGCCTTTGCTACAGAACAAGACAAAGACCTAAGCGAGTGGATTGAGCAAAACGTATCGTTTCCAAATGCGATGGTTGACCGTATTACACCGGTATCTAAAAAGAGTGATATTGATTACGTGGTTGATGCATATGGTGTTAGCGACGAGTGGCCAATTACCTGTGAGTCGTTTACACAATGGGTAATAGAGGACACATTTAGTGACTCTCGTCCAAATTGGGATGTTGTTGGTGCACAGTTTGTTACTGATGTAACGCCTTATGAAACCATGAAAATACGTTTACTTAATGCAGGGCATTCTGTGCTTGGTTTATTAGGTTCAATCCATGGCTACGGCACTATTGACGAAACGGTATCGGATGAATTATTTGCCACATACCTACGTGCTTTTATGGATAAAGAAGTAACCCCAAATCTTGAAGCACTTGAAGGCATTGACCTTGAAAGCTACAAAGATACGTTAATAGAGCGTTTTGCTAATCCTAATATTAAAGACAGCCTAGCGCGTATCTGTAGTGAAAGCTCAGCTAAACTGCCTAAGTTTTTAATTGCCACAATTAACGAAAACCTAGTACAAGGTCGAGATGTATCACTGGCAACGCTTGTTATTGCTACTTGGTGTTTGTACAGCGATAAAGGTTTAAGTGAAAACGGCGAGCAACTTGAAATTCAAGATGCGATGCACAAAGAGCTTAATTCTTACGCGCAAGAGACTCAAACTAGCCCAATTGCATTTTTAAAGTTAACGAGCTTGTTTGGTAAGCTTGAGCATAACGAAACGTTTACTGCTGAATATAAAAAGTCGATTGCTGCGTTGTATGCACCTAATAGTAAAATTAAAGCCATTATGCAGGCTGTACTTGATCAAAAGAGTAACTAATTATGAGCATTTTAATTAATCATAAATCAGGCGAAAACGTAAGTGTTAGCTGTTTTGGCGAAGTACTGTGGGATTGTTTTGATTCAGGTAAACGCTTAGGTGGCGCGCCACTTAACATGTGTGTGCGTATTAACTCACTTGGCATTAAAGCCGACATGATCAGCGCTGTTGGTAACGACGAGTTAGGCGCTGAGCTACTAGGCGAAATTACTAGCAAAGGCGTAAGCTGCGAATACATTGCTATTAATAGTGACAAAAAAACTAGCATGGTTGAGGTAACGCTCGACAGTGGTGGCTCTGCAAGTTATGAAATAGTGGCAGACTCTGCGTGGGATAATATAGCGCTTACCGATGAGTTACTTAGTAAAGTTAAAAGTAGCGATGTATTTGTATTTGGCAGCCTAATTGGGCGAAGCGAAGCGTCTTTAGCAACATTAAATCAACTAGTTGATGTAGCAAACTTTAAAGTATTTGACGTAAATCTACGTGCACCGCATTACAAGCTAGAAACACTTGTAGATTTAATGAATAAAGCAGACTTTATTAAGTTAAACGATGAAGAGCTATACGAAATTGCAAAAGCGATGGGTTGTAAGTTTCATTCGCTTGAACAAAATTTAGCGTTTATAGCACAGCAAACAAATACCGATTACTTATGTGTAACCAAAGGTAGCCACGGTGCTTTATTAACAATCAAAGGCGAGAATTTTTATAATTCAGGTTATTTAATTAGCGTAATTGACACTGTTGGCGCAGGGGATTCGTTTTTAGGTTCGTTAATTTATCAGCTTTGTAGCAACGACGACGCGCAATATGCCGTTGACTTTGCATGTGCCGTTGGAGCAATGGTCGCCGAAAGTTCTGGTGCAACACCTACTTTAACGCATCAACAAATTAGTGAGTTTATGAACCCACTTTAAAAAAACATTGTGTGTGAAAGCGGTTATACGTAAAAGTTTAACCGCTTTTTTTTGTGCCTAAAATAAGACATAGGCGATAAGTGAGTGTTAAGTGCGCAGGTTGCGTAAATAGTGGCTTATATCGATTATTGTATTAGCTAAACGTCTTATTGTTTGAGGGTTAAAGCTTTGTTATCGTTCGTCGATTATTCACGGATTGAAAAGGCGGGGCGACACACAATGCGCTCTATAACTAAAATACAAAAAGAGAAACGTGCTTTATGATCATCTTTTTTATCTGCCTCACTATTTTAATACTGGGCTATAAGTTTTACAGCCCATTTGTTGAAAAACAAGCCGGTTTGGATTCAACTGCTGACACACCACAAAAACGCTTTAGCGAAGGTGTTGATTACGTAGCTATTCACCCTGTACGAGCATTTTTAATTCAGTTTTTAAACATTGCTGGCGTAGGTCCAATATTTGGCCCAATTTTAGGTGCTTTATACGGACCAGTTGCACTAGTATGGATTGTACTTGGTAATGTTTTAGGTGGAGCTGTACACGACTTCTTCTCAGGTGTAATGAGTATAAAAGAAGACGGTAAAAGCCTACCAGAAATCGCAGGCCATTATTACAACGTCGTATTTAAAGGCTTTATGCTTGTATTTACTGCCATGCTACTGTTTTTTGTAGGTGTAGTATTTATTATGAGCCCTGCCGGTTTGCTAAGTAACCTTGATTTTTTTGAAGGTACAATACTGGCAAACAACACCTTTTGGGTACTTGCTATTTTAGCGTATTACTTTTTAGCTACCTTGCTACCAATTGATAAAATTATCACTAAGTTTTACCCAATTTTTGGTGCGCTAATGATTGTAATGACAGTGGCAATTGCTATTTCATTACTTATTAATGCGCCGCACTTACCGGTACCAAGTGACTTTTTAGCTTACTTTGAAGCTGATCACGCACATGACTTTTTAGAGCCAAACCCAGATGGATTACCAACATGGCCATTGTTATTTATAACAATTACCTGTGGTGCTATTAGTGGTTTTCACTCTACTCAAGCGCCTATTATTGCGCGCTGTTTAACTAACGAAAAATACGTACGTCCAGTTTATTACGGCGCTATGATGTGTGAAGGTATTGTAGGTTGTGTATGGGCACTTGCTGGTATTGCAGCGTTCCCAGATGGTTACGCAGGCTTAAAAGCATTGCTTGACCAAGGTGGTCCAGGCTTAGTTGTTAACCATGTAGCTAACAGTTACTTAGGCGTATTTGGCGGTATAATGGCAATTATTGCAGTAGCCGTATTCCCAATTACTTCTGGTGATACAGCGTTCCGCTCATTACGTTTAACTGTTGTTGATGCGTTTAATATTCCACAAAGCTTACGTAATCGCTTACTAGTGGCGGTGCCTATACTTGCTATAGCGTACTTTATGACGAAGCTCGATTTCTCATTAATTTGGCGCTACTTTGCATTTTCAAACATGCTGCTTTCTACAAGCGTATTATGGCTTGCCACTAAGTACTTGTTTGACCGTGGTACATTCCATTGGATTGCCAGTGTTCCTGCTGTTATAGCAACAGCGGTAACGGTTTCTTATATTGGCACTGCAGCAATTGGTCTTAACTTATCAAGCGATTTAGGTAAACCTATTGGCGCTGTAGTAACAGTGATTGGCTTAATTGTTTTAGCAATTGTGCACTCTAAGCATAAAGTTAAACCAACAGCGGTTTAATAATCACATAAGTTATTTCAAGCATTAAAAAAGCGAGCTATTGATAATCAATAGCTCGCTTTTTTTGTGTACTAAATTTAGGTATTACTGAGTTGCAAGTTCAAAGTAACTATTATCGTCGAGCGTTTTGCTTATCATCATAGCGCCCTCAAGCAGGCTCACTGTTTGAATAGCTGCTTGAGCGGGGTTAGGCTCACCATTAGTTAAGTGTGCAGCGCTAAGCCATGTTAGGTTTTGTTTAAAAAAGCGTTTTACTTCAAGGCGTACTTTATCTGGAAGGCTATCGCTTTCGGCTCCTAGTAACCCACATAAACACATTTTTTTATCGGTTACTAATGCACGTCTAAAAAGCTGAGTGTACACATCAATAGGATTTTTACCGCTTGCTTTAAGCTCGCTTGGCTCGCCTAACGCAGCTAAAAAAGAATTAGTATATTGATGAGCAAGCTCAGCACCTAAATCGGCCTTAGTCGCAAAGTGATAGTGCACACTGGCGCTTTTAATGCCGACTTCGCAGGCTAGCTCTCTAAAACTAAAATTACTGTATCCGCCAAGGCGCACCTTGTTTTCAGCTGCTTTTAATAAAGCTTCTTTTTTACTCATTTTTAATATTTCCTATCTGCAGTAACACCAGTTTTATTAAAAACATGATCATTGTATCGCATTAAGTAACACACTAACTGCGTTAAAAATTATTCATACAGAATAACTAGATGTCATGATTTTCGCCTCGTTATTGCGCTATTTTCCTAGCGCAATAATAGATCACTTATTTAATGCAATTGGTACAGCAAAATTATCGACCAGTAGGTAGTTATTTACAAGTGTTTTTACTTTTAAGCAACTCCATAATTTTATTATGAATTAAGTTAAATCCCATAAATCAGAAAAATTTAAACGTTGACTTAAATTTAGTTTAACATTATAAATTACCTATCGATAGGTAGTTTCTGCCATTGGCTCACTTTTAAACAATAAAGATAGAGATTGCTATGAAAATTTATGATGTAGAAAACTTTCCAAATCCACTTCGTGTTCGTATCGCTTTAGCTGAAAAAAATGCCACTTCAAATGTTGAGTTTGTACCTGTTGATTTATTAAATGGTGAACACAGAACAAAAGCCTTTTTAGCTAAAAATCCATTAGCAGGTGTACCCGTATTAGAGCTAGATGACGGCACGTTTATATCAGAAAGTACCGCTATTACTGAGTATATTGATACCGCATTTGAAGGCCCATCTTTAATGGGTGAAACCGCAAAAGAGCGTGCAGTAATTAACATGATGCAAAAGCGTGCAGAATCTATGGTGCTTGACGCTGTGGCAACTTACTTTCATCATGCAACTGATGGCTTAGGTCCTGAGCTTGAAACATATCAAAATGTGGCTTGGGGTGAAAAACAAGGCGAAAAAGCGCGCCAAGGGTTTAGCTATTTTAATGATGTACTAGCGCAATCGGCGTTTGTTGGCGGCGAGCAGTTTAGTATTGCTGATATTACATTGTATGCTGGGATGGTATTTGCTGGATTTGCACAAATAGCAATCCCGAATGAGTTAACCCATTTAGTTGCATGGCAAGAAAAAGTAGCAAAACGCCCAAGTGTTGCAGCTTAATTAGGTTATTAGTTTAAAATTTAAGTGAAGTTACGCTTAGGAGCCAAATATGAAAATAGCTGCCGATTTTAGTAAACGAGTTGTGGTACATAGCGAATCACTTCCGTGGGTTGCATCGCCAATGGCGGGCGTTGATAGGCGAGCGCTCGATAGAGTGGGCGACGAAGTTGCTCGCGCAACGACCATTGTTCGTTATGCACCTGGGAGTGAATTTTCGCCGCATGTACATACAGGCGGTGAAGAGTTTGTTGTGCTTGAAGGGGTATTTCAAGATGAGCATGGTGACTTTGCGGCAGGTTCTTATATCCGTAATCCACCGCAATCAAAGCATAAGCCGGGGTCTGAAAATGGCTGCGTTATATTTGTAAAGTTATGGCAGTTTCAACCAGATGACCGAACGCACGTCCGTTTGCAAACAAACTTGATGCAAAGTACGGCGCACCCTAGTTTTAAAAATGTAGCCGTAACCCCTTTATACAAAGACGATTTTGAAGACGTAAGCTTGTTGGACTTTAAGCCCAACGCCTGCATGGTTATAAGCGCAAAAGGCGGAGCTGAGCTGCTAGTACTTGAAGGCTCATTTGATGAGCAAGCCGATACCCTTGTAAAAAACAGTTGGTTAAGAGTGCCTATTAATAGCTCTGTTAACGTTAAAGCGGGAAGTAATGGTGCAAAAGTATGGCTTAAAACGGGCCATTTAACTGATGTAGAAAACCAGATATCTCGCGTACAAAATGCGTAATTGAGTCGTTTATTTGAGACTATTTAATGATCTAGCTCAGAACTATTTATTGATTTAGTTCAGGACTATTTATTGATTTAGTTCAGGACTAATTAATTTTAGAAGGTGTACTTTTACCACTCAGCCTATTTAAGGAGAGCAGTAATGGTACACACAACACATGGTTTATCGATTGGTCTTGAACGTGCAGGAAGAGAGTTTTTTTTAAAACTTAAAGCCGTTGGTACGCTTACTCACGACGACTACAAAATAATTACCCCAATGATAAATTCAGCTCTTGGCGAAGTTAAGCACCCAGTTGTAAACGCCTTAATAGATGGTAGCGAGCTTGAAGGTTGGGAATTACGCGCAGCGTGGGACGACCTCAAGTTAGGTGTTAAGCACTCTAAAGAATTTAAAAAAGTAGCTATTTACGGTAATAAAGAGTGGCAAGCTCGAATGGCCAAAATAGGTAACTGGTTCATATCGGGTGAGGTTCAATACTTTGAAAATGCTACCGCAGCCATAGATTGGCTAGACGAATAATAAATCCCTTCTTTCAAAAAATAGCGCTTACAAAGCGCTATTTCAACTCTTAAATAAAGGACTTATAGCGAACGTTTAATAGTTTTCGCTTATTGTTAAGTATCAATTTTATCAAAATACGTTACTAAGCTATCAATAAATGAACGAAGTGCAAGTGACTGATGTTTCCTAGAGCGGTAAATACCGTATATGCTCAAAGTTTGTGGTTTAAGGTGTGGTAGTAAATGTATTAACGTTCCATTATTTATATATTTCTGCGCAGCAAACTTAGGTTGTAGAGTTATTCCTTGATTATTAAGAGCAGCTTTTAACAGTAAGCTCGAATCATTAGCACTGAAGTTACCAGCAATCGCTACAGATACGGGTTTTTCAGGGTGTGAAAAATGCCACATACTTTTTTCAAACCGTGAATAGTTCAAACAGTTATGGCGACTCAAATCATCCGTAGTTATAGGCTTAGAGTTTTTTTCTAAATATTCTGGGCTTGCACATAATACTGAATGGCATTTCCCAAGTGGGCGAGCAATTATATTAGGATCTAAGTCATTGGTAATTCTAATTGCTAAATCTATTCGCTCTTCTACCAAATTTGTAACGTGATTACTAATTTGTACATCAATACTGACTTCGGGATGAGCGTGCAAGAATTGTTGCAACATATCTGGTAGTACATCATGTGCTAAAAAAGGCGAGCACGACAACCTAATTTGCCCGTTTAATCTGTTATTACTTTCTATTGGCGCACTGATGTTTTGGGCGATGGCAATGAGCTCTCGGCTATGATTAAGTACTTTTTCACCCTCTGACGTGAGTGTTATTTTTCTTGTTGACCGATGGAGTAGTTGGGTATTTGCCCACTTTTCCATTTGATTCAAATACCGTGTAACCATAGATCTAGACATATCTAAAGCACGGGCAGCACCGGCTAGACTTTTCTGCTCTACAATTTTTATAAATACATCAGCTGCAATAATTCTATCCATTCACTTTACCTATATGTTCGATTTATGCAACAGATAGTTGCATTCTGCCTAGTTTTTCATTCTTAAATTGCAACATACAATAGCCTCATCTTAACGAAATAACAAACAGGCTACTGAGAATGAAAAAAGTTAAACACGTATTAGCAGCAACAGCTTTATTAGCAAGCACATTAATGCAACCGGTATTAGCGCAAAGTGAATTAGTTGTTGATGTATATAACCCACAAGACAAAAGTATTTTTGCTGTTTCATCAAGCATTATAAGTGGTGATAACGAAGTGTTATTAGTGGATGCCCAATTTCAGCGTAATGATGCACAAGCATTGGTTGAAAAAATAAAAGCGAGCGGTAAAACATTAACAGCTGTTTATATTAGTCACAGCGACCCTGATTTTTACTTTGGTTTAGATGTAATTAAAGCTGCTTTTCCAAAAGCAAAGTTATTAGCGACTAAATCAACAGTAGAGAATATTAAACGCTCAATGCAAGGGAAGTTAAATTATTGGGGGCCTATTTTAAAGAGCAATGCACCTAAAGAACTTATTTTGCCAGAAGTAATGCTATCTAATAGCCTAACTATAGATGGGAGAGAAATTATTATTAAAAATTTACAGCATGATTCAAAGCATACTTACCTTTGGATCCCTTCTATAAAAACAGTGCTGGGTGGGGTTGTAGTATTTGATCAAATGCATGTGTGGTTGGCCGATTCGAGCACTGCTGCAGAGCGTCAAACTTGGCAGTCAACATTAGATAACATCGAGAATTTAAAACCACAGACTGTTATTCCAGGTCATTTTTTACAGGGCAGTAAACAAGACCTTTCTGGTGTGTCATTCATGAAAGGATACTTAAATAAAGCGGATAGCGCTGCAAAAAATGCAAAAAACTCAACTGAATTTGTAGAGATAATGACTCAAGCTTACCCTGATTTAGGTGCAAGAAGCATCTTAGAGTTGGGCTCAAAAGTGGTTATGGGTGAGATGCAATGGCACTAAGTGCCCTTGCGTTAAGCAATTATTTAGATAGGAAATATTAATGAAAAACGTAACGTTACATATAATTGTTGACCCTTTATGTGGTTGGACTTACGGCAGCGTGCCCTTGATCACCGCTGCTGAAAATATTGATGGTTTAATTGTAAAAGTACACAGTGGAGGTATGCTAACAGGTGATAATGTCAAACCTGTGACTCCTGCATGGCGTGAATTTGCACTTAAAAACGACAGTGTCATAGCGAAGAAAACCGGTCAGGTATTTGGTAGTAACTATACTGATGGGCTTTTAAAAACCAACGATATTATACTCAACTCGGCTCCGGCTATTACCGCTATATTGGCAGCGCAAGCGCTTGGTATATCAGGTGGGGAAATGCTTAATAGTATTCAACATGCTTATTATGCTCAGGGTAAAAACATTATGCAGCTGCATGTACTGACTGATATTGCATTGGAGCTGGGTTTAAACAAGGCCTTATTTGAAACCCACTTTAATGCGCTAGAAGGCGGTGCAACAGATCAACATATAGCACAAAGCCGAGGCTTATTGCACGATATTCATGGGCAAGGCTTTCCTAGTGCAGCATTTGAATTTAACACAGGTAAGTGGCAAAAAGCCGATATAGCCCATTATTATGGAAAAACTGAGCAGTGGGTTACCTACTTACAGCAATCAGTTGCGCTAGTATAGTGTGATGAAATTTCTAAATAATAAAGCTGTTTATATTACAGCTTTATTGAGCTTCCTTTTTATAGTGCAAGGGTGTGCAAAAATGAACAACATAGACATAATTAAAAGTACGTATGAAGGCAAAACATCACAAGAGAATGGGCAAAATTTAGTTGCTCATGCAAGTGATACTATTACTTGGAAAGAGGCTGACGGTTTTGCTTATGCTGGTACATACCATGGTATGAATGACATTACTGAACATGTTTTTCAAAAGCTTGCAAGCGAGTGGTATAACTACACGTTTACGCCACAAAACTACTTATCCCAAGATGATACTGTCGTAGTGTATGGCACGTACTCTGGTACTTATATTAAAACGGGTAAAAAAATGCAAGCTAGGGTCGCGCATATTTGGCAGCTTAAAAATCAAAAAATAACGCACTTTGAACAAATAGTGGATAGTAAAATGGTGTTTGATGCTATGCAGTAACTACGCGTTACTGCATATATTTGAACTTAAAAAACATTAGGTCTATTAAAGTACATCAGCCAGCACAGGTAATGCCGGAAATGCCCCTTTAGCTAAACACGCTTTAGAGCCACATTTAAGAGCGAAGTGCAGGGCGCCTTTTACGCTCGCTTTATCATTTAGTTTATCTGCTAGTGGTAAATCACTTCCTAAGTTATTTAAGTAGTATAAAACCCCCGCTATAAATGCATCACCTGCGCTTGTTGTATCTACGGCGTTTATTTTTGGTGCCGATTCGTTAAGTGTAAATGCGCTGTGGTAAACCGTGGCAGGCTCTGGTCCATCGGTTAAAAACACCAGTTTTACTCCGGTATTTAATAGCATTTGAATGTAATCATCGCTCGTTGTATCGCTATGCTGAGCTAAAAAATTAAGTTCGTCACGCGAGAGTTTTACTATGTCACAATAGGTGTAACAGGCTTTTACATTGCTTGCTATATCGTTTGTGTTTTCCCACAAGCTGTAGCGTAAATTCACATCAAAACTGACGAGCTTATTATTCGCTTTTGCAAGTTCTAGCGCTTTAACCGTTGTGTTGGCAATTGCTGATTCGGTTAATGTGTTTGAACAAAAGTGTAGTGTGCTTATTTCTTGCCAATTTATATGCGCTAAATGCGCCTGCGTTAATAGTACATCGGCTGTGTTATGGCGATAAAAGCCAAAACTACGCTCGCCGGTTTCATCAAGGCTTACTATAACCATGGCGGTTTGTGAGCCTGGAATGGTAAATAAATAGTCTGTATTTACATTGTATTGCGCTAATGCATTACTTAATTGATTGGCAAAATGATCGTCCCCTTTACCACCACAAAATGCAGCCTCTGCGCCGAGTTTTGCGTAGCCAACAGCTACATTGGCAGGCGCGCCACCTGGTATAGGTAAATAGGCTGAGTTATTAGCATCTTGTGGCAGCATATCAATTAATAGCTCGCCTAAGCACAGGAGTTTAGTCATTTGGAATATCCTAAAAAGCCTAGCAAGGCTAGGCTAAAAAACGTGAAGGGTGTTATTTATTCATACTTTAAAAGGCGCTACAGTGACTACTCACCGCAGCGCAATACACACATTTAGTTAAAAGCGTATTTTAAAGTTACCGACGTTGTGCGGCCGTTAATAGTACGGGCACGAATAATGTTATTTTCAGGTACTGAACCTTCTTCTGCTTCTGTAATACCTACTGTATCGAAGAGGTTATTCACATTAAGCGCAATATTAAGGTTTTCAGATAAGTCATAGCTTACAAAGCCATTTACCTGTGTGTAGCCGTCAAATTGTAGATCGTTATTATCTTGAGCGTATGCATCGGTAGTACCAATGAAACTTACCCCTGCAGCGCCTTTTTCATAGTTGTAACGTGCCATTAATGAGTAAATTAAATCGGCTTGACGACGTGGTGTATTACCTACAACATCTGGGTTAAGCGCATCTTTTGCTATTTCTGCATCGGTCCAAGTTAAATTACCGCGAAAATCCCATGCATCAATAAAGTAAGTAGATTCTATTTCAATCCCTTTTGCTTCGTATTCACGGTCAAAAAACGTTTGTGATGTTGCTTCAAAATTTTGCTCTTCAGTTTCGGCAAAAAACGCAGTAGCAAACACTGATAATGAATCAAAGCGCTTTTTAACACCAAACTCAAACTGGTTTACTTCATCAACAGCGTCTTCTTTTGCAACAGAGCCGTCGGCGCGTACTTTACCAAATAAAAGACGGTCAGCATTTGCACGCCCACCTTTACTAATACGTGCAAACGTAGCAAGGCTTGGGTCAATTTGATAATTAGCACCAATTGAATAAGAAGAATAGTTCCAGTCATAGTTTACTGGGCTGGCGTTGGCAATATCAATACCTGCAACGTTTTGCTCAGGGATTGATATTTCTCCGTCGCGGTTCATATCTACAGTTGATGTTACGGCACCTGCATAGTTACCGCGAGCTTCGCCACTGTCGTAACGGGCACTTGCATCAATGCTTACGTCGCCTAATTTAGTAGAGAATGCAACGTATGGTGCACGGGTGTCGTACTCTGTGTCGTAATCACGTTGGCAACAGTTTCCCCAGTAAGGTGTGCCATATGCATATAAACCATTTTCTGAAAATTCAGTACCGTCAGCTGCAGTAACATTTAATAATGCAGCATTGTCGCCTTTAAGCTCCATAAGGTATGAATTCCATAACCACGACATAGCAATGTTTTGTGTTGACGCGTAATAACCAAAGGTAATGCTGGTGTCATCATCAAACGATTTAGTTAGTTTAAAGTCGTTAACTAATGAATCGAAGTCGTTCATTGTTACGTCAAACGTATGAATTCGCATAGCAAGGTCGTCGTTAAATGCAGCGCCCGTGTTTGCGTTACTGAGTGTTGCGCCTACACCACCAATGCTCTGTGCAATAGATGATGCGCTGCCAACCTCTGCAGGAATAAGCGAGTTAAAGTTGCCGCTTATTGATGATTTACGAAAACGGTTTTCGATACGCCAATCGTTATCTAAATCAAATACAGCTTCAAAACCAACAGAGTCAACCTTTGGATTCATACCATCGCGAATATCGCCGCTACTGATTTGGTTTTCACCATTTAAACGTACTGTTTTAGTAAATAACGCTGAGTGAGGTGTGTCTGATTGCGCATCAAAGCCAGCAATAGAGTCACCATTTGAGTACATTGGCATTGGAAGGTAGCCAACACTCTTATCGTCTAAGTGTTTGTAGTAAAGGCGAACGTAACCGTTGTCGAAATCTTTTGTAAGGTTAGCTTTTATTTGGCCACCTTTATTAGACGTGTAACCTGTTTCGCGCGGGCCTTCGCCTTGTCGAACAAAGCCACCAACATGAAAACGCACGCTATCGGTTAAGTAAGTGCCGTATTCAAAGTCTGTACGAACGCTGTCGTAATCTAAGCCAAGTGTTGTAGATACACTGCCAGATTCGTTTTCGCCATTTTTAGAGATAAAGTTAATAATGCCACCAGGTGCATTACTTGCGGCAGTAGATGCTGAGCCACCACGAATCGATTCGATAGTTTGCACAGTGTTATCTAATCGCATAAAAATATCTGAATTACCAAAAGCGATATCACCGTATTGCAGTACAGGTAAACCATCTTCTTGTAATTGTAAAAATTTTGCACCGCCTGAAGCAACTGGCAGGCCACGAACAGCAATATTTGCATTACCTTCGCCACCTGTCGATTCTGCACGGATACCAGGAATGATTCTAAAAGCCTCGGCTGTTGAGCGAGGAGTAGACACCTGAACTTGTTCAAGTGATACGCTACTAACTGAAACGCTTGAAGCCATGATTGTTGTTCGGCGTGGTACGCCGGTTACAACAATTGTTTCAAGACCTTTGTTTTGTGATGCTTCAGGTGTTGCTTGGTCTGTTTCTTGTGCGTTAACGCCTTGACTTACGGCAAGTGCTAAAGCGCTGATTAAATATAAAGGTGTATTGTGTGTTGTCATGTGAACGCCTCGTTGTGTTGAACCCAGTAGGATTTGTTATTTTCACTTAATCGATTAAGTAAAAATAACAAATATTTTACAATAAGCAAATTATTTTGTGTTTAATTTGCTCTTTTATTATTTATATGTTGATTTTAAAAGTATTTTTTATTGTATTGAGATACAAATTTATCAAGCTGTTGGGTTATTTTCTTGTAAAGCACTCATTGATGGGTCGCGTAAATAATTGAACAACATAGCTACAAATAAAATCACGGCAAACCCTGTTGCTAAGTAAAAACCATAGCGCACATGGCCAAAGTAATCGCTGATCATACCCATAAATAAAGGAGCTAAAGCAGCCGATAATGCGGTAAAAAATAATATAACGCCGGCTACGGCTCCATGGCGCTCAGCAGGAAAACACGATATACCTTTAGAGTTTAAAGTTGGATAAACCATAGACATAAATAAACCTGAAAGAGGTAGTAACCCTACAGCCCAGTCAACGCCACCAATAAGTGTACCCACATAACAAAGTGCAATACCTAAGCTTAAATAAGCCATAACACCTTGCCAGCTATAACGATTTAGTAACCATACGGCAATAAAACGACCTGCAGCACGTAGTATAAAAAATATAGTAAGTGCATAAGTGGCAAGGAGCGGCCAAGAGCCTGTGTAGTCCTTTAATAGCGTCGGCATCCATACATAAATAGCCACTTCAGTCGCTACATAAAGTGCAATAGCTAAAGAAAAGCCAAGTGCATAAGGGTTTTTTACCATTTTCATGGTCGTGGCCAAAGAGGCTGGCTTTTCAGTTGTTTTAACTACGTCAGGGTAGTCTGCGCGCCATGCTAATAAAGCAAGGATTAAACACATTACGCCCGCAGTAATATACAGGTATGTCCAACTAACGTTTTGCACTAATAAAACACCAACTAGGGCAGGGCCTACAATAGCGCCAATGCCAAAAAAGCCCTCAACCTTGTTCATAGTTTTAGTATGGTCGTCGTTACTATGTGAAATATCGCCAAGCAATGCCAGTGCGCCGGTTTTAAATAAACCAATGGCCAGGCCTATGCAGCAAAGCAATACTAAAAAGAAAGTAAAACTGGTGCTAAATGCAAATAAAAAACAACTCGCGGAAAATATTAATAGACCTAGCATAATGGTTTTTTTACGGCCAAGGCTGTCAGCTAAAAAGCCTAAAAATAATCCACTAAAGGCAATGAGTGCCATAGGAGCGTAATGAAATGCACTAGCTTGAGTCATGCTCAAACCGAAATCTTTTATAAGTTCGGGGATTATCATGCCGACTGCGTCAGAGGTCATGGCAAACATAAAAAACATCATGTATGTAAGCCAGCGTATTTGTTGCAGTGGGTCGCTGCTTACGTGAGTGTGTGATTTTGTCATGTGTTTATTCCTCGTTAAATTCTCTATTAATACTTCGTAAGTCAGTCAGTTGCTTACTGTAGTATTACGTGAGACACGAAATTTGTATGTAAAATTATTAAAAATTACTTGTAAATTCTTACTCGCTAGTTAAAGATATATCTTAATCGATTAAGTTTCAACATGGTAATCACACAATGATGAAGAATAAAGTTCAATTGATCACATATGCTGATCGAATCACTGGCCAAAATATAGGCGCGCTAACCACACTTTTAAACGGCCCTTTAAAAGGCGTATTTGGTGGTGTGCACTTATTGCCATTTTACAATCCTATTGATGGCAGCGATGCTGGCTTTGACCCTATTGACCATAGTGAAGTTGATTCTAGAATAGGCACTTGGGAAGACATACAAGTATTAGGTAAAGATCTCGACTTAATGGCTGACCTAATTGTTAACCATGTATCGGCGCAGTCTTTTCAGTTTCAAGATGTATTAGCTAAAGGTAAGCAATCAGAATTTTGGGATTTGTTTTTAACCAAAGATGATGTATTTCCAAATGGTATGAGCGAAGCTGAGCAAAAAGCAATTTACCGCCCACGTCCTGGTAGTTGCTTTACCCCAATGAAATGTGGTGATGGTAAAACGTATGACTTCTGGACCACTTTTACCGATAACCAAATTGATATAAACGTAAAAGTAGAAGCCGGTGTTGCGTATTTAAATAACGTACTCACTAAATTTTCGGCTAACAATGTAAATATTATTCGTTTAGATGCGGCGGGTTACGCTATTAAGCAAGCTGGCACTAACTGCTTTATGCTTGATGAAACGTTTGGCTACCTAGATAACTTATCTAAGCAAGCAAACGATTTAGGCATGGAAACCATTGCAGAAATTCATAGCCATTATCAAACTCAGGTAGAAGTGGCAAAACGCGTAAATATGGTTTACGACTTTGCGTTACCACCGCTTATTTTACACAGCTTATTTAACAACGATGTAGATGCACTGCTCAAATGGTTACAAATTTCGCCACGTAATTGCTTAACTGTACTTGATACACATGACGGTATTGGCATTATTGACGCAGGTCCAATGGGCGACAAACCAGGGCTATTAAATGCACAGCAGATTGATAACCTAGTAGAAACAATGCACGCCAACAGCAACAACCAAAGCCGCCAAGCTACGGGCGCTGCGGCGAGTAATGTCGACTTATATCAAGTTAACTGTACGTACTACAACGCATTAGGCGCTAAAGACTTTGATTACTTACTGTCGCGTGCAATTCAATTTTTTGCTCCAGGTGTACCACAAGTTTATTACGGCGGCCTATTTGCTTGCGAAAACGACATGGAATTACTGACAAATACAAATGTAGGCCGTGATATTAACCGCCCATATTTAGATGCAAATATAATCGACAAAGCCTTAAATAAGCCTGTAGTAAAAGGTTTAATTGAATTAATTAAAATTCGCAATTCACACCCTGCATTTGCAGGTGAATTTAGCGCCCAAGGTGAAGGCAGTATGTGTTGTTTATCGTGGCAACTAGATGAGCAAACTATTTCACTTACTGTTGATATTAAATTACGCCATGCACTTATTACGCAGGTAAATGGTGATGAAGAAACAACGATTAACTTAAATTCATTTTTAGCTTAATGTTATAAAAGTAATTTACAAACGCCATGTAAAGCAAAAGCCAAGCTTAAGTAGCTTGGCTTTTTAACACATAAAACTATTACAAGGTTTGTAAGCTAACTACTCGCACCAATCTCTAATTCGTAACTGACTTCCTGAGTTTTTTCTTCTTTAGAAATAAATAATTCGGCGGCTATAACGCCTTTTTCTTGGCTGTTTTGATGAATGGTGGTGAGGCGAGGCACAAACCGGGCTGCTTCATCAATACCATCAAAGCCCACAATACGCAGTTCTTCACCTATTTTTATGCCTTGTTTTATTGCTTCTCGCATTGTGGCAAGCGCAATTAAATCACTCATACAAATAATAACGTTAGGACGAGGGGAGGCACTTAAAACCTCTTTAGCAGCAATATTAGCAAAACGCTCGCTACTTTCAGGAATGTTCCAAATACGATCGTCAGCTACCGTAATATTTGCCTCGCTTAAAGCGCGTTGATAACCACGTAAACGTTGATGCGAAATAGATTGTCCGGTTTCAAATTCGTGGTGTTCATACACGCGGCATAATACGTTTTCATCAAGTAATCTAAGCCCTAATATAGCCACTTTATCGCTTTGATTATGCAGTACGTGTTTAGCAATTTCGTAACTTGCTTGCTCGTTATTAATATTTACAGAGGCATTGCGAGCAATATCAAAATCAATTGTCACTACATGTTTAGACACTGTTTTTAACTGCTCAACTAACGCGTTATTACGAGGGCGGCCATAACAAATAAAGCCATCTACCAAGTCGACCACGTTGTTAAGGTTACCGCTATTACCTGAAAACAATAAAACATTAATGCCGTTTTTTTCAAGCACCGAGGTAACACCGCGCATAAAGCTGCTAGCCACAGGGTCCGACACCATGTATTCCACACTATCGGGCAGCACTAAAGCGACAATATTAAATGTGCCATTACGCAACGATTGCGCGGCCTTATTGGGCCCGTAATAGCCCAAAGTTTTACACGCTGCAAGAATATCGTCTCGGCGTTTAGCCGATAGCTGATCAGGGCGATTAAACGCATTAGATACTGTCGCGTTAGACACACCTAACTCTTTAGCAATACTTTTTAGGGTCCAGCGGGTTTGCTTACTCATACCAATTCTTTACTCAATACACATGTTAATAAACTAACATATTCAGGGCGTTAGCAAAGTAAAAAAATAAGATTTTAGGGCTAATGTCGGCATTCTTTAGGCGCAATGCCAAAGGTTTGTTTAAATAGGCGACTAAAGTGGCTCGCGCTATTAAATCCAACATCAAAGCACACTTGGCTAATTGCATGGCCTTGTAGTAATTGAGTACGCGCTTTTTTTAGTCTTAACTGTTGCTGCCAAAGGGCTGGGGTAGTGCCAAATGCGAGTTTAAATTGATGATAAAACTTACTTCGGCTCATACATGCTATTTTGCATAAGGTATTTATGTCGAGCGTTTCACTTAAGTGTTCTTCAATATAAAGCAGGGCATCGCTCACTTTTGTTTTAAGGCGTGGCTTATCGCAGCTAGCTAGCAATAGCTCGCGGCTTTGTTGTTGTAATAAACGGGTGATCAATTCGTTCAACGACAAATCAATCAAGTAATGTCGCTGTGCGCCTTGCTCACTAAATAAATGCACCATGCGCTCTAATAATTGCTGCGTTTGAATATTATGTTGGGTATGCACTAACTGAGGTACATATTCAAATAAGCCATCGTGTGCAAAATTTTGCTGCATGTTTAGTGCATTCGCCACGCTCGTTATTTTATCTGTGCTAATTTCAATGGCTAAACAGGTGGTTGGGGCGTGCATTGATGCTTGTGGAAAATCAATTAAAACACCTTGCTCTGGCGCTAATACAAACGACTCGTGTGGTAAAAATACTTTATGGTATTGGCTCCTTTCTACGTGCATTACCTTTTTGCCGCTTAGCATGGCACAAAACAGCAGCTCGTTTGAGTGCAGTGCTACCTTTTGCGCGCTTTGATACGTGTCGTAAATACTCAACTCACTGCTATCTGCAGCGAATGTGACTTTATTTTCTATTAATACATCAAGTTGTTGGCGTTTTTTGTTTAACTGAGATGTGTGCATATCAATCCTTTAGGTTTTATTAGTTTGGACTCACAGACAACTTTTGTGGACAGCTAATCAAGTTTTTAGGTACTTGTTAGTTTAATGTCAATCAACATTGATTAAATATAAAGCATTTTGTTTTATATAAATGTTCGACCTTTAGCTAACAACAATAAAGAGAGCACACACATGATATATGCAAATCCAGGTAGCGATGGCGCACTCGTAAACTTTAAACAACAATACGGGAACTACATTGGCGGAGAGTGGGTGAAGCCAGTAAATGGCCAATACTTTGATAATATAAGCCCAGTAAACGGTAAGGTATTTTGCCAAATACCGCGTTCAGACAAAGACGACATAGAGCTGGCTCTCGATAAAGCGCATGCAGTGCGAGAGCAATGGGGCACAACGTCGGTGACCGACCGAAGTAACATACTGCTAAAAATAGCCGACCGAATTGAGCAAAACCTAGAGTTACTAGCTGTTGCCGAAACATGGGATAACGGTAAAGCAATTCGTGAAACACTCGCGGCCGATATTCCGCTAGCGGCAGATCACTTTCGCTACTTTGCAGGGTGCCTACGATCGCAAGACGGCACTATAGGTGAAATAGACGCAACCACCGTTGCGTATCATTTTCACGAGCCACTAGGTGTGGTTGGGCAAATTATTCCGTGGAATTTCCCTATTTTAATGGCCGCCTGGAAACTAGCGCCAGCACTTGCTGCAGGTAACTGTGTAATTTTAAAACCGGCTGAGCAAACACCAGCTTCTATTTTAGTTTTAATGGAGATAATTGGCGATTTACTCCCTGCAGGCGTATTAAATATAGTAAACGGCTTTGGTAAAGAAGCGGGTGAAGCACTGGCAACAAGCAAGCGTATCGCTAAAATTGCATTTACGGGTTCAACGCCTGTGGGCTCACATATTTTGAAATGCGCTGCTGAAAATATTATTCCTTCAACGGTCGAGCTCGGTGGTAAATCACCTAATATATTTTTTAATGATGTAATGGAAAAAGACGATGCGTTTTTATCCAAAGCTATTGAAGGCGCCGTGCTTGCTTACTTCAACCAAGGCGAGGTGTGTACGTGCCCATCAAGGTTGTTTATTCAAGAAGATATATACGAGCAGTTTATTGAGCGCATACTCGAACGTACCCAACAAATTAAACGCGGTAACCCACTCGACAGCGAAACCATGGTGGGCGCTCAAGCTTCAAAAGCACAGTTTGATAAAATACTTAGTTACATAGACATAGGCAAAAAAGAAGGCGCTGAAGTACTCACCGGCGGCAACGTAGAGCAGCTAAATGACGATTTAAACGGCGGTTATTACATACAACCTACACTGCTTAAAGGTACAAACGACATGCGTGTATTCCAAGAAGAGATTTTTGGCCCTGTTATTTCTATGTCGACCTTTAAAGATGAAGCCGAAGCACTCGAGCTTGCCAACAGCTCTGAGTTTGGTTTAGGTGCAGGTGTGTGGAGCAGAAACATGAATCGTGCTTATCGTATGGGTCGCAAAATAGAAGCAGGGCGAGTGTGGACAAACTGTTACCACATGTACCCAGCACATGCTGCATTTGGTGGTTATAAAAAATCAGGAATAGGGCGCGAAACGCACAAACTAGCACTTGATCACTACCAACAAACTAAAAATTTATTAGTGAGCTACAGCGAAGACCCGCTTGGCTTCTTTTAAAAAATTTTAATACAACAATCACTCAGTAATGAGCGCTGCATATTTGCGGCGCTTTTTCATTTTAAGGGGTCCATTGCACCACTTACTGCTTGTTGTAATACATAAATAGGATACTAATTGAATTAAAATGTTGAAACTTCAGGGCTTTAAATAATTCATTAACTGCGTTAAAAAAGTGATTTAATAATATGAGTTTTATAAAAAGCTGATTCATAGTTAGCTAGTTGTTTACATAAGATTATTTGATGGCTAAGATAAATACATCGTAATTTATGAAACTTTACGGTCTATAAAACGATAAAGGCCTCAGAGAGAGTAACTAACTTTTTGTCAACGATATGGAGATCATTAAGTACCCAAAAGAATTTTACATCCTACCCGAAGAGCTTTTCCGCCTCGGAAATGCTTCAAGTCCTCGTCTATCGAATGTTCGAGCTCGTGATGTTGATGTTACAACCGTAAATGGAATTAAGGTTATTATCGCAAACGGAAAAGGGATCAGCGTTTTCGATATAGAAGGTATCAACAATGCACCAATGACTGGTTGGGTTTGGAGGTTTCCACCGAATACCCAGCCGCCTCATGGATTGAAGATGGTTCAGGATAAGCCACACCATTACTGTATTTCGCCCACTCGGAATATGCCGGTTGACAAGTTCAAGGGACTTCTTGAGGAAATGGCCCTAAAAGCATCTCGAGTATTTAAGAAAGAAGGAAAGATTGTATGAGTCAGTTCAAGCTTGAACTTGCAGGATCAGAGCTAAAATACGTGCTAGAGGGTCTCATAGCACTTGAACAAGAAATGGCAAAAATATGTGAAACGTCAGATGACTCAGATGAGATTGCTGATGTAGGCAATGATTTGATTGAGCTGCGCTTGTTACTAAATCCTTTGAAGGAGAGAGCCATCAGTCAGTTCGGAGATAGTATAACTGATTTTTCGCGGGATGAGTTATAAGTTAAAAAGTAAGTTTGGTGTCAATACCTAATTTTAAACCAATTTAGGGTTCCAGATGACACCATCTCTCACCATTAAATTCATGATCGCTACCAGCTTTCGTATGAACGCAATGATAAATAAATCACAAAGCACAATAAGCAACACACCCACCCTACGCAAAAAGCTGAGCAATGTAGACAAAATGAAAGTAAAAATAGACTGCCCAATAGGGCGACGACAGCTGTTTATTAAAGAATGGCAAGCGATTTTGCTGTATTGAACCGGCTTTTCTTTAGGTTAAAAGTGCAATATTACCGTCAACAAAGGCATGACACAGCCAAGCGAAAGTGAACGCCCAATGGCAACTGTATTGCCTTGTTCATAATATAGAAAAACTGCAAAATACGATGCATTAAGAAGGGAAAGCCCTTTTACTCTAAATAAAAGCCACTCAAACACCCGTAAATCCTTCCAAAACGCCAGTTAAAACAATACCAAACCAGCTTTTATATTCTATGAAAAATACAGTGATCGATTGAATCAAAATAGGAACTTAGCTATGGTCTATTTATCAATAAAAATAAATAAAAAACGAGTTAATCTACAGGCTCGTTAAAGGGCTTCAGCCGACTTAAAATATGGATGTTTAAATGAGACTACATGAGTTACACATAAATAATTTCAGAAAACTAAAAAATTGCTGCATTAAATTTAGAGACACAACATTTCTTATCGGACCAAATAATGCAGGTAAATCCGGCGTTTTTGCTGCATTAAACCACCTTCACAAAAACTCAAACCTTGATAGAGAAGATTATTCTAAAGAATATAATGAGGAAGAAGAAAGTTATTCCTATGAAAGTGAAGTAGAAGTTATTGCTGAATATCATAATGTGCCAATTGAAGCTAACAGTTGGCTTGGCTTTAAAGGTCGTATTATTACTGTAGTGGGTTATGGTCAGTGGTGCACTTGCAAAATGAATTCGGGTATTTTAAGGATAAAAAATTGAGTCTTGGAAGGTGGGATGACGCAATACTCAAAAGCCTCTTATTTGTGGGAATAGGCATTGCTGTCTCGGCTTTATTTACTGGTTTAGCACCATCATCAGTAAACGACCTCTTAGGGTTGGTTGTTACATTTTTACTATATGTGGGTGTTTATCTGTTTATTTCTATCGTAGGTTGGTTAGTAATTGGGTTTCCACTTCATTTTTTAATAAGCAAATACACAAATCGTTCCTATTTATATTATGCTGCTATACCAATGGCGTTTGTTCTACCGTCCTTGTTTTATAAAGGTTCATTGTTGTTTGGTCTCGCAGCACTATTTCAAGCCTTAATATTTCGTTTTTACGTTTACAAAAAAATATACCAAACGCATCAAACCTGATTCCGCAAGCAGGCCGGTTTTTTGCAAAACACGGCGCAAAAAAGCGTCCAACCTGCTCCGCTGTTTATGTGGGCGTTATAACCCTTTTTAGTGGGGTGGCCGTGTTTAGAGGATTAGGTCAATGGAAAAACTCATTGAAGCCTGCTCACCAAGTTTACTCTCAAACGGGCTAATAACAGCTGGCTATTGTTCGTGCTTCACACATTTCAGCCAACGTTCTTTAGCCGTTTAATGTAAGCATTAGACGATTATCTATTCCATCACTCATAAGGATTACTATGTTAATAGGTCGTGTTTCTGAATTGACTGGAGCAACTCGAAAAGCTATTCGGTACTATGAGTCAATTGGTTTGATAACGCTTCCAAATAGAAAAGGTAGCTACCGTATTTATAGTAATCATGATGTTATGGTTATAAGTATGATTTGTCGTGCTAAAACCCTTGGGTTTAGCCTCGGTGAAATCAAGGATATAGTGTCTAAAAAAACGGAGGAAAAGAAACTTCCTATTGATTTGATTCACCTACTTATAGATAAAAAAATATCACTTTTAAAACAAGAGATTGACGAGATTTTGCTGAAAAATGAGAATTTGAAGCAATTTAAAATAGATTTAGTTAAAGAATTCACTTGACCTTCCCCTCAAGGGCAAGGCTTACAGTTAACTGATAATTAACTCATAGGATGATTTATAGTGAAAAAGCTGAATTTAGAAAACACAAATATATTAATTACAGGCGCATCTTCAGGCATCGGGAAAGAGTTTGCTAAACAACTCGCTAGCAAAGGAGCTAATTTAATCCTAACAGCCAGAACGCATAGCGATCTAATAAGTTTAGCGCAAGAGTTAGAGCGTGAACATAGGAACATTTGGATTAAAACTATTCCCGCCGATTTAAGTGAACTAAATGGCCCTAAAAAATTATTTGAACAAATAAATGATTTAGGCTTGTCAGTTGATTATTTGATTAATAATGCTGGTTTTGGAAAATTTTGTGAGTTTTCTGGTGAGAGTTTTGAAACTTATCATAAAATGTTGATGTTAAATGTTAATGCATTAGTTGAACTTACTCATTTATGTTTGCCTGCAATGGTAAATAAAAATAGCGGCGGAATTATTAATGTAGCATCTATTGGTTCTTTTCAACCTTTACCATACCAGACTGTTTATGGTGCATCTAAAGCTTTTGTATTAAGTTTTTCAGAGGCTCTTACCGGAGAATTATTAGATAAGAATATTCGCGTCATGGCCTTGTGCCCCGGTACTACAGAGTCTCGTTTTATGGAAAATGCTAATGCTGATACATCCAATATGAACTTGGCTCCTGCAAGCAAGGTAGTTAAATCTGCGCTCGCGGCTTACGAAAAAAATAGAATGTATACAGTATCGGGTAAGATTAATTACGTAGTCTCTTTAATACCTCGATTATTTTCACGTAAAAGGACAGTCAAAATAGTTGTTAGCATGTTTAAGGACAATGTACTGGGAAAAAGCTTAGTTTAAGGTTCATATAAGGACATGCCTTGAGGTGGACAGCAAGCACTAAAACTCACTTTCCACCGCAAATTTTAATAGTGGTGAACCCTTGCTTTTCAATACAGTTAAGTAAGTTGATTTATCGTAGGGCGTATGTGTTTTTAAACACCTAAACAGTATTCGTATCCACTTAAATGCTAATGTTCTGATGATGCTATTATGGGGTTTTCCTTTACTTCTTGCTGCCAACTATCGTGGCTAAGTAACGATGCTTTAGCGCAAAATGAATAACGCACAGATTATTACTTTGTAAAGACGCTCAATTGTTCTTCAAGCCAAAGCATAAATGCACTTACGCGCTTGGGTAGGTGGATCCTATTTGGGTACAAAATATTGATTGGTAGGTCGGGCATCGCGTATTGAGGCAAAACTTGTATAAGTTCGCCAGATTCAAGGTATTTACTTATACCGTGAATAGGTGATTGAATAAGCCCGAAACCACTCAGTACTGCGCTTAAATATGCCTCTGAGGAGTTAACAGTAAGCTGGCTTTTCATCGTTATTGATTGCAATTGATTATTGCTATCTAAATATTCGAAACCCGGATCAGGGATACCAAGTGTTTGACTGTAGCGAACAATGTAATGATTTTTTAAATCGTTAAGAGTTTTAGGTAAACCATGATTTTTTACATAATAACGGCTTACGCAATTTAAAACTTTAAAGCTGCCCAAACGTCGTGCAATTAACGATGAGTCGGTAAGTTCGCCCACTCTTACTACGCAATCAAATCCTTCTTTAATGACATCTACTCGTCTATCGGAGCTGCCAAGTTCTATTTCAAGATTTGGGTGCATTTTTAAAAACGAACTTAAGTTTGGAATTATGGTATCTCGACTAACAGCTTGTGGCATATCTACACGTATTCGGCCTGTTAAACCTTTATCCTCACTTACAAATAAATTTTTTAAATCGTCAGCGTCGCTGATAATTCCCAGTGCACGTTGATAAAATAGCTCACCGTCTGAAGTCATATTTACGGTGCGTGTAGTACGGTGTAATAAACGCGTATTTAATGTACTTTCGAGCATGGTTACTGCTTGCGATACACTTGATTTAGGAAGATTTAAGCTTGTTGCTGCTTTAGAAAAACTACTGAGTTGCGCTACTTTAATAAAAATACGTATTGCGTTTAGGTCTTTCATAATACCGTTTATTGTTCGTTTATTTTGAACAGTGTAACTCTTTTCAGCCTGTTTATCTTTGTTGCTTGAAAAAATATACTGGCTTGGAGGTTATTTAACTCCCCGCTTTTATTTTCAACAGGATATAACAATGAACAAACGAATTGCAGTGATCACCGGTGGTAATCGTGGACTTGGTAAAAGCACGGTGCTTTGCCTTGCAAAGCAAAGTATCGATTGCATTTTTACTTACCGTAGTCATGAAAAAGAAGCAAAAGAGGTTGTAAAGCAAGTACAGGATCTAGGCTCTAAAGCGGTTGCATTGCAATTAGATGTAAGTGATATGCTCGGCTTTGAGGATTTTGCACAGCAACTACAAAATGTCCTGCGGACTCATTGGCAACAAAGTGAGTTTGATTACTTAATTAATAATGCAGGGGTGGGGCTTACTAGCAGTTTTGCAGACACAAGTGAATCAACTTTTGATACGTTGATAAATATTAACTTAAGGGGAGTATTTTTTGTTACCCAAACATTGTTACCCTTTATAAAAAACGGTGGTCGTATTATTAATTTATCAAGTGGTTTAACGCGTTTTTCATTACCAGGTCATATTACTTATGCAATGACCAAAGGTGCAATAGAAGTAATGACAAGGTATTTAGCTCAAGAACTTGCACCTAAAAATATTACGGTAAATGTTGTAGCCCCTGGTGCAATTGAAACCGACTTTGGTAATGGTGTCGTTCGTGATAACGATGAAGTAAATGCGTTTATTACATCACAAACGGCAATGGGCAGAGTTGGTGTAACAGACGATATAGGGCCTATGATTGTCAACTTATTAGCGGACGAAAACCGTTGGATGACAGGCCAGCGACTTGAGGTATCGGGCGGTATGTATATGTAATCATACCAACCGACATGAATCTTTGAGCAATTTAGTGAATTAAATTGCACTATAACGTCGCTGAAATTTTTATTTAGAACAACTAGGTACAAAAATTTTTGTCTAGTTCTAGCGTAATTTTCTTAACGTTAAATAGACCCCATATATAAACAGATTGGTACCATTTATTAAAAATTATAACTTGAGAGAATAAAAAACCGCTCAGTGAGCGGTTTTTTGCATTTTTTACTAAAGGAAATTTAGTTAGAACGTGTAACGAGCACCAATTGAGTAACGAGGACCGTATTGATTAGCAAATAAGAACTGCTCTTCGTAACGTCCGTAACCTTCTTCGGTTGCATTATTTAAGTTTATGCCATCAAAAAATACCGTTACGTTTTCGTTTACATCGTAGTTAACGCTCATATCCCACTGGCCATACGCTTTAGCATATTGCGGAGGCGCATCAGCTGAACCTTGCGCTTGGCCAACACCAATTAGGTATGAGTCGCGCCATGCATAAGTAATTTTAACTGATAGGCCGTCTTTTTCGTAAAAGCCTTGGAAGTTAGCTGAGTCACTTAAGCCTGTAAGCGGTGCTTGTTGGTCAAGGCTTTCGCTATCAAATTCAACGTCGCCATCTACAAACGTTGCGTTAACACCAACACCAAAACCGGTTTCACCAATTAAGTGCTGAACAGCTACTTCAAAACCATCTACCGATTTACTGTCGGTGTTTTGTGGTTGGCTAATATTCCATGTAATTAGCGGATCGTCGCTGTTAGGTTCAATAACGCCATTTGCATTGCCGTAACCGCTGGCAATCATTTGTGCAAAAATAGCGTCGGTTGTTGCTTGCTCACCACGTGATTCAATATCGCTTACGGCTTGTAAGTAACGAGGGCCGTTTAAAATATCGTGCAAGCCATCAATAGTAGTTTGCGTAATGGTGGTTTGAATAAAGTTATCAACGTCTTTTTTAAAGTAACCTACAGATGCGTAGCTGCCTTCTGCGTAGTAATATTCAAGTGATAAATCAAGGTTTGTTGATTCAAACGGTAGTAGGTTTGTATTACCTTGGCTACCTGTGCGAGAACCTGGTTTTGGGCTGCCTGTTAAACTACGGCCACCGGCTAAATTACCTAGTGGTGCACGCGACATTGTTTTACCCCAAGATACGCGGGCTACTACGTCTTCAGTTAAATCAACACTTACGTCGATTGAAGGCAGTAAAACATCGTAATCACCTTGTTGCTCTAAGAAGTTATCATCGCCGCCAGCAGCGTATTGCATGATCCACTCAGAAGCGCTGATCCAATTAACTTGATCTTCAACGCGTTGACGTACAGTACTGGTTACATCTGTTTGCTCATAGCGTAGGCCTGCATTTACTTTTACGTAGTAGTTACTTACGTCAAATTCCCAGCTTGATTGAACATAAAAGCTATTAGTGATTTCTTCTACGTAGCTTTCGCTGTCAATACCATCCATATATGCATTTGCGGCGTATGCATCGCCGCCTGTCACATCAGCTGTTAAGTAAGCAATTTGGCGCGCAACAGCTTCGTCAAAATCGTAGGTATAGTAGTAACCAGGTTGTAAGTCACTGCCGCCCCCTTCAAATTGATCTAAAAGGCCCGATGTATCGTGACGGGTAAACATGCCGTCTGGGAATATTTCTGTATATGATGGGTTAAAGCCTGGACCACCTACTAAACCACTCCACGCGGTGTAACCACCGGTGTTTTGTTCTGTACGTGATGCGCCAAATTTAACTTTAACTAAACCAATGTCATAACTTTCGTTATACCATGTTGTATGTAGCTGTAATTGTTCAATGTTTGACTCACCCGGTGAGTGAGTAAATTGACTAAAGTTTGAATCAATTTCGCCAGGCGTTAATTCACTTGTGCCATTTAACCAATTAACTTGTGCACTGGGTACTTCGCCTGTGCGGTAATCATAAATTTTATTAGCTAGCTGATCAGAACCTAAAATTACTTGGCCGGCACTTCCCAGCCCATTGTCGGCGCCGTTATCGGTTTCGTTTTTAGAGTCGTGGTAATCAAGCTCTACGTGCCACGTGTCGCTAATTTCCCAATCTAGGTTTAAACCAAGTGAGCGCGCTTTTACTTCTGTAGTGCCTTTGTTGGCTGTAAACGAGGCATCGTTACCGCTAATATCAGCATAAACAGCCGTACCATTTTCATCAAGCTCGTAGCCATTAATATTGCTACCAAAGTCGTTCCAAATACCCCAACCAATACTTTGAGAACCTGTTACAGCTTTACTTGCGGTGTAATCAAGTGTTGCTACAAAGCCATCTACCGGTGCATATTGAAAGGTAACTTGTCCGTTTGTACGTTCACGTTCTACATCTTCAATAGAGTAATTCATGTCTTTAGGGAAGTAGTAGTTACCTGCAGGGTCTGTGCGGTTATCAACGACGTTGCTGCTATCTAATTCAGGTAAGTCTACGTTTGCCTGCCAGCCTTGAATATTGGCACTTTGTTTTTGAAAGTCACGCTCTTGGTGCGAAAATGAAAAACCGAAACCAAAAGTGTCATCTACAAAGGTATTGCTGTAAACAGTAGAAAACTCTGGTGTTACGTCATCGCCAGCTTCGTTCGACGAGTCGTGGTTTGCTTTAACGGTTGCCGAAAAATTTTGACCTGGCTTTTGAAAAGGTCGCGCAGTAGAAATATTAACCGTTGCACCTAAGCCACCGCTTGGCACGTCTGCACGAGCTGTTTTAAACACTTCAAGCGCACTTACGCCTTCAGAGGCAACGTTTTCAAGGTTATACGAGCGTGTATAACCTGTGCCCGGCATTTGGCGGCCATTTAAGGTAATCAAGTTAAACTCAGGGCCAAAACCACGTACTGTAATTTGGCTACCTTCACCGTTAGCGCGGCTTACCGATACACCGGTAATACGCTGTAATGATTCTGCTAAGTTTGTATCTGGGAATTTACCCATTTCTTCAGACGAGATAGCATCTACAATACCCGAAGAGTCGCGTTTCATATCCATAGAACGAATAAGTGAACCACGAATACCTTTTACTTCAATAATTTCTACATCAGGCTTTGCTGATATGTCTGCTTCTGCAGCGATAGCTGTGTTTAATGTGCTCGCAGCAATGATGAGAGACACAGAAGCCGCAAGTTGGCTCTTTTTAAAATTGAATGTGTTCATAATAGCTCTGCTTTATAAAATGTTGTTCAAGAGTGAAGGTGCTGTGTAATACCAATTTTATTAAAAATATGATCATTCTATCGCATTAAATAACTCACTAACTGCGTTAAAAATTATTTATATAGAACAACTATATGTCAAAATTTCGCCTTGTTATTGTGCTATTTTCTTAGCGCTATAATAGATCTCTTGTTTAATGCAATTGGTATAAACACCTAGAATTTTGTCAGTGAAATCTAAATTATGGGTTTGAAATTTTTACATTATCAACACGATATACTGCGCCAGCACCTTGGCCCCAATTAGGAAAAATCATTAATACATCTATCGCACTTACATCTAAACCGGCAGCCGATAAGTCAGAAAGTGTATAAGTATATGTTTGCCATTCGTTTAAAGCAGGGGCAATGCCTTCAACACTTTCAGTAAGTGCAAGCTCTACGGCAGAGTCACCTTCGTTTGACTCAACTTTGAAAAACCATGGCGCGTCGGGTGTGCTTGGCATACTCGTAACTTTCATATCAAACGTAATTTGACCAACCGTTATGATAGCGCTTGCATCAAATGCCTCACCGCTTCCGCCAACAGATGTACGGCTGTTAAAACCCATTACTGTAGGCGTATCATTTATTGTAAATTCCGCTGTTATACCATGCTCTTCATCATCCATTGCTTCCACTGGCGTAGAGCCGCTACAGCAGTCCCACATTGGCCAATCAAGATTTTGAGTATCTGTGAACACATTAAGCTCTGGAAAATCTTGGGTGATTTTTACATCGTCTACTCTATATACAGCGCCATTACCAGTGCCCCATGCAGGAAAAATCATCACTACATCAATAGCGCTAATATCTAAGTTTGCTGCAACAAGATCGGTTAATTTAAATGTATATGTTTGCCATTGTCCTACAACAGGAGCAATACCTTCGACGCTTTGAGTAATAGGTAATTCGGCCGCAGTTGGTGCATCTCCTGCACTTTCAAGCTTAACGACCCATGTAGAGTTTGCATCAGCAGGTGCGCTAGTTACTTTCATTTTAAATTGAAAATACCCTTGTGCTAACAGGGGCGTAGCATCAAAAGGGGAGGCTACACCCGCCTCATCAGTGATGTTTGCCGCTCTTGAAATAAAGCCATTTACTGTTGGGTTTTCACCAACACTAAACTCAACTGTATTACCTTGCTGTTCATCAACAACTATTGCAGGAGTTGAACCTCCGCAACAATCCCACGCAGGCCAATTAATATTAAAAGAATCACCAAATATGGTTAATGGAGTAACTCCTCCTGCTATAGGAACTGGGGCATCACCCTCAAGTAAGGCATCGTCTAAGCTGTTGTAACCAGGACGAATGGTTTCACAACCTTTACCAGTATCAGTGTTCGATGCACATTGATAAACACGTACGTAATCAATAGCAAAAGTTTGGCCATTTTCAAATGCGCTAGCGTCTACACCTAAATCATTTACGTTTTCAGGCCAGTCACCGCCTACTGCCAGGTTTAGCAATAAGTGAAAGTCTTTATCAAATGGTGCGCTATCCCAATGCGTTGTAAGTTCGCCAGAACCTTGTTCAAAGTATTCTGCAAACCAACCACGATGTTTTAAGCCCGCAGGCTCATTTTTTGAATTATATAAAACCTCAGATTGACGCTGAGTTGCATAAAGGTAACCATCTACGTACCAGCGAATTTCACCTTCTTGCCATTCAACAGCATACGTGTGGAAATCATCTGCTGGATTAGTATCTTCAGGGAATTTGTATTCTTTACCTGTATAGCTGTTATCTGGCCATGCGCGTCCGTAATGAAGGGTGCCGTGGATACTAGACTCTATACCGCCGTCTTCATCTGGTGTTTTGAGGTTTACTGATTCTAAAACATCTATTTCACCAGAACGAGGCCAAGTGCCGTAAACCTCATCAGTTGGTAGCATCCAAAATGCCGGCCAGCTACCTTGTCCTGATGGAAGCTTGGCGCGCACTTCAAAACGGCCATACGTAAAGTCGGCGTTATAACGCGTATTTAAGCGTGCTGAAGTATAAGGTTTTTCTGCACCTTCCTCAGCGGGTAGGGCAACAATGTTTAACACACCGTCTGCAATAAATGCATTTTGCTCGCTGTCGGTGTAACACTGTTTCTCGTTGTTACCACCGCCATCGCAGTTTAATTCATAGTTCCATTTGTTTGTATCAATGGTTGTGCCTTCGAACTCGTCGCTCCAAACCATTTGCCAATCTGAAACTGGCTCAGAGGCATCTACATTTTCAAAATTTGATTTAGTGGCAGAGTCGCCACCACAGCCAGCTAACGTAATTAAAGAGATAGCGGCAAGTAAACGTGTAATGTGCGTTGTTTCAATGTTCATAACTGAACCCCGGTTTCAACAGATTATTGTCAGATTAATTGTTTTTTGAGCTTTGTTTTTTCATTCTGTAAGCGCTTACATTTTGATATGTGTTTTGTAAGCGCTTACAAATGATATTGTGGAGTACGCAAATGGTCAACATATTTGTTTATTTTATTTACAATTAGTTTACGGTAAGACCAGTTTACCAATTTTAGATTGTATATAAATTGCAGTTTATACAATTAGTTATGTTGTTTGTGTTTTTTGATGGGAGCGTGAGCGGAATATTTTTTACGTCAAAAAAGTAGGAAAGGACTTAACAATTAAAAGGTTAGTTACAGGTATATTTATAGTATTTAAGGAGTATTTTGTTTATACCACTCTACATAAAAGCAATTTTAAGTGGATTGGTATTGGTATTGGTATTGTATGAGATAAAATATGCTTGTTTTTACTTGTTTTTACTTGTTTTTAAAAGGCATTGTAAGTAACCCCAAAAGCGACGCATTTTGGTTTTGGCTTGAGTATTCTTTTAAACCAATATTTATATCTGCGTCGGCTTTTGTTGCTTTATCTTTGTAGCTACCAAATAATTTATCCCACCAAATTACACTAAAACCATAGTTTGAGTTAGTTTCGCTAACCACTTGGCTATGGTGAATTCGATGCAATATTTGCGTCATTAAAATTAAACGCAGTGATTTTTCAATGGCATTAGGTAGGCGTATATTTGCATGATTAAATAATGCTAAACCATTAAGTGCTATTTCAAAAATAAGTACCGCAATGGCAGGTACGCCAAGAGCAGTTATTGCAATGAGTTTTATAAGTATGCTCAGTACAATTTCGATAGGGTGAAAGCGCAGCCCTGTACTGGTATCTACGTGTGCATCGGCGTGATGTACACGGTGCAAGCGCCATAAAATAGGCACGTTATGAAATAACCTATGTTGCCAATAAATTAATATATCGAGTAAAAGTATGCTCAATATAATAATTAAACTGCTTGGTAGAGCTATTTGATTAAATAAGCCTATGCCGTGCTCTTGATTGTAAAGTGCTACGGCGGTTAGCCCAATGGGAACCACTAAGCGCGCAACAACTGATGAAGCAAACACTAACCCAAAGTTAGCAAACCAACGTGTACTGCTTTTTATTGGTGATTTGCGCGCTGGTTTTTGCGCTTCAAGCAGCATCATTATAACTAAAATGCTAAAAAAGAAGCCTAAGCGCCACCATACTTCATTAGTCATCTATTACCTCAGAATTTGAACTGCTAGGCACGTTTTCAGCTGCTTTGTTAGCATCGGCTTCTTGTTGCTTAAGTGTGTGATAACCGCCATGTATACGGGTAAAAATAGTTATGCCACACGCAATAGCAAAAATGCTCGCCATAACCGCAAAGTGCTGCGGCCAAATACAAAATGCAATAAATAGCGCTATTGTTTCAGTGCCTTCGGTTAAGCCGTTTAAGTAGTAAAAGCTTTTATATTTAAATTGCGGTTTTTCGAGTTTAAATTTTTCGGCGGCAATCGCAAAAGCTAAAAAGCTTGAACCCGTACCAATAAAAGTAGCAAGTAATAACGATCCCGCTATCGCGTTTTGCTCAGGGTTTGCCAAAATAAAGCCAAGCGGAATAGCCGCGTAAAATAAAAAGTCGAGTGTGATATCTAAAAAGCCACCTGCGCTTGAACTTTGGTTTGCATAGCGTGCTAATGCGCCATCAAGTCCATCTAAAATTCGATTTAAAGCAATGGCAACTAATGCGCCGTACCACATTTCAAACGCCAGTAATGGCACGGCTAATAAGCCAACTAAAAAGCCAACCACGGTTAGCTGATCGGCGGTTATGCCGCGTTTATGCATAAGCATAACCACAGGTGTTAACAGTGGCTTAATTACAGGGGTGATAAATTTGTCTAGCATGTTTGTTGCCTTATGCGTTTAAAGCTGTGTATTAAAGCCATATTAAAGAGCTGCACTTAACGTAATGAGTTTGCCATTTGCAGCGTCGGCATCGCTATGATCATGAGTAACCATAATTGCAGGTAGCTTATGATCGCGTATTTGGCTAAACACGAGTTCGCGTGTATCAACACGCAGTTGGGTATCGAGTTTGCTAAAGGGTTCGTCAAGTAAAATGGCTTTAGGTTCGCTCAGCAGCATACGTAATAATGCAACACGGGCTTGTTGCCCACCTGAGAGGTTGTCGGGGTGGCGATTGCCCATGTCTTTAAGACCGACTTTCTCAAGTGCGTGTTCTATTTTTTCAAGGCGTTGTTTTTTATTACCTTTGGGCATTGCAAAGGCAATGTTACCAGCAACAGTTAAATGCGAAAACAATAAAGCGTCTTGATAAAGCACTCCAATATGGCGCAAGTGTGGAGGGGTGTTATCGATATTTTGACCATTAAGCCACACCTCTCCATTGGCCTTAAAGCTACTTGGTAAAGTACCCGTAAGCCAATTTAATAAGCTTGATTTACCACTGCCTGATGGGCCCATAATAGTCAGAATTTCACCGCCATTAACTTGCTCGTTTAAGCTAAGTAACAGTTCATTTTGGCGATAAAGCTGACAATTTTTAATCTGTAACGATGACTGCATTAAAAAACCTTAACCCTGATAGTGTTAAACATGGGTGCTTTACATATGTGCACGTTTAAACACGTGCACTTTTGAAAAAATATTTAGGTAAACCCCATGCCAGTATAAATCCAATAAGCGGTAACACCATTTGCATAATAGCGTACACGGCACTGGTGCGTCTGCTTGCGCCATTGGCAAGCGTAACGGCTTCGGTTGTTATTGTGGCTATACGCCCGCCGCCAGCTAAAAGCGTGGGGAGGTATTGTCCAAAACTAATAGCTAAGCCCAGTGCGGCTGCAATTAAAATAGGGGCAAACAACTGTGGTAGTTTTACTTTAAAAAACACCTTACATGGCGCTGCGCCTAAGCTTGCTGCAACATGAGCGAAACGAGGGTCTAAACGTCTATAGCTGCTCGCAAGTGACAAAAACACATAAGGCAGCACAAATAATAAATGCGTAAGTACTACATTAAAAAATGCGGCTTGGTTATTTACCAATTGTTGTATCCATACTAGCCCAAATAAAAAGGCAATACTGGGCACTAATAACGGTAAGTAAATAATTAAACTGGTAAAACGAGAAATAGGTTTATCACTCAACTGCTCTGATTCTAAACACAATAAAGTAAGAATAATGGCAAATAGCGTGGTTACTAAACCGATTGCTAGCGTATTAAAAAGCGGGCTGCCCATTTGCATTAGCGCACTTTTAAAATGCAGTAGTGTAAATTGTTCAGGCATTGCATCTGGAAAGCGCCAAAAACCTGCAACCGACCACATAACTAAACCAATAAGCGACAATAGTATAAAGCTAATTACTAATGCGGTGAGTACGACCGTTATTTTTTGCCAATAAAATCCGCCGTATTCACGCACCCCATTAGTGAGCGAGTCGCTAAATAATACTTTTATGGCTTTTTCTCCGGCAAGCCAAAGGGCTAACAACCCGCCTGTAACAGCCAGTTGTAATAAAGCACCTGCTGAGGCTTTAATACGCAGGTTTAAATCAACATCGTTAAACCAATGCATTATTGCAACGGCCAACGTGGGTGGTGTATTTGGGCCTAAAATGAGTGGCATTTCTACACTGGCACTTGCATAGGCAAGCACGGCTAAAAGGGGTAGACGCAGCAGCGGATAAAGACTTGGCAGTATTACTTTAAAAAAGGCCGTCATTGGGCAATAACCCAAGTTAAGCGCAACCTTATGTTGTTGGCGTAATTTTTTGCCAAGCTCAGGTTGAGCAAGTACGCCCAGTGCCATTAATAATAAAAAGGGAAGCTCTTTGAGTGTTAAGCCTAAAATAATACTAATACCGAATGAATCATGCGGAAACATGCCGTTTGGCGCAAGTTCCCAGCCGCTTAACCAAGGCGACGCTAAGCGTGAAATCATACCTGAAGGGGCAATTAAAAACCCCACCGCAATAGCGGCGGCGGCATGAGGTATAACTAATATAGGGCTCAATAAACGCTGAATTCGGTTAAGCCACGGGCTGTTAAAAAACGCAGCTAAAATCATTAAGGTAATGATAAATGCAAGCAAAGTACTTATTAAGCCTGTTGCAACGCTTAGAGTAACCATTTGGGTAAGGCCAGGTGTTTGCCAAAGGGCATTAAAACCTTGCAAGCTAAACGTTGTTTGCTCAAGTACGGGCGCATAACCAAAGGCTGGCAGCAATACGCTAATTAAGCCACCAAGTACGGGTAATATAAGTAAAGCGAGTAAAAATCGCGGGCTAAATTTTACAATGCGCGTAAACATATCGGTGCTGCACTGCGTTGTTGCTTTGGTATTTACTGGTACACTTTTTGAAATGACGCTCATTGGCTTACTCCATAACGGGTTTGCCAACCTTGCATAATGGCGTTTACCCAGCTTGGATGAGGTTCGCTCAATGTGCGTTTAATACTGTTTAAAGGCAGTGCACTTGGATGCGGTTTAGCTGTTTTAAATAAGGCTTGCTGATCAGACGTTAACGTTGATTGAATAAGTACGCTTTTATCACCCCATATATGCGCTTTTTGTTTTTCAGCTTGCGCCTCAGGGCTCATTAAAAAATTAGCCACTAATTGCGCACTTTGCTGGTGGCTTGCATTGTAAGGGATTGCCACGAAATGGGTATTACTTAAACTGCCATCACTCATTGCATAGCTGCGAATGCTGTTTGGTAAATCATAGCGTTTTACAGCTGCCGGTACTTCTGGTGCTGAAAAAGTAAAGGCTAAACTCAACTCTGTATCGTCTACTAAGCGGCGCATTTGAGCACCACTTTGCATAAAATGAGTGCCACCACGCCAAAGAGTTGGGTGTAATTTATCTAAAAAGTCCCACAGTGGGTTTAGCACTTGCGCTGTATTTTTAGTTGTAGCTGGTTGGTTTAGCTGCGCTTTAATATTTTCGCTGCTTTGCTGATGCAGTAAAACTAAGGCGTATTTTAAAAAGCTCATACCTAAAAAGTCAGGCGGCTTTGGGTAACTAAAGCGACCAGGGTTTTGCGCGCTCCAGTTTAATAATTCGTTTAATGTCGTCGGCAATTTATTGTTTGCCTTTCCATTTATTGCAATGCTGTCGTAATAAAATGTAAGTGACGCTTGCCCCCATGGAGCCTCCATACCATTGGTAGGTAAACCAAAGTCAAAGGTTACAGCAGGGTTGTTAGCCGGATCGGTTAATGCAAAGTAGGGGAGTTTATTAGCCCATTTTTTTAAAAGCAGAGAGTGCTCACTCATGGTGGCAAAGTTAGCCCCGTTGATCCACATTAAATCTACGCTGCCTTGGTTGTTATTGTTTGCTGATTTTTCGGCAAGTACACGGCTTACTGCTTCGCTGGTATCGCTTAATTTTACATGCACTAGGTTAATGTTGTACTTAGTTTTAACTTGCTGAGCTGCCCATTGAATATAGGCATTTATTTGCGCGTCGCCGCCCCATGCATAAAAGTATACATCTTGATTGCGACCAAGTGTTTGAACTTGTTGCCAGCGAGATCCCTGTTGTGTGTTAATTACTAAATTACTTTTACTATTTGAGTTAATAACGGGATTAGCAAACGCAGTGCTCGAAAAAACAGCTAAATTTACGATTGCACAAACGCAAAACGCGACACAGCAAAAGCTGTATCGCGTCAGTGTTTGCCAAAACTTAATGACGAACATTTAAATCCCAGTTGTAGTCTAAAAATTTAACTTTCATGTCATCATTTTTAAGTGCTGTTTGCTGAGCGGGTATCAGTTTAAGGGCATCAGGATACTGCAAGAAAAACTGCTGTAGCGTGTTTGCACCTCTAAAGCCTTTTTCAAAGTCATCGCCGTACCACTTAAATATTGAAGACACGCTTAGCGTATTCTCTTGAGCCATATTACGTGTCATATCTGATAAAAAGCGCACTGTTTGCTCTTGCAATTGGCTCTCTAAATCAGTGGCTGTATAGGCTTCTTCTCGAAGCGCTGGGCAACCAATACTCGCGCAATTTACTGCAAAGTGAATACGTGGGTCGTTGTATTTACCGCTGCCACGTATTAAACCATGCTCTATATCATCAAGGCTGCGAGTTTTGCCAAGTAATGGCACAAACTCTTTACTCCATGGTGAGCTAAAAAAGCTCCCTAAGTCTTTAATTGATTTAAGATCTGGGTACTTAGTTAAAATAAGCTCAACAGTCCACGCATTATAAGCATTGATTAAAAAAGCGAGTTGCTTAGGCTTTTTCCACGCGTCAAATTCGCTTTGCGTTACAGCCGTTAACGAATCTAAATACGTTTTTAGCTGTGCATGCTCACGTTTTATAGCAGCGTAATCAACCTCAGTACTGTGATTATGATTAATAGCGACAACATGCTTATTTAACAATGCATTCCAGCTATCGTGCATGTTTTGGGCTTGGGCCGAAAATGACGTTGCAAACGATGTTACAAATAAAGCCGAACCAAGTAGCAATGCTTTTAGAGGTGTTTTAAACATAATTAACCTCGACGCCAAGTGTGGTATTTTTCAAGCAAGTTAAGCACTTTTTCAGGTGCATGAGCGCGTTTCCACTCACCTGCTGCGTATTTGTTACCTTCAGCCCAAGTAGGGTAGCTGTGTATAGTACCGAGTATTTTGTTAAGGCCTAAACCGTGTTTCATTGCCAGTACAAACTCAGCAATTAAGTCGCCAGCGTGTTCAGATACTACAGTAACACCCAATATTTTGTCTTTGCCTTTGGGTGTAATCACTTTAATAAAGCCTTTTGTAGCGCTGTCGGTAATTGCACGGTCTAGCTCTTCAAATTCAAAGCGAGTAATTTCGTAATCTATGCCTTTGTCTTTTGCGTCTTGCTCGTTTAAGCCAACACGTGCTACTTCTGGGTCAATAAACGTAGTCCACGGAATAACACGATAATCTACTTTAAACTTTTTAAGATGACCAAATAAGCCATTTACCGCTGCGTACCAACCCTGATGAGCTGCCACATGTGTAAACTGGTATGGACCTACAATATCGCCTGCTGCAAAAATATTAGGGTATAGCGTTTCCAAGTATTCGTTAGTTACTACTGTGCGGTTTGTTTCTATGCCTAGCTCTTCAAGACCGTAACCTTTAAGGCGCGCACTTCTACCAACGGCACATAATAGCTCGTCGTATTCAATATCTATTTCTTTGTCGTTATGTTTAACAACGATATATTTTTTGCCATCGCGAGCTTCACAGCGAAGTGCTTGGTGCGATGTTAAAATATTAACGCCACTTTCGGTTAACGCTTCGTGAGCAAAAGTAGACACTTCAAGATCTTCTTTGATCATGATGCGCTCCGCCATTTCAATTTGCGTAACGCTTGAACCTAAACGTGCAAAGCTTTGTGCTAATTCGCTACCAATTGGACCACCACCAAGTACTACCAATTTTTTAGGTGCCTCATCTAGCTCTGCAAATTTATTCCACAATGTATCGCTTGTTACATAGCCTGTTTCTTCAATACCAGGTAGTGGCGGTACAAATGGGCGTGCGCCAGTTGCAATAACAATGGTGCGTGCCGTGAGTGTTTGCGTGCCACCGTCGTTAAGTTTAATTTCTACAGTCCACGGGTCTATTAATTTACCGTAGCCTTTTACAACATCTACGCCTAAGTCGGTGTAGCGCTCAACACTGTCGTGTGGTGCTACATCTGCAATAACTTTATGTACACGTGCCATAACTTTTTTGAACGAAAACTGCGGTGTTGCATTTTCTAGGCCGTAGTTTTCACCATGGCGAATTTGTTCTGCAATTTTAGCGCTTTTAATAACTGCTTTACTTGGAACACAACCATAGTTTAAACAGTCGCCGCCCATTTCGCCCGCTTCAATAAGGGTTACTTTTGCTTTAACAGCAGCGGCTATATAACTTGTTACCAAACCACCTGCGCCTGCGCCAATAACAATCATGTTACGGTCGAATTTTTTAGGCTTAGTGTAGTTTTTGTATACGCGACGTTTTTTAAACACGTTTAAGATTCCTTTTGCAATGAATGGGAATATACCCAATAAAGCGAATGATAAGATTAAGTTGAATGATAAAATTCCAGATAAGCTCTCTATTTGCGCCAGTTGTGTACCTGCGTTAACAAATACAAATGTACCGGCGAGCATACCTGCTTGGCTTACCCAGTAGTAAGTCCATGACTTTATTGAAGTAACACCCATTAATAGGTTTATTAAAAAGAACGGAAACACCGGCACTAAACGAAGAGTAAATAAGTAAAATCCACCTTCTTTTTCAACGCCTGCATCAATTGCAGCTAAGCGCTCAGGAAAGCGTTGTTTAATAGTGTCGCGTAGTAAGTAACGCGATACTAAAAAGGCAAGTGTTGCGCCAATAGTTGATGCAAAAGATGCAACCAATAAGCCTTCAACTAAACCAAACAATGCACCTGCTGCAAGTGTTAAAATAGCTGCGCCCGGTAACGAGAGAGCTGTTACAACTACATACAATAAAAAGAATCCACCAATAACTAATAGCGGTGACTGCTCTTTGTATTGGTTAAACTGATCCATCGACCCTTTTAAGCCATCAAGCGTAAGTAGTTGGTGTAAGTCAAAATGAAAGAACAGGCCGACGGCGGCCGCTGCAATCAATAATAAAAATATTTTTTTAATCATGTTCTCTCTCAAACCGCTCTTAAAAATTATGGGTTAGTGTTAATTTTGCGTTTATTGGCAATTCAGGAAATGCCAATGTTGCGCCAAAGTAACCGCCTTCAAATACTGGGCGCCAGTTTTTTTGATTCGTTACGTTGTTCACATCTAATCGTAACTTGGTACTAGGCGTAAAAGCATAGCTAGTATTTACGTTTAGTGTGTACTGATCACGAATTTTTACCGTCGCCAAAAAGTCTAATGGGTAACTCTTTGTATATAGACCTGAAAAACCCGTTTGCCATTTCGAATTAATTGAATAATTTCCGTTAAAGCTGAAAGATTGCTCAGGGATGCCCTGCACACGGGTGTTTGAAGGTGCAAAAGCGGTAAAGCTAGGTGCGCCAACACTGGTACCTTCAATAATATCTGGACGTGAGTTGTCAAATGCATCAGCTACTTGAGCCGAATCTTGACTACTTGCAGAATTATCGTAGCGAGCGTCAATATAGCTGTAGCCGGCACTTAACCAATAAGGGTAAGCATCATAGAATACTTGGCTTTCAAAGCCGGTAGTACGAATGCCGGTATTACTACCATCGCGATTACGTAAACTACGACGTTGGCTAAACACTGCACCATCGGCGTACCAATCACTGTCGGTTGGTGCGTATTTTAAACCGAATTCAACTAAGGTATTTTCGGTTGAAAAGTTTTGCGCGCTAATCGTGTTGTCACCACCAAGAGACGTGCCGCCAGCCATGCTATTTGATGTGGCTTCGTTGTAACTTGCTGCACCATAAGTGGTGTAATCACCATTTAATCGGTAATTAAAGCTTACTTGCCCCGAATGTAGCTTATCGTTAATGCTATCGCTCGCTGCAATTTCACCCTCTGGTGCTATTGGGTCGTGCGCGTCTACGTCATAAAAATCAATGCGGTAGCCAACACTTGTATGAAACTTATCTGTCCAATCTGAATCTTGCTGAATAGCAAAACCCGTTTGCCATGAGCGCGAATCGGTAGTGTCTGATAAGTTAAAGTCGCCGCTGCCATCGTTATTAATATCGTACTGACCACCAGGGGATACAAATACACCTGGGCTAATTTCAATTAAACGCGCTTGTTGTGAATCAGTTAAAGGAATGCGGCGATTTGAAATTGGGCCAGTTAAATCAATAGGTAGGTCGGCTTCTGTTGTAAATTGGCTGTAGCCTAGCACGCGGTTGTAACGCACATCAAAAGCAAAAATTGTTTGCTGTTCGTTGCTCCATTGGTAAGTCAGTTCGGTACGGTTCTGCGCGGTATCGGCACCATCTATAATTTCAACAAAGCTATTTTGTGCAATTTCTTCGCGTTGTAAGTGCTGAAAATACGTAATGTTTTTTATTGATGCGTTGTTTGAAAGTTCACGCTTATAAATACTGTGTAGTAAATAGGTAGTGGCTTCGTTTTGATTGTCAGGGTCGGTAAGTACTGTACTACGGTCTATTTTTACTTGCCCAGTAGGTGAAACAATAGAACCTGCCGCTGGAACTGTACTGCCATTTACTTGCACGCCTTGGCCGGTAATATAAAGGCCATTATCTATTAGCGCTTGAGTAGGGCGGTTAATACCTGCGTTATCGGTAAATTCAACTTGGTATAACTCAAAGTTAATATCCCAGCTGCTCTTGTCATCAGGTAACACCCTAAGTGCTGCAAATAGGCTGTCGCTTTTCGTGCCCGAAAAGTCGTAGTAACTGCCGTTATCAATGTGTTCAGCGCTTACTCTAAAACCTACTTTGTCTTTTACTATAGGTGCACTGTAATCAACTAAAACGCTGTACTGATCCCATCGTCCTGCCGATACCGTTGCTTTGCCTTTACTGTCGTCAGTTGATGCTTTTTTAGAATGTAAGTTTACAAAACCACCGTTGCGTTGGCTTGAACCAAATAATACCGGTGGCGCGCCTTTTACTACATCTATTTGTTCTATAGAGTTGAACGATAACGGCACGCCAAAGCCATTATTACCTGCTTGGCGGCGTGTACCATCTTGGAAAAGCTCACCTAGTTGCCCACGAATAGTAGGTAAACTTGGTGCCCCAAAACCACTGGCTGAATAGGTATTAGGGCTTACTGCAAGTACGTCTTGTAAAGTCGTAATATTGAGTTGTTCTATTAACTCGCTTGAAATTGGTGTTACTGATCGGGCTATATCTCGTAGAGCTAAGTTGTCGCCAAAAGGGCCGTCTACATTGGCATTTTTAACCGAAAGACCTTGAGATCTAATAACTTGGCCTGCCACCTCAATACGCTCAATTGCGCCTTCTTTTGCTGTTTTTGATTCTTCGGCTGCAAAAGCATTAAGTGGTGTATTTAATATGGTGGCTAGGGAAAGTGCTAAATATGCGTGTTTCAAACGTTTTCTCTCTACGGTTAAAATGTTGTTGGCGATAAAGACCGAAAGGATTAAAAATAACTTTCAGTAAAATTTTGATTCTTTTTGTTTTTTAGAACATAACAAAACAGATGCATTATAAAGATGGTAATTAAGTAGTATTGTTTTATTAGTTGATAAAATATTAATACAGCGATTGTACTAGACTGAATGTAAATATATGCTTTTAATAGAATTTTTAATTATAGACTACTTTCAACCTGCTAACATTTTAAAAGAGTTAACTTTTATGCAGCATTTTTAAATTACTTAAATAAGCTTCACTTTTAGTACTGCATGGCTTAACTAATGAATTTAATTAAAAATTTTTGAAATAAAAAATAACTTATACGGTCTAGGTTACTTCTACGTTTATTAATATTCATTTAAGGAAATTTTATGACAGGTTCAATGAATTCTGATGTGCAAAACCGTTTGCAGTGGTCACTTTTATCTTTGCGTTTAGGCGTGTTTATTGTAATGGTTATGTGGACATTCGATAAGTTTGTTAATCCTGGGCATAGCGCACGTATTTTTGAACATTTTTACGGTATTAGTGGCTCTACAGATATAGTGGCTTACATTATTGGTGCGGTGCAGTTAGTGCTTGTTTTAGCATTTTTAGCAGGTATTAAAAAGCGTATAACGTACGGTATCATTTTTGTAATGCATGGCTTATCTACGCTTTCTTCTTACAACCAGTACATAGATGGCTTTAATAACTTATTATTCTTTACTGCATGGCCAATGTGGGCTGCGTGTTTTGCACTTTACTTATTACGCGACCAAGACGTGAAATTTACTGTAAAGTAATAAAGTACATGCAAAAAAATTGGTTATAAGCCATAAGGCTTATAACCAATAAGTACACAGGGAGTGTGTGGAAGTCGGTTTGCGTGTTTACAACTAATGCATAGCGTCGTTGTATTGCTCAGCAAGGCTCTCTTTTTGCCCTTCGGTAAGTGCTTTACCCGCTAATTGAAACACTTCGTGTTCTTCTTCACTTAAATGATGATGTACCAAATGGTGTAGCTTTTTAGCTGCAACTAACCATGCAGACGAGCTCATTTCGGTATCTTCAAGTTGTTCAATTAATTCATCAATTTCGTGATGTTCAGCTACGCTGTGGCGCGCTTTTTCATGAGTTAAGTCATCAAACATAAGTGGGTTATAAAAGTAACGTTCTTCAAATTTTGCGTGATTTTCTAATTCTGTTTTTAGCTCATCCATTAGCGTGTGGCGCTGCTCTGTGTCGCCGTGTGTTTGAATAAGCGCATCTACCAATTCTCGTTGTTTGTCATGGTCATGACGTAGTGCTTCAAAAATATTCATAACTAGTCCTTTTACAATTTATTTGCTTATATCATTAACTAGCAAACTAAATGCCAAATATTAAGTTATTGTATTTTAATAAATTTAATTTAATCTTTTATTCTTTGGCTGCGATCACTGTAAATTTTACAGTGATATGAATGCAATAATTTCAGGCTTTCGCGCAGTTCAATTATAAAAGTGAGTATAAATCCCTACAGAACCTTACAAATATTTACTGGTTGTTTATTTTATTGCAGTGATAAAGTGTCAGTGTTATTTGGGTACAACCTATATATTACTCTCACACATAAAAGCAGGTAGCACGTTAACTTAATAGGATAGTTTAAGGATGAACATAAAAAGCCCCGTCGCCGCATTATTGCTGTGCGCTTTACTGAGTGCATGTAGTACAGCCCCGCGTTCTGACCCTAACTTATGCATTGAAGAGGCTGAAATGGTTGATCGAAATGGCGCTCAAACAAGCTCACAGGTTTACAATCAATGCATTAGCGCACAAATTAAAAAGGATGAAAAAAATAACACTTTTTTTGATGCCATCGGTACGTTCTTTTTTGAATTTTTTGTAATGGTGGTAGAAAAGTAAATAGGCTAACTTGCAACTGTAATTTAAAGTAAATAAGTTGCGTAAAAATAGGATTAGTTATGAAGCAATTATTGATAGCAATTCCACTTTTTTTATTACTAAGCGCTTGTGCGGCGAAGCCTTACGCAGGCTCGGCAAAATGTATGGAACAAGCAGATATTGCATACGAAACCGATACACTTAAAAATGAGACACTAGATAATGAATGCAAAGCTGCAAAAGTAAATACGCCTAATAAAGAGCTTGAGAATCATGGCTTGGTTGATAGAAGCCTTTTACAGCTAATCGTTAGCTTTTTAAATGGCGTATTTTAATAGTAAAAATATAATTAAATAAGGTATGTATGAGGGAAGAACTAAGAGCAAAAATAATTACCGTGTGCGATAAAAAAATAGCAGTTAAAGGCGAAAATGTAGGGCTTTCTTTTTATGCATTTTTTGCTAATAAAAACGACGACCCAGAGCTACTTATGGAAGCTGCTACTTGGTGGATACACACCCATAAATTAGATCATTTTGTAAAAGCACATAAAATTAAACAGATGGTTTTAGATGGACTTTAGTCAATTAACTGAGCAAGTACTTTTAGCTGTATTTAATCAACAACGACTTGGTTTCTTCCGTTTTCTTTTGCTTTATAAAGTAATTTATCTGCATGCTTAATAAGAACATCTAGTGTGCTTTTTAAAGGGCTACTTACAGAGGCTCCCACACTAAAAGTGATTTTTGTATCACTAGGAAGGTCTTTTATATTACTACAATGCTCGGTAAACCTAGTGGCGAGCTGGTCAAAGATATCTCGAATAGCTAGTTCGTCAACCGAATTTAGTGCAAACAACCATTCTTCGCCGCCGTAGCGGCCAAACTGATGATCACCACTTAGTGTTTCTTTTGCAGCCTTTACAAAGGAAATAAGAACTAAATCTCCAACATCGTGACCAAATTGGTCGTTAACTTTTTTAAAGTAGTCTAAGTCAACAATTGCTATCGTCATTTTACCTTCACTGAGCTTTGCTTCTGCTGCGCGCATTATTCCTCTGCGATTAGGGCTATTTGTTAGATAATCTGTTAATGAAATATCGTGATATTTTTGACGTTGTCGAGCTTGCCGATAAAATAAAAATAATGAAGCAATCACTAAAATAAACGCTATAGCAGCGCTAAGTCGCCAAATTATTTTTTGTTGGTACTCTTCTTTAGCTTGTAGTTCACTAATGTCTTTTGCGTACTCTAGTTGCTGTATTTTTTCTTCTTTTTCTTTTACTTCAAACTGTACCTGTAGTGTTTTTATATTACTTTCACTGGTAGCTTCGTAGTGTTTTTTTGTATAAAGGAGCTTTTGTTCAATTGCTTCAAAAGCCTCGTCAGTGTAGTTGAGGCGTCGCTTTAGCTCATAGCGTTTACTTAAAAAATCGGCTTTATAAATACTGCGGCTGAATTTATCTAAGTTTAAAAATACCTCATCGTTTGCTTCATTTGCTTGATCAAGTAAATCTAGTTTTATATATATGTCAGCTAACAAAATGAGCGATGCGAGTTGCATGTCGTGTACACCTGCAGAACGAGCAAGCTCAATGTTCTCTTTAGTTAAAGTTAAAGCTTTATCGTAGTTTGCTTGTAAGTACTCAATGCTAGCAATTGAGTATTGGGCAAAGGTTAAGCCTTTTTGCATATTAGCTTTTTTAAAATAGAGCAATGCTTTGTCTAGGTATATTAAGGCATCTTTAGGTTTTTTTATCTCGAGCAATATATTGCCTAAACTCCAATATGCTTTTGCAGTAAAAAGCCCATCTTGTGTTTGCTCATATGCTGCAACCGCTTTTTTTGCATAATATATGGCTTTGTCTTTTTCGTTTAGATAATTATATGCATCGGCTATTTTTCTAAAAAAGTATCCCTGAGATGCTGAGTCGTCATCTTTTAATGCTAATTCTAGCCCTTCTAGTGCAACATTTAGGGTCTTTTTCAATGCATCAGTATCGGTGTAATAGTAAGCAAGTGCTCGTAAAATAATAATTTTTTCTTTAGATGAATGCTGTTGCAAGCTCTCTTCTAATTTTGTGGCTAGCGTGTGTGCTGGAGCTGGGTTTGCATCCCTCGCTAGAGACTTGAGTTGTGATTCGAGAAATAATAAATACACACTTTTTTGGTTTGGTAACTCTTTGTTCTTTAAGTAATAGGATAAGTGAGTATTTAACGCTGTGTATTTTTCTTGTCTAAAAAGTAACTCCGCATACAAAGCGGCCGCTTCTAGATGAAGCTTTTCCCAATTTTGATCTTTGCTTATTTTAAACGCTTGAGTGAGTTTGTCTCCATTTTGAAGATAGTCTAATTCATTTAGTTTTATGTTATTGATGAGAGTTTGAGTCGTGTCAAAGTCTAGCGCATGTGAAGTTGCATTTAATGAATCGCCGTTAGCAGAGGCAAGTTTACTAAAAAGTAAAAATAAAAGGAGAACAATATACTTTGCCCATAAAGTATTACCTAAAATCTTTATTTGTGTATTGTTAGCCATGTTAATCCTTTGCTGATTTATTTTTATTATTGAAATACTTATTCACAGTGCTTAATAAACTTGGGTTTGAACAGTTTTTTTTACACTTCTCATTGAAAAAATAAGACCACAAACGATATCAATTTAATTAATAAAAACAAACACATTATATAATATAGTCGCTGTAGTTATGTGTTTTATTAAAAATCAGCGGCTACTTCAAACTCTAATCGTTTAAGCGTAATAGGGTGAGTAAATGCTAAGTATTCTGCATGTAAATGTAATCGTTCGGCTTTTTGCCCGTAATGTGTGTCGCCTATAATTGGCATGTTTAAACCTAAGCTGTGCGCACAATGCACTCTTAATTGATGAGTTCGCCCTGTTTTAGGGTATAACTGTAATCGGGTAATATTGTTGTTACGCTCTAAAACCTGCCAGGTAGTAAGTGATGGCTTACCGTGTGTGTAACACACCATTTGGCGCGGTTTATCATCAAAGTCGAGCACTAAGGGTAAATCAATTACTCCGCTATCCTCAGCTACGTTACCATTAACTAATGCGACATAACGTTTATCTATAGTGCGTTCAATAAACTGCTTTTGCAGTGCTTTGTGCACGCGTTTATTAAGCGCAATCATCAATAACCCAGAAGTCGACATATCTAATCTGTGTACAATTAGTGGCCCTGATGCCTCTGGAAACTGCGTTTTGATTCGCATATAAACTGAGTCATCAATATTAACGCCAGGTACCGATAAAAACTCAGCGGGCTTATTTACCACAAGTAAGTCGTCATCTTTATAAACAATACTTAAATCTTTACCCTGAGCTGGGTTGATAAGTAGCGGGTTATCTTCAACATCTAAACCCTTTAGCATATGCCCAAGTATTGGTTGGCATTTACTGTAACAAGAAGGGTAGTAATTCTTATGCTGCCTAATTGCTGATTTAGGTGCTGCTCCCCACCAAAACTCTGCCATAGCAAGTGGCTTTAAGTCATGTTTATAGGCGTATTGTAATAATTTAGGCGCTGCACAATCGCCAGCACCCGAAGGAGGAGTGTGCTCAGGTAATGCTGCAAAAATAGCATTTAAATCTGTAGTTTCACCATTTGCATTTAAAAATTGGTACTGTGCAAATAGCTTTTTTTGTAAGCTTTTAGAAAGTGTTTTACGGCGCTTTTTTAAATGAGCAATTTCATCAGAAATATTGATGTGTGTTTGCTGCAGTGACTCGATTATATTTTGCCAATAGGATTTAAGTGCCAGCAGTTGCTTTTTTTCTACGATGCTTTGCCCTGCAAGCTTATTTTTTAACTGCTCAAAATCACTTTCGCTAAGTTCTAATTCACCTTCGGTACGTTGTATTTTTCGCTGCTGACGACCGGCTTGCATTACTGCCTGTTGAGCTAATAGCGCTTGCTGGTAGCTCTGTGTTGCATCATCAAGTTTGCTATTAACTTCAAGCAGTTGTTCACTATTTTCTAATTGCTCAATTTGAGCATTAATATCGTTAATTATTTTACTTTGAGCCAAATAGCTATCGTCTTGAAGTTGCATGCTAGAAACAGGCGGCACAAAACTAATATTGCCTTTATCACCTTCAATTTGTCCCGAATAAGCACTTAAAAAGCCTAATTGTTGCTTAGCATTTTGCACCACTAAAACCCCAAACATTTTACCTGCATTTTCTGCTTTTAAATGCGCTAACGTTTCAAGCTGTTGCTGTAATTGTTTAGTGGCTGCTACAGCTAATGGTTGCGGCTCGTAATAAAAAGGGAAAGTAAACTTTTCAGGAAGCGCGAGAGCATCAATATTTTGAGAAAATAATGTAAAGCAAGAAGCAGAATTTGACATAGAAGTAAGAGAAAAGCATTCAGTAAAATAATTGAGCGCATAATAACATATTCATAGTTAAGCCACTAAAAATCTCGCACCCGCATATTCATAAACACTTTAAAGCGGACATTCATGTTTTATGTATCAGTATGGGGTCGCAGCAAGCATAGGCGTTTGTTAGTAAAGTCTCAGTAGTAATATATTTATCATTATCAAAATATTTAAGCTTATCGATTCTCAATAATTGAGCGCATTTCGAAACGATGACTTACTTGATAGATCAGAGGCGAAAAATCAATTTACAGAATAACTGAATATTTAGGAGTTCTATATTATGAGTCAAAATATTGCAAGTTTTATCACTAAAACTCTCGAACAAGCTGGCGTAAAACGTATTTGGGGAGTCACTGGCGATTCACTTAACGGCATTAGTGAAAGTCTGCGAAAAATGGGAACAATTGAATGGCTAGGAACGCGACATGAAGAAGTTGCCGCATTTGCAGCCGGTGGCGAAGCCCATTTATCAGGCGAGCTTGCCGTGTGTGCGGGTTCTTGCGGGCCAGGTAACCTTCATTTAATTAATGGCTTATTTGATTGTCAGCGCAATAATGTACCAGTATTAGCAATTGCCGCACATATTCCTTCATCTGAAATTGGCAGTAGTTATTTTCAAGAAACCCATCCGCAAGAATTATTTAAAGAATGCAGTGTGTATTGTGAAATGGTGTCGAGCCCTGAGCAAATGCCGTACCTGCTTGAAACAGCAATGCGACAAGCAATATTAAACAAAGGCGTGAGTGTACTTGTGCTACCTGGCGACATTGCATTAAAAGATATGCCTAAAGCTATCAAACCAAATTGGAACGTGCCAAAGCCAGCAACACATACTCCCGCTTTATCTGATATTGAAGCGATGGCGACTTATCTTAATAAAAGTAAAAAAGTAACCTTATTGTGTGGTGCTGGTTGTAAGGATGCCCACGACGAAATTGTTGCGCTAGCCGAAAAATTACAAGCGCCAATTGTGCATGCCATGCGCGGTAAAGAATTTATTGAATACGATAATCCTTACGATGTTGGTATGACCGGATTTATTGGTTTTGCATCGGGCTATCATGCAATGCAAGAAGCCGATACGTTATTAATGATTGGTACTAGTTTCCCTTATCGTGCTTTTTATCCCGAAAATACCACCATATTACAAATTGATAATCAGGCTGCGTCACTCGGGCGACACGTGCAAATTGACTGTGGCGTGTTAGGGGATACTAAAAATTCAGTGACCACACTGCTTGATTATATTAAAGGTGAACGGAGCAGTTCGCACTTACAAAAATGTGTTAAAAATTACAAAGAGTCTCGACAAGATCTTGATGAACTTGCCAGTGGCAAAACCTCGCAAAACTTAATTCACCCGCAATACCTAACGCGTTTACTCAACGAGCAAGCAGCTGACGATGCTGTTTTTACTTGTGATGTAGGTACGCCAACAGTGTGGGCTGCGCGTTATTTATCAATGAATGGTAAGCGTCGCTTGATTGGCTCGTTTAATCATGGCTCTATGGCAAATGCGATGTCGCAGGCAATGGGGGTTCAATCTGTTGATAGAGACCGCCAAGTCATTGCAATGTGTGGTGATGGTGGCTTTTCGATGTTAATGGGGGATTTAATCTCACTTAAGCAGCTTAATTTACCAATAAAGATTGTTGTTTATAATAATCGCTCACTCAGTTTTGTGGCTATGGAAATGAAAGCCAGTGGGTTTTTATCAAGCGATACCGATTTAGAAAACCCAAGTTTTGCTAACATTGCACAGGCCTGCGGCTTAAAAGGGATTCATGTGGATGACCCTGAAAAATTACCATCGGCAATGAACGAGATGATGAACCACTCAGGACCTGTTGTTTTAGAAGTCGATACTGCAAAACAAGAGCTTTCAATGCCACCGCAAATCAAATTAGAGCAAGCAAAAGGCTTTAGTGTTTACATGATGAAGGCGCTGATAAACGGCAAAGGAAACGAGATTGTAGAGCTTGCCAAAACTAACTGGTCACGCTAGTTAGTTACTTCCCTATTGAGTATTTTTGCTCAATAGGGAAGTGCCAAGTAATAATCCTCACTATCATCTTTTATTATTAATAAGCTAAGGCTGCTGTTTGTAAGTGATTGAACCGAAATAGAAAATAATATATGGTTTATCATTAAATTAATAAAAACACGCATGAAATACCTCTACTCATAGAGGGAACGGAGCAATAATGAAATGGAAATCGGTTTTACTGTCGCTGGCTGTTTTATGGCTTATTCAAGCTCAGCAAAGCAGTTTACGCACCAGTTAATACGCAAATATCTAGCCTATTGCAAGTAAATTCAACGCAGTTAGCGCTGAAAATAGCTGCTTGAGATAGATTTATTATCCAGAGTTTAGGTTATTTAGAAAGCGCTGAACTGTTTTTACGTTGGAATCACTATGAGGTTTTTGAGTTTGACTCAAGTGCAATGTAATGAGCTAAAACATTTAGCATTGGCCTCAATTGCTACTTGGTAGTTGTTTTTAGTTTAATGTTTTACTCGCTTTACTCAATTAAAGTAAAGCGAGCGCTCAGTATCAGTTACAAACTCTTTTTAGGCGGTAGGGCGACGTTTGCAAATATTAGTCCTGCAACAAGCGACATAAATATTAAAAACGTTTGTTGGCCTATGTGTTCTGCGTATATAAAGTCTTGGCCTTCAATGAGTGAGTTTAAGCCAATATAAGTTTTGCTACCTGGTACTAATACAATTAAGCCTTGCATGGCCACAATAGAAGCTGGCGCATTAGCAACGCGGTTAAACAAGTTACTAAATATACCCACCGATAAAGCACCCACAAACGTACCTAACGTGTAATCAAGATACATAGCCGAGCCAATACTGGTGCCATACGCTATAAAGCCTGATGCAATAGACCAAACCGCATGCTTAAGTTTGGTTCTAAAAATCACGATTAAGCTGCTACAAAGTAAAAATATAGCCAGCCATGCGGTCCATTTTGGTAATGGCTCAGGTTGTACAAAGTCGGCTTGCCCAAAGAGTGCAAAGCCAATACCTATACCAATGAAACCACCAAAATACAGTTTAAACAACAGCATAAACGAGTCCATTACCCTTGCTGTGCCCGACACTAAATGCCGCGCTGCAAGCTCTGCTAAACCAAGCGCAAGTGCTAAACCGGGTATAAATACAATAATGGCCGAAAGTACTACCAAGCGTATATTTATTTCAGGCGTTATATACACGCTTACTGCACATGCAAGTACTGCTGATATTATGGCAACTAATGGCTCAAGCATGTGAGCTACGCGTTTTGAGCGACCAGACCAAAGCACAAACACATAAACGACTAAAGTAAGAAGCGATGACCAAATAACATCAGTCCAGCTAGTACCCATTAACATTGCAAACGCACCACCAGAAGTTGCAAAGGCAACGCCCGTAACAAGTTTATTGTATGGGTTTGGCATGTCGTAGATAGCATCTAGCTGGGCGTCAACTTCTTGTAAAGTTAGCTTGTCGTCAAGCATTTGGTTTACAAGGTCGTCGGTGTCGGCAAGTGAGCCTAAATCGTGATCGCCAGGGTCTACACGCGCAACATGGGTGTACTCGTCTTCGTGGCCATCAGTCCAAATAACAAACGTTACCGAAGTTGGCGACATAACAAACGACGATTTAAGTCCTAAATATGTAGCCACTTCCATTAGGTGGGCTTCTAGGCGGTAAGCAGGCGTACCATACTTGTGAAGCATTTTACCCAATTTAACGATAAATTTGCGTTTTTCTGTAAAGGTTGCAGTTTTCAAATCTTTTTGGACCAAATATTGCGATAACTAAGCTAAAAATATAGACAATACAGCTAAAACTGCCCACGTTTGATGGGCGCGATTTTAAACACTAATTGGTGTGTGTCTAGTCATTTTTAATCTAATTTTTTATTTTTTTCAGCTATCCATTGCGACATGTATTGAGTGCTGCGCATTGTATGATGTTTGAGCATTTGGCCTGTAAAGTTTTTTTCGCGATGAGCCTCTAAATCGCTACTTATTGAATCGATTTTTTTAATTAACACCGTACTCAATTGTGCTTTATCGTAAAGCGTATTAAGGAGCGTGTTGCCATCTTGCTGCGCTTGTTCAAAGTCACTTTGATTGGTGTACATTTCAACAGCAGCATTGGCAAAATCGTCGGCGGTGTTGGCTATTTTACCAGGCCATGGTAAATCGTTATGCATGCCCTCTGCACCAATATAGGTGGTAACGCTGGGTGTTTGCATAATCATGGCTTCAAGTAATTTACCTTTAATGCCTGCACCAAAACGAAGTGGTGCTAAACATACGCGTGCGCTTTGCATTACATCAAACGCATTATCGGCCCAGCCTTTTATTAAAAACCCTGTTTTAGGGTTATTTAGTGCCGTGGCTTTTGGTGGTGGGTAGGAGCCATAAATATGTAGTTCTGCTTTTGGGAGTTGCTTGCGAATAAGTGGCCATATTTTTTGTAAGTAAAGTACAGCATCCCAGTTTGGTGCGTGTCTAAAGTTACCTATGGTCATAAAGTGCTGGCGCTGCTCAAACGTTTTTGTACTTGTAGGCAGTGAGCTTAAATCGACCATAAATGGTAAATGGTGTAATAAGCTTGGCTCTATTTTAAATACGCTGTTTAGCAGGCTCATTTCATAACTTGAAATAATTAAGCTTAGGTCGCAGCGTAAAATAGCGGCAATTTCTCGTTTTGCTATGTCTGAGTGTAAATCGCTGGTTGTAAACTCGCGCTCACCTTTAAAGGCTTCGTGGCGAGCGTTACGCAAACATTGTAAATCTTCGGTATCTAATATTTTAATGGCATTTGGGCAATGTTTATCGACGCGCCAGCCAAATTGTTCTTCCATCATAAAACGGTCAAACATGACTATGTCTGGGTTATAAACTTTAACGTATTCGTCAAAGCTATCGCAGTTTAGTGCAATGCTTTGGCTGGTTATACCAAAGTCGTCAAGGTTTACCATGTGGTCGGTGCGCTGCGCGGGCGTTGCAAATTCAACGTCCCAGTTTTGCGCTCTAAATGCATTTAATAACGACATCATGTGCGTTCCCGCAGCAGACGAATTTGGCTCTGGCCATACGTAGCCAATTACCAGCACTTTTTTCATTGGCTAGAATCTCTAATTTGTAAGTTTACATTTACCAGTGTTTTTACTGGCGGGGCTGTATTTTGTAGTAGCTCTTGGAGTATTAAAAGGCACCGCTTAGCTATATCAGTTGTACTAATAGCCACGGTGGTTAAGTGATTATTTATAACCGCGCTATTAGGAATGTGGTGGCAACTCACTACTTTAATACAGTGATGAGTTAATGAGTTAATAGCGGCAATAACACCTTGAGCAATAATATCGTTTGCACACACCACTGCGTTTAATGTGGGGTTGTGTTTATATGCTTCTATAAATGCATTTTTAGCGCTAAGGGCTGTGTTTACTGCGCAGTCAATGGGTGCTAATGGTGTAATGCTGTGCTGCGCGCATGCGGTATTAAAGCCACTTTGCAGTGCTTGTGAATCACTTAAAGTAAGTTCACTGCTTATAAATGCTATGTTTGTCACGCCTTGTGCGAGTAAATGCATACTGGCTACGTGGCTGGCTTTTTTATAGTCGGGTAATACACACGGAGCTGCGCTAAAGGGCACTTCACTCATTAAGGTAATTACTTTGTGTTGCGCGCTGAGCGCATCAAGCCATTTGGGGCAAGTATTAGCAACGGGGCAAATAATAAATGCAGCCGCGTTGTATTCTTTTAAGTTTTTAACTGCGTTTGCTTGTAGCTCAAGGCTATTATTACTGCTTACAATCATGGCTTGTAAGCCATTGTCGTTTAACAAAAGTTCTAAGCTGGTAGCAAGGTGTGCCATAGCTGGGTTAGTTAAATCATTTATTACTATGGCCACTAAGTTAGAGCGTTTTGAGCGCATAGCAGCGGCATCACGATTATAAACGTACCCTAGCTCATCTATCGCTTTGAGTATTTTTTGTTTACTTTTATTGCCCACTTTATCGCTTTGGGTAAGCACCAACGATACGGTTGATTTTGATACACCAGCACGCTCTGCAACATCAAAAATGGTGACTGATTTGGCTTTGTTATGCATTGTATTTTAAGTACCGCAGTGGTGAATAAATAGCGCTGTAGTTTAGCTTAATCAGCACTATTAAGTCATCTTTTAGAGGTGTATAACTTACCTTAATACTTTATGAACAAAGCAAAACGTGTTTATATACGCCTATAAGAGTAAAAAATAACAAAAGGATAAAAACATGAGCGCTTTTAGGCTGTTAGTTGTCTTTATTTGTTGTGCGGCATTAGTCCCAACAAGTTACGCCGAGCAGGGCTATCAAACCCCATCACCCGAACTTGCAGCATTGGTTGACGCTAAGTTAGCACCCACTAGTTACTTATCGAGCGATGGCCAGTGGCTAGCGCTTTTTGAGCGCAAACGTGTAGTAACCCTTGATGAACTTGCAAAAGAAGAGCTTAAGCTTGCAGGTATTAAGCTAAACCCCGCTAATTTTTCGCGCTCTCGTGTGAGTGCCAAATTTAGTGCCGTGGAGCTTAAGCATGTTCAAAGCGGGTCGGTTATTAGCATTAACAACTTACCTAATGGCATTATCCGCTCACCTAAATGGTCATCTAATAGTAAATATTTAGCCTTTGTTGTTGAGCAACCAACCCAAGCCAACTTATGGCTTTACAGCGTTGAAACCAAACAAGCAAAAGAGTTAACTAGTGCTGCGTTAAATTCGGTACTAACTGCATCGCCATATAAATGGCTGCCAGATAGCAGCGCCATTGTTGCAAATCTTGCTGTTAATTTTGGTAAACCAAGGCTTGAAAATAACAGCCAAAATGTAGTGCCTGTTATTCAACAAAGTACTGGCGAAAAAGCGCCAGCACGTACTTACCAAAATTTATTAACCAGCCCGTTTGATGAATCACAGTTTAAGTTTTACGGCCAAGGGCAATTGGCTTACATAACGCTTGATGGCAATACTCAAGCAATAGGTAGCCCTTCTTTATTTAAATCGTTTTCAGTATCACCTGATTCTACCAATATTTTAGTTGCCGGTATTAATGAGCCGTTTTCGTATCAAGTGCCTTACAGCCGCTTTGCAAGCACGTGGCAAATATGGGGCATGCGCGGCTATGCATTAGCAGAGCTGGCAAAACAGCCACTTGCCGATAATATTCCACAAGGTTACGACAGTGTACGCACTGGCCGCCGTGATTTTGAATGGCGAGCCGATCAAGGTGCTGAAGTTATTTGGGCCGAGGCGCAAGATGGCGGCGACATGAAAACCGACGTTGAGCATCATGATTATGTTTACAGCTTACGTGCACCATTTAAACGCGAGCCTAAATTATTTGCCAAAGTAGAGCGCCGTTATGCGGGAATGGAGTGGGGCAACGAAAACGTAGCAATGCTGACAGACTGGCGCTTTAGCGATCGCCAAGTACGTACTTACATAGTGCAACCACGAAATGCCGACAGAAACCGCGTGCTATTTTCAGAGCGTAGTTACAACGATGCGTACAAAGACCCGGGTAATGCCATTTACGAGCGCAACGATTTAGGCGCAAACGTAATTAAAATTGTAGGCGGGCGTTATATTTACCTGCGCGGTAATGGTGCTTCAGAGCAAGGTAATGTGCCGTTTTTAGATAGGTACGATGTTAAAACAAATAGCAGCAAGCGTTTATGGCAATCACAAGCGCCATACTATGAGCGTGTTCGTGCACTACTTGATGACGAAGGTGAGCGCTTTATTACTATTCGCGAATCTAAAACTGAGCAACCTAACTTTTTTATACGTGATTTAGATAACGACACGTTAACGCAACTAACGACATTTGAGCACCCGTACCCTGCATTTAAAGGCGTAACTAAAGAGCAATTACGTTATAAACGCGACGACGGTGTTGAGCTTTCGGGCACGCTTTATTTACCACCAGGGTACGATAAAACACAAGGCCCGTTACCGGTACTTATGTGGGCTTATCCACTTGAATACAAAGATAAAGCCGTTGCATCGCAAGTACGCGAATCGCCTTATGCGTTTACCTACATTGGTTATTGGGGCCCAATGCCTTACCTTGCTAAAGGGATTGCCGTGTTTGACGACCCTAAAATGCCAATAGTGGGTATTGATGGCAGCGAGCCAAACGATAACTTTAGAAAGCAGTTAGTATCAAGTGCGCAAGCAGCTGTTGATGTATTAGTTAAAAAAGGCATTGCCGATAAAAACAAAATTGCCATAGCAGGGCACTCGTATGGTGCATTTATGGTTGCTAACTTATTGGCTCATAGCGATTTATTTAAAACAGGTATTGCCCGCAGTGGCGCGTATAACCGCACATTAACACCGTTTGGTTTTCAAGGAGAAGAGCGTGATTTTTGGCAAGCACAAAGTGTGTACGCTGATATGTCGCCGTTTTTCCATGCTGAAAAAATTAACGAGCCAATGCTAATGATCCATGGCCAAGAAGATCCTAATTCAGGAACCTTCCCAATGCAAAGTGAGCGCATGTACGCAGCCCTTAAAGGTTTAGGTAAAGATGCTCGCTTAGTAATGCTCCCTTATGAAGCACATGGTTACCGTGCGCGTAAAAGCTTATTACATGTGTTGTGGGAACAAGAACAGTGGTTAGATAAGTATTTGTTAAATGATACAGCAGAGCCAGTAGAGGTTATTACTGACCCCGTGGTAAGTGCTGGTCAATAGTAATAAAAATGAGTAAGCAACAGCGCGGCTACTTATAGCCGCGTTTTTGCTTTTAATATGAGAGTAAATTAATGATTGATGTAGCAGCACTTGCGGTTTTTATTCCTACGTTCTTTTTTGTGTCGATAACGCCTGGTATGTGTATGACCCTTGCCATGACACTCGGTATGAGCATTGGCGTGCGCCGCACATTATGGATGATGATAGGCGAGCTGTTAGGTGTCGCAAGTGTTGCCATAGCTGCGGTATTAGGTGTTGCAAGCGTAATGCTAAATTACCCAGATGCGTTCGCTATTTTAAAGTGGGTAGGCGGTGCGTACTTAATTTATATTGGCGTTAACATGTGGCGAGCCAAAGGAAAAATGTCGGTCGATACCTCAAAACCAAGTGACGTAAGTAGGAAGTCGTTATTTACGCAAGGTTTTGTAACCGCAATTGCTAACCCTAAAGGGTGGGCGTTTATGATTTCACTACTGCCACCCTTTATAAGTGTTGAGCATGCTGTAGCCCCTCAGCTTTTAGTATTGCTTGGTGTTATAATGACCACCGAGTTTTTAAGTATGTTAGCTTACGCAACAGGCGGTAAAAGCTTACGTTTATTTTTAAGCCGTGGTGATAATATTAAATGGATGAACCGTATTGCTGGTAGCTTAATGGGGTTAGTTGGAATTTGGCTTATTTTTGGTTAGCTCAAAAAGTGGTTGATATTGTCAATTAATTTGTTATAGTTGATTTTGTCATCTATTTAACGCTTAAGGCATGCCCAAAAATGAGTACACCCGTATCAGCAAACCCAGTAATGGTTGAGCCTAAAAAAACACCTGTAATTTATAAAATACTGGTTATGGTAAGTATTATTACCTTAATTGGCGGTACTCTAACTGGCATTATGACTTATGTGAATGTGGGTGTTACAGAGCATTTTTATGCAGATTGGTTTACCTCATTTATAAGTGCAGTATTGGTTATGGCGCCTGTTGGTTTTGTAATGATGACCTTAATGCATAAGCTAGTTAATAAGTTATTTCCTAGTAGTAGCGAGCTAAAACGTAATTTAGTGATTAGTGTTTTTATGGCGCTGATCATGGAGTCGGTTATGGCGTTTGTTACCGCTACTAATAATATTGGCTATGCAGATATGCGTGTATTTGTAACTGGATGGGCTGAAGGGTTATTAGCCGCATTACCAATAGGTTTAACTATAATGCTGATAATGTCGGTTACGGTAAAACCTAAAATAGAACGCTTTTTAAAAAGCTAATAACAAAAAAGAGCCATTGGCTCTTTTTTGTTATTTAGTGTTTACCTGCTCTTTAAATTGCACGATTCAAAAAAGGTGCTGTTCGGCTTATTTTAGATTGGGCTACCTCTGTAGGTTTCCCTTGCGCTACAATTAAGCCGCCTTCTTCGCCAGCACCGGGTCCTACATCAATTACCCAGTCACTATTACGGGCTACTTGCATATCGTGTTCAACCATAATGACGGTATTGCCAGCATCTACTAATTTATTTAACTGCGACATTAGCATTGATACATCCGATGGGTGCAGGCCTGTGGTTGGCTCATCAAGAATATAAAGAGTGTTGCCGCGCTGTGCACGTTGTAGTTCAGTTGCTAATTTAATACGCTGGGCTTCACCGCCCGAAAGCTCAGTTGCAGGTTGTCCTAAACGCAAATACCCAAGACCTACTTGCATAAGTGCATCGAGTGCTCTTAGTATTGCAGGTTCGTTTTCAAAAAAGGTATGCGCCGATTCAACCGTTAAATTTAGAATATCGCTGATGTTTTTATCACGATATGTAACCTCTAGTGTTTGCTCGTTATAGCGCTTGCCATGACACACTTGGCAAGGTGAATAAACGCTAGGTAAAAACAGCAGCTCTATACTCACAAAGCCAACGCCTTCACAGTTTTTACAGCGACCCTTAGCAACATTAAATGAAAAGCGACCAGCATCATAACGGCGCTCTTTTGCTTTTTGGGTTGAAGCAAATAGTTTACGCACATGATCAAACAAACCCGTGTAGGTAGCTAAATTTGAACGAGGGGTACGGCCAATCGCTTTTTGATTGACGGTAATCAGGCGGCTTATATTATTTATTCCTTCAATGATTTTTCCGCTGGTGTGTGTTTGCAGTTCTTGTTCGAGTAAGTCGGCTTCGTCGGTGGGGGCTTCCGGTATTACTTTTTGCCCAAGTGCTTCGTAAACAAGTTCTACTAACGCTTGGCTTACTAGGCTTGATTTACCCGAGCCCGAAACCCCAGTAACGGTTGTCATAACACCCAGTGGAAATTCTGCATTGAGTTTTTTAAGATTGTTACGCTCAATATCAGCTAATTTTAACCACGCTTTTGGCTGCCTTTGCTCCTTTTTTTGCGCGCTGTTTTGAGTAGACTCTTGACTGGCGTTTTTAGCAAAAAGGTGGCGGGCAGTGTGCGAATTTTTTACTTTGCTTAACCCTTCAACAGGGCCGCTGTAAATAATGTTGCCACCATGCACACCTGCATCAGGGCCTACATCAACAATCCAATCGGCATGTTTAACAACGCTAACATCGTGCTCAACAACAAATACAGAATTGCCAGCCGCTATTAACTCGTCGAGCGCTTTTAAAAGTGCTTGAGTGTCTGCAGGGTGTAAACCCGCTGAAGGTTCATCTAGCACGTAAACCACCCCAAATAATTTAGAGCGAATTTGTGTGGCAAGTCGCAATCGTTGTAGTTCTCCGGGTGAGAGCGTTGGCGTTGTACGCTCAAGCGACAAGTACCCTAAACCAAGCATGGTTAGTGCTTCAATACGAGTGAGAATGTCACTGGCAATGCGCTGCGTAACAATGGCTTGCTCTGGATTTTTTGTATTTTTATTTACTTTGGTATTGGCGGCGTTACTTAGTTTTTTAGCAAGCTCGTTTAATGTAAGTTGAGATAGCTCGCCAATATCAAGCCCTGCAAATTTAACACTTAACGATGCTTGTTTTAATTTTTTACCTTGGCAAGTAGGGCACTGCGATATCTGCATAAACTGTGATACGCGCTTTTTAGTACGCGGGCTTTGGGTAGTAGCAAAAGACTGTAAAACAAAGCGTTTAGCGCTTGAAAAAGTTCCCATGTAGCTTGGATCTTCGTTATTTTTTATCGCATTTTGTGTTTGCTCATAGGTGTAATCTGGGTATACCGGCACAGTAGGTGTTTCGTCGGTAAATAAAATCCAATCCCGTGCTTTTTTAGAAAGTTTGTTCCAAGGTTTGTCTATGTCATAACCAAGGGAAGTAAGAATACGGCTTAGGTTTTTACCTTGCCATGCTGGTGGCCACGCTTCAATGGCGCGCTGGCGAATAGTTTTTGTATCGTCTGGCACAAGTAGCTTTTCGGTTACTTCAAACACTCGGCCTATTCCTGAGCATTCTGGGCACGCACCTTGTGGCGTATTCGGCGAAAACGCATCAGCATAAAGTATACCTTGGTATTTTGGGTATTCACCTGCGCGTGAGTAAAGCATACGTAGCGCGTTAGAAATAGTTGTTATGCTGCCAACTGATGAGCGAACCGACGGTGCGCCGCGTTGCTGCTGCAAAGCAACGGCAGGCGGTAGCCCTTCAATAGAATCAACATCGGGCTCATCAACTTGATCTATCAACCTTCGGGCGTACGGCGATACTGAATCAAGGTAACGGTGCTGCGACTCAGCAAACAGCGTTCCAAACGCAAGCGACGACTTTCCAGAGCCCGATATTCCTGTAAAAACAACCAATGCGTTACGAGGTAAATCAACGTCTACATTTTTTAAGTTGTGAACGCGCGCCCCTCTTACTTGAATGCTGTTACTGGGATCAGATAAATCCGTTGTTGAGTTTTTATGTGTGCTTGCCATACGTTTATACTCCTGTTTAATCGCGCTTTTTACTTTAAGTTAGCTTTGAATTATTTACTCTTATCACTCGTTATTACCTCAAAGTAGCGCAAGCACACTGAATGAGCGCTTAGTCTGTAGTGGCGCAGCCAAAGCGCTGGATAAAATTGTGATGATTGTTTGTTTACATAATAGGTATGGAATGCGAATATAATTTAAACAGTTATTGTTATGTAATTTATTAGGTAATTTACTAGGTATTTTACTAGGTAATAAAAAGGAACTCACAGTGAAGAAAGCCTTAGTGATCATTTTATTGGTGCTTTCGTGGGCAAGCCAAGCCGACTCTATCAAAGCGCTAAATGTTGACCGTGCAGTACCAAATAGCATGCACTTATCGTTTGCAAACGATAGCAACATAACCCCTAAAAAAGGGGATTTTAAAATCGTTAATTATGTATTAATGAGCAATGAAGAGGGCGAACGCTGGGCTGTTATAACGCTAACTAACTTATCGTCGGGCAATCGAGAATTAGGCGAGGAGCACTTACTTGCACTTTTTGCTGACGGCAGCCGATTTATGCCAATGGAATTTAAACTCGGTTTTAAAGGCAACGAAACACAATCGGTAACTGTATCGTTTGCCGATTATAAATTCCCTATTTTAAGTGTGTATTCGAGTAACGACCAGTAGCATATTGGATAAGTTAAATATGCAGCAATTGCTTTAACTTATCTGCACCGGCTCTGCTGGTGCTTAGTTCAGATTTAATATCGTCATTTACAATCACCATAAGTTTGCCATTAAACCAGCGCTGTATTTCTTTAATGTGGTCAATATTAACCAAATAACTGCGGTGGATTCGTACAAAGTTATGTGCTGCTAAAGCATGCTCAAGCTGATCAAGTGTATCGCTTAAATGATGAAATGTATCGCCATTCCACGCCAAACTATTGCCCTGCTCCGATTTAATAAATTTAATATTACTAGGGGAGAGTAAAAATATCCGCTCACCGTTTTTACTAATGAGCTTATTTATAGTGTTTTTGGTTAATGTAAACGTTTGCTCGTTGGGTTCGTGATTGACTAGGGTATGTGCACGTTGTTGCTCTAGTTGCTGCTGCGCTTTGGCGAGAGCTTTTTTTAGCCTAGCAATAGGAAAAGGTTTGAGTAAGTAGTCAGTTGAGGCGTGCTCAAAAGCTTCAATAGCAAATTGGTCATACGCGGTTGTGTAAATAATAATGGGCTGGTAGTTAAGTAAATCAATAAGCTCAAGGCCGTTAATTTCAGGCATTTGAATATCAAGTAATACCACATCAGGGGTCAACTCATTGATTAATGTAATAGCCTCTTTGCCATTTGTAGCCATAGCCACCAATTCAACATGCTCCATTAAACTTAATTGATGGCTTAATTTTTCGCGAGCGGGAAGCTCGTCATCGGCAAATAATACGCGCATTTTAGTAATAGTATGTTGCTGGTTTTTGCTGTTCATAGTGCTAGCTCCAACGTAACCACTGCACCATTATTATTGCTCAGTAGTACCTTACTTTTACCAAGTTGTTTGACGCGCTTGAGTATGTTTTTCATCCCTACACCATTGCCATGCCCGTGCTTTATTACATCGCTCGAAAAACCCTTACCATTATCGCTAATTTGTATTTTAACGCCGTTTGGAAGCTCACTCAGGGTTATATTAAGTATTAGAGAAGTTTGGTTGGCGTTGTGTTTAATGGCGTTTTCAATAATTGGCTGAATAAGTAGCGGTGGTAGCGATATGTCTTTAAGCCTATTGGGAATATGGTAATTAACCTGAAGTTTATCGCCAAAGCGTGCTTTTTCAATATTTAAGTATTTTTCTATTATTGTAAGCTCTTGCTGTAAAGGTATTTGCTGTTGCTCGGCGGTATCAAGGGAGTACCTTAAAATATCAGCAAGTTCATGCAGTACTTCATCGGCTAAATCAGGGTTTGTATGAATATAGGCCGAAATTGTATTTAAGCTATTAAACATAAAATGAGGGTTTAGTTGATATCGTAATGTAGCAAGTTGGGCTTGTTTAAGTGCGTGTTTTTCGGCTGTTGCGCGTTTTTTGTTTTCAATAAAAATACTGGTAAAGTAAATACACGATCCCCAAAGTAAGCCGTTAAATACAACAAATACTCCCATCGATTTATGCCCATCAAAAAGCTGTGTGAGTAATATATCGGTAAGCACATTACCAAGTGCCATAAATACAACTGCAATTAACCATTCAAATGCTATTTTGTTAATGTGTTTATTGCGAAGGTAAAAAATAACTGCTGCCGCACTCCAAACAGGAACCCAGTAAAAAGTTACGAACCACACAGTTGCAGCGAGTGCACTACCAGTAGTAAAGGGGGCGGAGTTCGCGATTATTAGCCCAAGGGCATAAGCAATATCTACAATAAGTAGAGTAAAAAAGCTGTATTTATAAAATGGATGTTTGAGCATAATAGGTGCTTCTTTTTGTAAGTGATTAAACCATAACAAAAAACAGTCAAAACCCAAATGATTTTGTGTTTTGACTGCTACTCATTTAAAAGTAAGTTAGCTCTTTGATTTGTAGTGTGTTTTTTAATGACTCAATGCTTGCGCCTGGCATTTTACGCCACATTAAGTTAACCCCAGTTAATTCTGTTGCCGACCACGTAACTGGGCTACCAAAACCAAATTGTTTAAGTGTAGTGAAGGGAATATCAAGCGTGGTCCATTCATCGCGCGGCTTTAAAAGTACACTAAAGTGATCCCAATCCTTTACATCACTATGATAAACAGACAAAGCAAAAGGCGTGGTAGACCCTTTATACGTTAAGCGCACACCTTTAAATGCTGAAGCATCAGCCGGTGATGTAAATTTTATTTCAGCGCCTGCCCACGCGCCAAAGCTTGTTGGCTTTGTAATAGTTGTATCTATAGTTAAGCTATTTTTATGCGTGGTAAGCGTTGCCACAGATTGACCACCCATTACCGAGTCGCTTAAGGCTTGCCATGGTGTATCACCGGTGAAATCATCAATAACATGCTGCGCTTGGCTGCTTTTAATTACTTCATTACAAGTGGGGCCTTGTGGCTTTATGGCTTTGTTTTGAGCAATAAGCGCTGGGCGGTCTACTTGTATACCTGCTTTATAAACCTCTGAGATAGTGTGAATATGGTTTATATCATCAAGTGGGTTTTGCTTAAGCAGTATAAAGCTTGCCTCAAAGCCTTTAGCAAGCTTACCAATACTATCTGCTTTATTGATCGCTTGTGCGCCGTTAACCGTTGCCGCATTAATTATTTCACCATTAGTTAGGCCCGCTTTTTTAAGTGCATCTAACTCGTTATGTAACCCTGTACCATGGATTGTGTATGGGTTTCCGGCATCAGAGCCGGTGCCTATAGTGATATTAGCTTTATGTAACTTTTGAATATTTGCATAAGCGGTTTTACGTTTACTCCATGCTTGTTCTTTCCATTTTGAAGGCGCAGGCACATTTTCAAACAAGCACTCTTGAAGCTTTTCGGGAATGGTTTTTAGTAACTCGTTTTGTGAGCTAATAGTATGGTTATGCTTTTCATCGCTATGGTTGTGGTACACCGCAAGGGTAGGAATGTAGGTTACATTATGCTGTTTCATTAGCGTAATAAACTCATCATCTATCGCTTCGCTATTAATACCGTGGGCTAAAGCCGTTGCACCGACCTTAATAGCGCGTTTGCCATCATCTAGTGTAGAAACATGCACAAAATACGGTAAATTAGCCGCTTTAGAGCGCTTACCAAGATCGCTTAATTGGCTATCAGTCAACGATTTACCCACACCGCCAAAGGTTTCAATAACCGCTTTAGTTACATGGGGTTGGGTGCTTATATGTTTTTTCCATAGCGCTGCTATGTCTTCATTTTTGGCAATTTCGTAAGCGTTGCCACCAAACTGCGTGCCATGCCCGCCAGGGTTGGTAAACAATGTACCTGCATAAAAAAGGTTAGGGGTTAGTTGGGCTTCTTCTAATTGAGCGGCTTCGTTTAGGGTTTGCTCAAACGAAAACAAATCAACAATGTTAGTTACGCCTAAATACAAATTAGAATTAAAGTGTGATTTAACCGGCAAATACTGAAACTCAGTAAAGTTACTGCCTGATGAACCCAAATGTACATGTAAATCAATTAAACCAGGTATTGCATATTGGTTGTTGGCATCAATAGTTTTATCGGCGTTTTGTAGTGGGTCGGTCGCTTTGGCAACGTTTACAATTTTACCATCGTCAATATAAAGCGAACTCGGCGCAGAAAAGCTTTGCGAATTACTTTGGTATACACGAATGTTGTCGACTCGCAGGTCAATGGCATGCGCACTAAAGTGGCTTGTTAAACTCAGTGCTATAACTGTTTTTGTAATAATGTTCATGACTATATTCCTTATCAAAATAAGTATTTGGCGTTTTGTTGATAAGGAATTTAGCGAGTTTTTTAACCTGCTTCATTAATGTTTATCTGAATCGACATTATTTGCCGTTGAACCGACACTAAAGTAAATAAACGTAGTGGTGCGCTCAGACTAACTGAACTAAATATTATGAATTAGCGATAGATCCCTGCGGCGGGTATGCCTATTTTAAGACAGGGTTTTAAAATTTAATCTTGTTTGAATGACTTTTAAAGGCGGCTAGGAGCGATTAACAGCCGCTCAAGCATCTTGTAATTGGAATCCATTTTTCTCTATAGCTGACGTTCGAACCTGCTTTACTAAAGCTAACTATTAGCCGAAAGCTGACATTAGTTTTTGTAAAAGAATAAACAGATTATTGGTAATTCAAACCAATATATACTGCATGTTTGAGGGGCTAGTGTAAGCTCGTTGCTGCCTTTGAACTTCCATCACTTGATGTTCATTTGAGCCTAAAGCAGTCAGTAATGAATTCGGTTTCAAGATCGCTTTGTGAGTATAGAAGACGCTAGCATTTAATTTTTACACAGATTTCTAATGAATTAATCATGTCAAATTACTGAAAATTATCAATAATAATGTAAATTAACAACTTAAATCGAGCAACCGTTAGCCAACAAAATTGACCCATTCCTAACATTCTTTTTTTGAGGTGGTTTAATTATGGATGCCCTAGTTATGCTATAGGTGATTTTAGCAATTAAACACTAAACTCTTCCCTAAACGAGTGACAAAATTGGATCAAACGGGCACCTTTAAAGCTTTTGGGCTGGAAGACCTGTCTGATGGGGAAATTTTGCCATAGATTGACAGCTTAGTTATATTTAGGATGTCTGATTTGGTTCGACTCTCAAAATGAAAAACTAACTTGCTAGCACCAAATAAAATGTTTAAATTTAGCTGTTTAGCCTAATTGCAACCGCTGGTTGACAAATTAACAACTTGACTTGCTGGTCTGCAACTACCTGACTTTCTATGCTTACCGCTCAACAACAAATGAAGGAATGAACTTTATGATTTTAGCAGAAAAGATTGTCAGATTAAGAAAACAAGTTGGTTGGTCGCAGGAAGAATTGGCTGAAAAGATGAATGTTTCTAGGCAGTCAGTGTCTAAGTGGGAAAGCACTAATAGCATACCTGATTTAAATAGGATAATTATGTTGGCGGAGCTTTTTGACGTATCTACTGACTTTCTACTAAGAGATGAGAATGAAGCTTTTAATTCTCATGATGAAAATAAAAAGCCTGATATCATTCAAATTAGTTTAGAACAAGCAGCAAAATATATTGAAAATAAGATGGAAGTGTCGGCCTTAATCACTAAAGGAGTTATACTTTGTTTATGCTCAGTAGTACCTTTGTTTTTCTTCTTGGCAATGGCTGAAACCAATCGATTGAACCTGACAGGCAATATCGCAGCAGCGATAGGAGTTGTGTGTATTGTAGTTATGGTCTCTATGGGAATAAATTTTTTTCTCAGAGCCAACCAATATGAAAGCGATATAGCGGTAATAGATAATGAAGCATTTGAATTAGCCTATGGTGTACATGGTGTTTTCAATGAAAAATTAACAAAGTTCAGACCTACCTATAATCGAAGATTATCGTTGGGTATATTTATGTTCATTATCAGTTTTGCACCTCTTATGTTTGCTAGTATGCTTTTCAGAGGCCCAAGTATAACTCTAATGATGCTAATTGTACTTATGCTCATCATAGCCGCTGGGATATACATTGTGTCTCCTGTTGCGGCTAAATACGAGGCTTATAACAATATTCTAAAAGATGGGCCTCTAGATACCGTAAAGAGTAGACGTGTAAAACGTGCTGAAAAACTCGCTGCATTCTACTGGCCTTTGCTAATCGCTATCTTTCTTGGTTGGAGCTTATGGACTATGGATTGGGGCGTAACTTGGATAATTTGGCCTGTAGGGGCTGTACTTTTCGCTGCACTGGTTGGATTAATGGAGTTGCTGGATAAAGAAGAGTGATGAACATGATATGCATCTTTATCAGCGATACAAAAACCTAATCTTAACCAGTAACTTTCTAATATGGCAGAGATTAGGGGGATACAAATAAGTCATCTAAATATAAATACTTGAACAACCGCTATGCTGGCATTTACGATCATCAATCTAGACCTAAATTCAAATACTATAAATGGCACTTTAGCGAAGTTCGGCTGTGAGCGTGAGGCAGACTGTGAGAAATTATGATGTATGAAGTCAATACTCGTCTCCTTGGTTATTACATTTTATGAACGTTCGTTACGAGCGTTCATGTTTTTTACTTTATATAAATGAATTATACCCTATGGTAAGCTTTTAAAAGCATTGTCAATGCTCTTAAGCTACATAGATTTAATAGGTACTCTTAATTGCTTTTGAGGTTTGATGGTTTGCATTAATAGGCATAGTGATACCAAAGCCACACCTATCCAACCAATTATCTTAAACCTTTCACCAATAACGAAAACGGCTAAAACAGTTGCAACTAATGGTTCTATTAAGGTAATTAATGTCGCTTTACTTGCATTTATATAATTCAAGCCAAAACCAAATAATAAGTATCCTAAAAACATTGGAATTACTGCCATATACAAAGATACCAATGCATTGGTTGCGCTTGAAAATAAGTTATCACCTGTAAACCATAATGAAGGGAGTAACAATAAAGCAGCACAACCAAACAGTCCTGACATTGACGATTTCGAATGAACTCCACTTTCAATTAAACTCCTTGCTGCCCATGAATAACCTGCATAGGTTAATCCAGCAATACACCCCAAAAGAATACCCAGGCTCTGTTGATTAATACTGTATGAAGGATCATTACTCTGATCTCTACCTAACGTTAATAAAGTAATACCTATAGCTCCAATAACAAAACTCAGTACCCATTCCAGTGATATATTTTTTTTACTAATTAGGCTTTCAAGGATTGCAGCAAAAAAAGGTGCCGTAGCAATTGAAACTACAGTGCCAATTGCAACACCTGATAAACGCATTGAAGTATAAAATGCTAATGGATAGATAGCGACAGAAGCGGCACCTAAAAGTAATACCTTAGGCTTTGAAATCATGAGCTTATAATCTATAAATAACGTTTTTCGTGCTGTAATAACAAGTAGCACTCCCCCTATTCCCATAGAGAATGCACCAATTGCAAACGAACTCACATCAGGGGAATAGCTTGCTGCGGTGCCTGTTGTTCCCCACAAAAAACTAGCAATAATGATAGCAATTACACCTTTAAAACTTCCGTGATGACTTTCCATTGTGAAACCTGTTTTTTATTATTTCAATACAGAAATTGTATGCTAATGATGAAAGGAGTTTTTAACAATTAAGACGCTATCGTTGACAATAAAGACTAAGTTTACTTTTTGAATTTATTAGGTGGTAGGCCAAAGAATTGTGAAAACTTTCGGCTAAAGGCTGACGGCTCTTTGTAGCCTACTTTTTCACCAATGATTGATAGTGGATAATCTGTGTGTGTTAGTAAAGCTTGCGCTTTTTCCATACGAAGTTTGGTTACGTATTTCATCACAGTCATATTTGTTTGTTGCTTAAATAGTTTCTTAAACTGCGTTTCGCTTAGAAAAGCAGATTCAGCCAGGCGTTTAATGTGAAGTTGCTCTGCAATATTTTGCTCTATGAAGGATATTGCTGTACCAATACGGTTATCTACTTTTGACAATAAAGGTTGCTCTGCAAGCAGTAAACTGAACATTTCAAACATCGCCTGTTCTAATTGAGCATTAACTTTATTTTCTAATTGGTTTTCGATAAAGGTTAAGTAACTTTTAAGGGCTGAGTTAATTGCAAAAACAATACAGTGAGAAGATGAAATATTTAGGGGTAGGTTTTTCATGTCCACAACTACAAATCTAGCTTCAGTATCTGCAGTGAACAAGTGCTCTTCATTGGCTTTAACTACAACACATTCACTTGGCGCAACTTTACCATTGAAATCACCAACGCATATATTTATGACACCACGTAAAGGTAAAACCAATTGATTAAAGTGATGTGAGTGACGGGTTGGTTTTGTGCTATAAGAACGAATGGATAATAGATTTTTCATAATAACAGAAATGTATGGCCTTATTTTATCCTGATTTTGGTTATACATAGTAGAGCAATGGATGACAAAGTGAAGTGTTAGTTTTATTGGCTCTTTAACTTAAACCTCAATGACTGCAATGGTGGCTTAGCAGTCCCACTAAAGGCTTTGAAAGGTAATATCTGCTGTTGGCATTCTCCGCCACTCCACAACATAAAATGTTGATAATAATTGGCAAGGTATTTTACTGTGTCGGATGGCGCTTCGCTTATCCGACCTACACTTACACAAAGCCTCTTATTTGGCGTCTCTTACCGGTAAAATAAAGCGTTTACTCAATACTAATACCTTGTTTTAAAAGGTACTCCTCTGCTTTATCAGTATGGGGCTTAAATGCTTTCCAACGGCCGATTGCTTTATTGTTAAGTGGTTGGCGTACTTGTACTTTACTGGCGGTAGAGACCGGTGCGGTGTTTAAGTGAAAATCTATACACTGTGCTTGCCATTCTAAATTACAAAAGCTAACTAGCTCTTTTATTTGCTGCTCGGGCTGGGCGACTAGTTTTTCGTATTTTACTAATTTTATATTGCTATGCAGGGCGCTAAAGTGCTGCATGAGTTTATAAAAGCGGCTATTTAAAAAAGATAAATCCCCCATACTGGGGGCATTTATCACATTAGTATATGACCTTAATATAATTACTAGCGATGTTATTTTGAATTGGAAATTACTGGCCACTCGTCAACTAAAATGCCATTACCACAATCGTTGTCTGCATGTATTAAATTAGGTTTTAGATTAATCAGTTGTGGGAACGAAATGGTGTAATTGACCTTATAACCGCAAGAGCCAAAAGCAGAGTATAAGCGCAGAGACTTTAATTCATTCCCTATTTCACTAACTTCAATACTGCCGGTAATTAAATTAGTTTGCTTTAGCTCCCACTTATTATCAATAAAAGTAGGTTCTGACCAAGTTATGGGGTAAGCCATGTTAGTTAACGTCTTGACATAATAGGTCAAGTAACTGTCTTGATATGCTCCAGTGTTGCAAGCTAATGCAAGCAATTTATCACCCGAACTTAGCTTAAAAACTGAGACAAATCGATTGTTATGATGTTCGTCTTTGATAGAACAGTTGTCGTTTTTATTTAGTGAGCCAAGAAGCTTTTTTTGAGTTAATAGCTCAAAATCTAGAGGCAACTTTTGACCAGAGGGTATCTGCATTTTTAAGGGTTTATTATTCTTAATATCTGCATTGAGTGAAGCGGCATTAACATGCGAGCATAATAAAAAGATCATAACAAATAAGGTCATATTTAATTTCACCAAGAGTTAATCCATAAAAGTATATGTGTATTAAGCTAACGCTACATTTGTTGAGAATAATAACTTTTCAAATTCAAATGTACCTCGTGACGCTTTCAATAGTCGCTCAAAAATTATAGCGTCATTAGCAATCTCTAAAGCGTGATCTTGACCATTAATTATTCTCCTAGCTCCAATATAATTAGAAGTTGCACCTGATATAAATTGGCCTAGCTTCGCTTTAGCAAATAAACCTTCTCGCATGCCATAAGACATTATTGCATATGCAATTTTATGATTAAGTGCTAGGTCTGGATTTATATAGAGCTTATCTCCAAGCCCTAAAGCATCGCCAACCTTTTTATAATTATAATCCCATGTTAATTGTACATAACCCCTTCCGTAATATATGTTTTTTTCTACAGTTGAAGTAGTTGGAACATCGTGTACGCTAACATGTAAGCAATCCATCGGATATCGGTAATGTGAGGATCCATTACACATTCAATCAAGAGTTTTTTTAGATCATTAAATGCTTGCTCATTAGGGAACTGCTTTTTATATATTTTAATGAAGTGTTCATAATCAATAACTTGAACTTGATTTAAAAGGGCAGCTTCTTTGTGCTTTTTTAGAAAGTTCTGACTTAATGAGGCTACAAGTGCTTTGTGAGTTAAATCATCAGGTATAACTTTTTTACTTGGGTGTTTATTACCCAATGCAGCGGATTGAAATAGCTTTAGTTGCTCTTCAGTTTTACTACCATAATATCCATCGGGCTTTAGTACTTTTTTACCGAAATACTTTTTTGTGTACCTAATAAAAGCCTTTGTAGTACTAAAACATCTAGTGGGGCATTCCTAGCACCGTGACCAACACTATTAGTTAACCTTGTTATATTTACTAAGTTTAGTTCTTTAAATATTAACATTTTAATCCTTTAATTTTTATCCTTTAGTAACTATACCACTCACTATGTGGCCCCTTCAAGGGAACATTAGCTGAATTTTATTCCATTTATATTATTCCTTTTCTATCAATATTTGTCAGTAAGCATTGGCAACTGTGTTAGTTTGATCGTCACAGTGCTTATATTTATTTTAAAAAGTAATTACCTGACTATAAATTAATTAAGCGAATTTATATAAAATAGAAGTGATATTTCATCCTATAATATCTTGTTGTTTTAAGTAGGTCTCAGCCTCATCAGTATGGGGCTTAAATGCCTTCCAACGGCCAATTGCTTTGTTGTTAAGTGGTTGGCGTACTTGCACTTTACTTGCAGTAGAGACCGGTGAGGTGTTTAAGTGAAAGTCTATACACTGTGCTTGCCACTCTAAATTACAAAAGCTAACTAGCTCTTTTATTTGCTGCTCGGGCTGGGCGACTAGTTCTTCGTATTTTACTAATTTTATATTGCTATGCAGGGCGCTGAAGTGCTGCATTAGCTTGTAAAAACGGCTGTAAAATTTTGCAGTGTCGAGTAAATCGAGCGAGTACGCGTAGTAGGGGTTATTTATAGTAAATAACTGGCGATAGTTACCAATGCAGGTGTCCATTGGGTCGCGTAGCATGCAAATAATTTTAGCGTTTGGCAGGGCTTTGGTAATTAAGTCGATATAAAAAAAGTTAAACGGGAGTTTATCTATAAAGTGCTTATGGCTGCCTGTTATTACGCGTGTTGCGTTTAAATAGGTTGACCCAAGCTGATTAAAATCAAGCTCGTAGGCTTTACTGAGTGTTTGAGTGTCGAGCACATGGGGTGTTTGTGTTTGGCTGAGCCTTTTAACACTTAAGCCAAAGTCTTGCAGTTCACCGGCTGACTGCACGTCGCTGTGGCTCGATAAAATACGCTCTACCAATGTGGTGCCAGAGCGGGGCATGCCTAATACAAAAATAGGCTCTGCCGTTGGGTTACCTTGTGTCAGCGCTTGTGTGTGCTGTTCACTTAAGAGTTTAATATGTTCAAATAACTCAGTTGAGCTTTTATGATCAAACGGCTGTACAGCACGTTTTACTACTTTACCTTGCTCTAACGCGTTAAAAGCGTCTGAAAACTCACCAATATCTTGATACTCTTTAGCTAAAGCATGGCCAATATGCAGTTTTGCATCGGGGTTTGTTACTTGCTCAAACACGTTTTTTAAGCGTTCAATATGATTGTTTTGTGTACTTACTTTAGTTAAATCACTTAATGCAAAATGACTTTGATGGTGCAGCTGGTTAAGCGCTATGGCATTTTCAAAAGCGTGTTGGGCTTTATCAAATAGCCCTAAAAACTTAGCACTTACACCGTAGTTATAATAAAACTGAGGTTGAGCTTTGTTAGCTGCTGTAGACAGTGTAATAGCGCGCTCAAAGTAGTTAAGTGCTTGCTCGTGAATACCTGCTTGAGTAAGTGCAACGCCGAGTGTGTCGGCATCAAGTGCTTTAGTTATTTGCTTTAATGGCACCGATAGTGCGGTGTTTTTTGCTTTTTGTAATTCGCCAGTAAGTGCGTAACATTTAGCAAGTTGCGCGGTATATTCAATACTTTTGCCAAGGGTGAGGGCTTTTTCGATGAGCTTTATTGCTTTGTGTATTTGCCCAACAGTTAAATTAACCATTGCCAGCAAAAAATACCCATCAGCAAAGTCTGGTTTGAGTGTAACTAACTCCACTAGGGCTTTGTGTGCTTGCTCTATTTTACCTTGGTTTAGGGAGTGTATTGCGCTTTGATGAAGTTGCTTTAAATTTGGCTGCATGGTTTTTGGTAATTATTTTGTGAAAGAAAATAAAAAGGCTCAAATAAATTTGAGCCTTAAAACATTGTTTAAAAATTACTATAAATTATATTTCAAATTTGTAGTTAAATTTAACACCTACCGTAAGCGGGCGATTAATGTAATGGCCGTAGTTACGTTGTATGTCGGCACCATTTGCTGATGTTATATCGGCATCTGAACGACGAACGGATGTAACCGCGTATTTGTTGAATAGGTTATCAACATATAGGGTAGTTGACCATGCATCAGCTGTTAATTTAGCTGATATATTACTTAAGCTGTAACCTGGTAGTGTTTCGCCGTTATCACGAAGCCCTACTCTTGAAAGCACGTCGCTTTGCGCAGTTAAACCGTAGTTAATATCAAGCGTTTTGTCGTTAAACACGTCTGTTTGATAGTTTACACCCATCGAAAATTGATTTTCAGGTGAGCCTGGTAAACGGTCGCCGTCTTCTGCGCCATCGGTACCATCGGCATTAAACAAAAATGGTGCGTCTGATGTTAGCTCTGCTTTTGTGTAGGCATAAGTTGCGTAAACTGAAAACGAGTCAGATAAAATGGCACGGGTCGAAATTTCTACCCCTTTTGCATTAGCGCTGCCTGCGTTTGAAAGGTACGTTAATTGACCTATATCTGTAGCGCCCGTAATTTGTGCATCATCCCAATCGATGTTAAATAACGCGGCGTTAAAGTGTAGTTGGCTTCTAAACCATGTACTCTTAAAGCCTAACTCGTAGTTTGTTGTGGTGTCGGCTTCAAATAATAATTCATCAGGTTGACCACAACCTGTTTGTTGATCCTCAGAAATAGGTTCCTCACATGACACTAAACCGTTTGAACCGCCAATTCTAAAGCCTTCACTTACTGTTACATAGCCCATTACTGAATCAGTAAATTGATATTTAGCATTAAATTTAAATAAGTTACCGTTATCGCCAGCGTCATCTTTTTCATATGCAACTGTGATGTCGTCAGGACCCGCACCACCGTACAATGTATTGGCTAGTGGGAAGTCAAAAGCTGCTTGCGACTCTACATCGTATTCATAAAAACGGGCACCAATGGTAATATCTAATTTGTCGGTTACTTGGTAGCCAACTTCACCAAATAGTGCAGACTCAGTGACTTTACTTTTTGTAAGCTCTAAGTATTCTAATGAGTCTGGTCTTAGCTGCTCGCCACCAAAGTTATCGATAGCGAATTGGTCAAACCCAGGCGTAAACTCTCTGCTTGATGCTTCGGTTTCTGTTTTGTTGTAAAAGCCACCCACAATCCAGTTAAAGTCGCTGTCGCCTTGCGACACTAAGCGAATTTCTTGAGTGAAGGTATCTTCTTCATCTATTTCACGGGTAAACGTTGAAAACGAAGGAAACTCTTCATAGCCGTAATCAAGACGAATAAGTAAGTCTGTTTGGTCGCGTTGGCCGTCGGCATCAAAGCTCGAAATACCAGTAGCCGATACCAGCTCTGCAAAACCTAGGTCGGCTTTTAGCTCAAGGCTTAGTAATTGATCTTTTTTCTCGCGAGGTTCTTCAAAGCGATAAGCCGACTCGTATTTACCTATTACGTCGCTTAAACCGTTGTTTGCATTAAGGCTGTTGTAATGAACAATCGAGCGGCCTTCGCTGTCTTGGTTTTGGTAAAAGTAGTTAAGCGTACCTTCAAACGATTCATTTGGTTTAAAGCGAACAGAAATACGACCAGTAGTGGTGGTTTCGCCGTTGGCGTCTTTTACATTTTTAAGGTTGTTGTTAACTGCTGAGCTATCGCTCCAATCTGGATCTGGCAACGAGACGCCAGGCTCACGTACTACATAACCGTAATCGATAAAACCAGGATCTTCATATACGTTTAAGCTTGCGCGTACTGCTAATTTATCTTCAATAATAGGAAGGTTAAATATAAAGCCGCCTTCGCCACCTAAAGAGTCACTTTCTTTTGTTTGAAATAGGTCGCCGTATACTTCAAGCGATGTAAAATCAAGCTCAGGCTGTTTAAGCATGTAGCGAATTGCACCGCCTAATGTGCCTGCACCATAAAGGGTGCCTTGTGGCCCAATTAATACTTCAACGCGCTCAATATCTACTAGGCGCATATCTACCGAAACTGGAATTTCGTTTATATAAGTAGATACTGTGCCGCCATCTGACGATGGACCAGAAGAATTTGTATTTAAACCACGAACAATAATAGGCGAGCCTGAGCGGCCACCTTGATCGGTGATTGTTAAACCAGGTACCCAGCGTGCTACATCCGCAAGCTCATTGATATTTTGATCTTTCATAATATCTGCATCAAGAGCGGTAATATTTAGCGGTGCATTTTGCACAGAGCCGCTGCGCCTTGTTGCTGTAACTTCAATTACTTCGAGTGATTTGTTTTTAGCGGCAACTTCTTCTTGAGCAAGAGCGGCATTTGGTAATAAAAATACGCTAGAAACAGCGCTCGAAATAGCCAAGGTTAACAAGCTTGGTTTAAACATAAAAAGTGATCCCCAGTTCAAATGTTTTACATTAGTAAATTAAGTTAAGTAGTTTATCAGGGAGTGAAGTAGCTGGGAATATTTAAATTGAATTTTAATTCACTTTTATAGAATAAATATGGCTTATTTTCAGGGTTTTTATTTGGTTAATAGGCAATACAAGCAATAGCTTAGTGGAATTAGGTACAGTTAGGTTAAAAATTACACCCTTGTTTAAAGGTAAATAGTCATTCATGTTTTAAAGCTGGTGTTATGACGTGCTCGTTAAACAGATTATTACATTAAAATTAATATTTCATAATGTCATTACTTATACTTTTATTAGCACTATTAAAGTGTATTTTGATCCCCATTAAGAGTGTTAAGTCGCCATTACTAGTGACAGTTTAAGTTATTGAGTGAGCGTGTTTGATTGCCGCTTCGTATTCTCTTTTTTATTTTGTCCGCACTTTTTTGTGCGTGTTTTTAAGGATTAACAATGAGCCAACTATTTTCGCCTTTATCACTTGGGCAAGTATCGTTAGATAACCGTATTATTATTGCCCCTATGTGCCAGTATTCAGCCAATAATGGCGCTGCTAGTGATTGGCATACTATTCATTTAGGCCAATTGAGTTTAAGTGGTGCAGGGTTACTTATTTTAGAAGCAACAGCAGTAAACCCAGAAGGGCGTATTAGCTACGGCGATTTAGGGCTTTGGAATAACGAAACCCAGCAAGCACTAGGCAAAAGCCTAAAAGCAGTAAGGCAATACAGCCCTATGCCTATTGGTATTCAGTTAGCGCATGCTGGACGCAAAGCATCGACTGAAAAACCATGGGACGGTGGCGATGCCATTGCACCTGATGATGTAAATGGCTGGCAAACGCTCGCACCTTCGGCAATTGCGTACGACGCTAACAGCCCAGTGCCAAAAGCAATGAGCCAATCTGACATAGATTCACTAATTAAAGATTTTGTAAGTGCAGCTAAACGCGCTGATGAACTCGGCCTTGATTTAATCGAGCTTCATGGTGCGCATGGTTACCTGTTACATCAATTTTTGTCGCCACTTTCAAACAAGCGAGATGACAACTACGGTGGCAGCCTAGAAAACAGAATGCGCTTATTACTTGATGTGTTTAAAGCGGTAAGAGCGGTATTCCCCAGTAATAAAGCAGTGGGTGTGCGTATTTCGGCAACCGATTGGGTTGAAAGTGGCTGGGATTTAGATCAATCGATAGTGCTTAGTAAAGCGCTTGATGAACTAGGTTGTGATTTTATTCATGTAAGTACGGCGGGCCTAAGCCCAGAGCAACAAATACCAGTTAAACCTAATTTCCAGGTACCGTTTGCAACAGCCATAAAAGAAGCAGTTAAAATGCCTGTTATAGCGGTGGGTTTAATTACACAGGCGCAACAAGCCGAAGATATTATTAGTGAGCAGCAAGCCGATGGCGTAGCACTAGCGCGTGGTATTTTATATAACCCGCACTGGCCGTGGCATGCAGCTGCAGAGCTTGGCGCTACAGTAACTGCACCTAAACAGTATTTACGCTCAAGCCCACATGGGCAGCCATCACCAATAAAATAAAGTTTAGTTTTTTTGTAGAAACCCAACCCGCGTTTGCGGGTTGGGTTTTATTATTTTTATAAAGTAGAGACACACATGACCCAAACAGGCGTTTCAGCGCAACCCCTTAGCAATACACTCGTTACTATTATTGCTTTGTGTTGCGGTCTTATTGTTGCCAATATTTATTACGCTCAACCTATTATTGAGTTACTTGCCCCAGAAGTTGGATTAAGTGCGCACAGTGCTAGCCTTATCGTATCGCTTACACAAATAGGCTACGCTTTGGGGTTGTTTTTTTTAGTACCACTAGCTGATTTAGTTGAAAATAAAAAGCTTATGTTGGTCACTCTTGGTGTGTCGTTTTTGAGTTTAGTGGGTACGGCACTTGCTGATTCACCTAATGTAATGCTTATTTTGTGTTTGATGATAGGTATAAGTTCGGTTTCTGTTCAGGTGCTTATTCCACTTGCTGCGCATTTATCGTCTGACGAAAAACGCGGACAAGTTCTTGGTAATATTATGGCGGGTTTGTTGTTAGGTATTTTGCTAGCAAGACCTATATCGAGCTTAATAGCCGATCACTTTGGTTGGCGCGCCGTATTTTACTTTGCAGCAGGGTGTATGGTGTTTATTGCTGGCGTAATTTATTTTGCTATTCCAAGTAGGCAACCAACCCATAAAACAACGTATTTTAAGTTATTAAAATCGCTTAAACAATTAATGATAAGCCAGCCAGTGCTGCGCCAACGTTCACTTTTTCAAGCGTTAATGTTTGCATCGTTCAGCTTATTTTGGACGAGCGTACCGGTTGTGCTTGCCCGTGAGTATGGTTTATCTCAATCAGAAATAGCACTGTTTGCACTAGTGGGTGCGGCAGGTGCTGTAGCAGCCCCCATTGTTGGGCGTTTGGCAGATAAAGGCTATACACATCAGGTATCGTTACTGGCCAAAGTAATTGCAGCAGTGTGCTTTTTACCAAGCTTATTTGAGTTACCTTACGGCATTATAGTATTGGCATTAACCGGTGTGTTTATTGATTTTTCTGTGCAGGCCAATATGGTATTGGGTCAACGTGCAGTGTACGCACTAGAGCCACAAAGCCGTGCGCGTTTAAACGCTATTTACATGACTAGTATATTTGTAGGTGGCGCAGTAGGCTCGCTTATTGCCAGCCCACTATATGAAGCAGGCGGTTGGACTGGTATTGCACTGGTGGCTACCGGCATGCCGCTTATTTCGTTGATTGGCTATTTGGTTACAACTAAAAAGCAAAGTAAGGCTGTGAGTTAAAAAATTACCAGATAAAACACAATAAAGTCACCATGTTGTGTGGTGACTTTATTTAGCTTATTTGGTAGTTAATTAAGTAGCCTGTTTTTTTGCGTTTGAAAACGAGCTACCAACAGATGCAATAATCACAAGTAAAATAGCGAGCCACTGCCATAAAGTAAGTAATTCACCCAGTATAATAAACCCTGCGAGCGAAGCTATTGCAGGCTCTAAACTCATCATTACGCTAAACCCTTGTGAAGGCATGTTACGCAGTGCAACCATTTCAAGTGTGTAAGGCAGTGCGCTTGATAAAATAGCAATACCAATACCCAGTGGGATAATTTCCCACGTAAACGCGGCGCTTTGCATAATGCCACCGTAAGGCACTAGCACTATAGCGGCAACAGTCATGCCCAGTGCGACAGTGGCACCACCAGAGCTTTGTGTGCCGGTTTTTTTACCAAATAATATATAACCTGCCCAACATGCACCGGCACCAAGAGCAAGCGCTACACCTAATGGATCAAGGCTATCTTGCCCGCTCATATCTGGAAGCAGAAGCAAAATACCAGCAATAGCACAGGCAACCCAAAATAAATCACGTTTGCGGCGTGATGAAAATAAGGCAACAGTAAGCGGGCCTGTAAATTCAAGTGCTACACCAATGCCTAGTGGAATGCGTTCAATAGCGTAATAAAACAAAATGTTCATGCCGCCTAAACTTAAACCATACACAATTATAGGAATACGATTACCCGTAGTGGGTAAGTGTTTCCAAGGTTTAAACACTAAGCAAAGTATAAAGGCAGAAAAACCAAGCCTAAGGGCCGTCGTACCCTCAGGGCCAACAATTGGAAAAAGCTGTTTTGCAAACGACGCGCCCGTTTGAATGGTCATCATGGCAAGCAATACACACACGATAGCCAGTAAATAACTTTTTGAAGATGCTTGCATTTTTATCCTTGAGTTGAGTAACTCTATCAATTAGTTATGTAATGCAGGGAGTATAAAAGCTAAACCCACCCGATATTAATGGCGGCATAGTATCTTTTTTTAAATTTATAGGTAAGTGTTTGCGACCAAAAATAACGCAATAAAAAGTATATTAAATAGGGAAGGTAAATAAAGTAAGAGGTAAAGTTAGCAAACAGGCGTTTGCTAACTTTAATCAGTTGGTTAAAAGGCCTTAGTGGGCACTTTTATTAACTAAGCCATCGAGCGAGTAGAGGCCTCGTTTTTCATCATTTTTGCGTTTAATTTCTTCAAGTGCACGCGATTCTACAGCGTCAAATAAAGCGTTAATTAAGCGGTTAAAATGTTTGTGCATTGCACTGCGCGCTGCATTTGCATCATGCGACTTTAGGGCTGTATAAATAGCGGTGTGTTCATCCATAACGCACTCGTTATTGTTTTTACACACACTGCCATAGTCAGCAACAATTTGTGGATTTGTTAAACGTAAATCCCACAAGTTAGACACTGCAAATTCAAGTGCTTTATTACGCGTTGCTCTAGCTATAATTTCGTGGAACTCACGATCGGCTTGCTCAACATATAGGCCTTTTTCCATAGCAATTAATGTTTTATTTAGTTGCTCTAGTTCTTCTTCTGTAATGCTTTGAGCAGCTAGAGCGGCAATTTCGCCTTCAATTAATGCGCGAGCTTGAGTAAGTTCAAATGCACTGATCTCTTTTGATTTTATAGATGCATTTTTTTGTTCTACTACGTAAACACCAGAGCCAGTTTTAACTTCAACTCGGCCACGTACTTCTAATGCGATAATAGCTTCTCTAATGGTAGGGCGGCTTACATCAAACATTTCTGCAAGTTCACGTTCAGGTGGTAAACGACTCCCAGCAGAAAATTCGCCTTGATTTATTAAAGACTCAATTTTATCAACTATGCGCCAAAATAAGCGACGATTACCCATACTTTACCTTCATTACCTTAAGGAATAATGGCCTCTGGGGCCTATAAGTCAAAACCAACTGTTAATATCAGAGGTTACCTTAAAATTCACTATTATGTCAAAATTCTAACGCGATGTTAGGGTTAAAAACCACTATACACCAACGGTTGCATTCTTGTATTACCAATTTAGTTTAAAATAATGTAATTGGCCAGCTTGATTGGTAATGTTTTTATGTGTTAGGTTAGATTTAAGGTTATTGAGTAATAAATATTGGTAATAAACCGAGTTGGGTTGTCAGTGTTAAGTTTGTTGTAGAAGTATTTGATTGCCCATGGATGGGGATCGCTATTTTAAAGTGTTTTGTAAAATGTGTCGTTGTACGAGAGCTATTTAAGCTTTCTTCTGGGCGTTAGCTGTCGTTGGTTAACGCCCATATTTTATTTAATTAGTCGTTAGGGTACACAACCCCAAGCTGTTTGCGCGCTTCATCAAGAACGCTCATTACGTTACTGGCTAAAATGTGCGTATTAACAGGTGACTCAAGGATATTTTGCTTCACTAATGACATGAAATGCTCAACTTCGTATTTCATAAAGTGCTCATCAAACGGCTGGGATATAATCTCTACATCACCATTATTAGCAATAAATTCCACTTTTTTAAGTTGCGATACGGCTTCTATACGTATGCGCCCAAGCTCGCCTTGTATTTCGGTTATGTTGTCGCCTTGCGATATTTTGGAGTAACTAATAACGGCTTGTTTATCTGCATAGTTTAGTAATACATCGCCCGCACCATCTACACCAGTATCGAGCAATACGCCACTGGCACTCACGCTTTTTGGTGCCCCCCAAAGTGCAATTAATAAATACAGCGGGTAAATCCCTAAATCAACTAAAGCACCATTTGCAAACTCGGGTAAAAATGTGTTTGGGCGTTCTCCATTTTTATACTTATCGTAACGCGATGAGTATTGACTGTACTGGCCAATATATTTACGTGGTGTGCCAATTTTTACCATTGCCTGTTGTAGCTGTTCATAGTTAGGCAAGTGAGTGGTCATCATGGCTTCCATGTAAAGGCGCTGATGCTTTTTTGCTGTAGCTATAATGCTTGCAAGCTCTTTAGAATTGGCAGCTGATGGTTTTTCGCCAAGGACATGTTTACCCGCTTCTAGACACATAACGGCATATTGTTTGTGTAAGCTATTAGGGGCGGCTATGTAGACAGCATCGACATTTTGATCTTGGCAAACTTGCTCGATTGAGGTGAAAATTTTTGCTTGTGCATTTTGTGGGTGTTTGGCTAAAAATGCTTCGCCGCTAGATACTGCGCGCGAGCACACCCCATATAAATTAAAATCGTTTAACGTATTTGCAGCGGCTAACAATGTGTCGCTAATAAAATTGGTGCCAACAATAACAAAGTTCATGCTCACTCCTTAGCTTAAATAAAAATAATAAGAGTATTTAGTTTAACATTTTTTTAGTTCTATATGCTCGAGGAGAACATCCAAACCAGCGTTTAACATTAACACTTAGTGTTGCTTGTTCCTGATATCCTAAAAGCTCAGATATGGTTGAGATTGTAAATTGGTTTTGCGCTAAATAGTGTGCAGCTAAAGCGCGGCGAGTGGCATCTTTTAGTTTTACAAAACTCGTATTATGTTTGATAAGTTCTCGATGCAGAGTACGCGGGTGCATACCCAGCGCAGCTGAAATAGTTTGGTTACTACATTGATAAATAGGAAGCATAGGCCTAATTAGCGCACTAACTTGGTTGGGCAACGGTTGTGTGTGTTCTTTGTTTTTTGCCAAGAAGTTTAGCGCTGCTTGTACTTTATTTAGTTTAGGGTGATCAAGCTCAAGAGTTAAATCACTTTTTGAGATTACAATGCCAGCGCTGTTGCGATGCTCTATAACGTTACAACCAAAGTAAGTGTTATAGGCACGAGTATTAGTACTTAACTTTTTTGGCAAAAATATATTAATTGGTTTACAGCGGTTATTACTCAGCTTTTTAATAACAGCTAATGCTAAACCAATGGTTAGCTCAATAACTTGGTTTATGTGCGGTAATGGTTTTAAATTAATTTCGAATGATAAAAACAAGCTTTTATCATTCTCTAAAGGGTGCGAGTTTAAGCTAAGTGCAGGGCTGTGTAAGTGAAGGTATTTAATAACCCAATTAAGTGCATCACCTAAATTAGTACTACTTTTGGCAGCTATTGCAATATGTCCTAAAATATCAAAATTTTGTCTACTTGCGAGCTTAAGGCCAAAACTAGAGCAATTGAACTTACAAGCACAGTACTCTAAAAGCTCAGCGTAATCTCGATAAGATAAATATTGGTTATCGAGATTTTTAAAGTCAACGTTATTAATATTACAGCTTTGCATTATTTCATGCGGATCGCCGCCAAATTCGCTAATTAGCGTGTCTATACCTTGTAATGACGTGGCTCTGATTAGGCTGCTCATGGTTAACCCCAAATAAGTGATGTCTAAAAATATCAAGTTTTATTGGGTTTTTCTATGCACTATTACTGTTAAGGCCATTTAAAACTTTTATGAAGGTACACCATGAACAATATAACATTTGATTACATTGTGATTGGCGCAGGCAGTGGCGGCTGCGTTATGGCATCACGATTGTCTGAGGATAAAAATGTCAGTGTGTGTTTAATTGAAGCTGGCGGCAGCGATAAAAGTGCATTTGTGCAAATGCCAGCTGGCATAGCAGCGAGTGTGCCTTATGGCATAAATAGCTGGCATTACAATACGGTGCCACAAAAAGAGCTTAATAACCGCTGTGGTTTTGTGCCGCGCGGCAAAGTATTGGGTGGCTCAAGCTCTACCAATGCAATGGTTTATATTCGCGGTCACAAATACGATTACGATAATTGGGCACAGCTTGGTAATGAAGGCTGGGATTTTAAGAGTTTACTCCCGTACTTTATTAAATCTGAGAACAATAAAGCGTTTATAAATAATGAGCTGCACGGAACAAAAGGCCCGCTACATGTACAAGAGCTAAGTAACCCAAGCAATGTAAACCAATATTTTTTAAATGCCTGTGCTGAGCAAAGCGTTAATTTAAGCGACGATATAAATGGCAAAGAGCAAAGCGGTGCGCGTTTATCGCAGGTAACTCAGCACAATGGCGAGCGTTGTAGTGCGGCAAAAGCATATTTAACACCGCATTTAAACCGCCCCAATTTAACGGTATTAACCCATAGCCACGTTAATAAAATAAATATAGCTAATAAGATAACGCAAGGTGTGCAAATAGAGCGTAATAAAGAAGTTATTAATTTACTTGCTAAAAAAGAGGTAATACTTAGTGCTGGCGCTATTAATTCACCACAAATATTAATGCTTTCAGGCATTGGCCCAAAAGAGCAGTTAAGTGCGCATAATATTAAGGTTCAGCACGTACTTGAAGGTGTTGGCGCTAATTTACAAGATCACTTAACGGTAGTGCCACTTTATAAATCAAAAACAAGTAAAGGCACATTTGGTATAAGCCCGCTTGGCATTGCCAGCATTTTAAAAGGATGCGTTAACTGGTTTAGTAAACGAGAAGGGCGATTAACCAGTAATTTTGCAGAGTCGCACGCGTTTATTAAATTATTTGAAGGCTCGCCAGCGCCCGATGTGCAGCTAGAGTTTGTAATTGGGCTGGTGGACGATCATAGTCGTAAATTACACACTGGGCATGGTTACAGTATACACAGCAGTATTATGCGCCCCAAAAGCCGAGGCACGATTACATTAGCAGATAACAACCCGCGTAGTGCACCGCTTATTGACCCTAATTACTTAAGCCACCCAGATGATTTAACTGTAATGCTTGCAGGCCTTAAAAAAACACTCGCTATTATGCAAAGCAACGCTTTTGATAACATACGCGGTAAAATGCTCTACCCGCTTGATATAAATAATGATGAGCAGCTAATTGAGTTTATACGCCAAACTGCAGATACCGAATATCACCCGGTCGGGACATGTAAAATGGGGCAAGACTCAATGGCAGTGGTAGATACTAATTTACGAGTACACGGGGTAAGTAACTTACGCGTAGTTGATGCGTCGATTATGCCTACTATTATTACCGGCAACACAAATGCGCCGGTAATTGCGATTGCTGAAAAAGCGGCTGATTTAATTAAACACGAAAACGTATAATTGAATTAACAATAGCAGGGCTATTAATTAGCGATAAAACTCATTTAGCCATTGTTGCCAATCGCTTTCAAGATGTAGCATTTGCTGATGCTTTTTAGCGTTTAGATGCTTGGCTTCGTCCTCGCTTGCCACATAAGGCCCAACGCGGCATAGGGGGCAATGGTTAGATGTTAAGTATGCAGGCTTTGTAAGGCGTGAGCTTAATTCGCTAGTATGTTTATCGAGACTTTTTGGGCTGAAAACGTAAGTTATGCCGCTTGTGTCTTTAACGTGTTTATCGCGGTCAACATTACGAATTTTATAACCTTCAAAATGGCTAATATCAAATGGGATTTGGCCTAAATAATCTGCGGTTAAACCGTTATTTAAACTCCCTTCTATATTCCACTCACGATAAGGTTTTACATCCTTTGAGGTGATGTAACAAAGCATTGGCCCATTTTTATCAAGCGCGTATTCGTTAGCGTATTTAATAAATTGGTGCAGTAAAGCGCGGTTTAATACGTTCATACTGGTTTGGCGCGTGTTGTTTTCAAATGCTTCACGGCCAACAAATGCAGGTATAAGCGGAAACTGAAAAATAACCACATCAAAGCTGTGCTGGTTTTCACTTAGAGCTTGCCAACATGCAGGGTTTGTTACATCAAAACTATTAAGTACCTCAACGTTATGCGCTTTTAAGTTGCTAAGTGCATTGTGCTGGTATTTTTGCTCAATAGTAGTTTGGTCATCGTAAGTGGATGCAACCAAAGCTTTTGGCGATAGATGAGTGTAAATAGCATTCGAAAACGATAAATCGCCATCGCCTACGGTGAGTATTCGCCATTGAGGATTTAAATACATATTTTATTTAGCGTTTATGTTTGTAGCAGTATTATTTATATCGCTATTTGTTTGTGAGTCTTTTGCTAGTAAACGATGAAACGCAAGTCTGGTTTTTAAACCTTCAATAGCGATTTGTTTAATAATAAGATTAAAGGTAATTAAAATGGCAAAGGCAATATGAATAGGGCCGTGAGTAAATCCTGCATCTGTATCGTACAGTGTTAAACCGAATAGCAAAAATAAGACGACTAAAAATATTTCGAGTAATTGACTTGAATAAAAGCTTAAACGACCTTCGCTTTTATGATCTTTTTTAATGCGAATAGCACAAAAAAATGGGATCACTTTGATTTTAAATGCAGCGTTTTTTTCTACGTAGTTTTCGCCAAGTTCGTCGAGTTGTTGGCGTAGTTGGTCAATCATGGTGTGTCCTCAAATAGCAGTGCGCGGATATTACCTTATTACCACGCAATATTTAAGTTTACAGCTGCTATTTAGGATAAATACTCATACCAATAGTAAGGATATGACACACAAACACAACAGAGGTTAGTACAAAGCGCATTTTTTGATAATCTTTATGATAGGTTTGCCATTGCGGCGTGGCTTTTTCAAATAAAAGTACTAACCAAAAACTAGCACCTAACCAAGCGAGTGCCCACTCAACAGGTAAAAATGATAAAAATGGTATAGGTATTACAGGCGCAACAGCTTTTATAGCATTGTTATAAGTTTGCTCTCCGGCGCGCCATAAGTTACCCGCCATAAATGCTAAAATGGCGATACTGTAAAAAGTAAAAAACTCCAAGTTAAGGCTATTACTGCCAAACATGAGTGGCCAACCTACACACCCTAGAAACGGGATTAAGCCTAGGTAACCTAGCTGTATATGGTTAACAAATTTTTCCATTACGGTGTGCCTTATATTTGATGACTTATTTGAAGCGGGGCTATTGTAGCAGTATTGCGATTAGCGGTCTTAATAATTCGCCAGCGTTTACAATTCAGATAATGCTTACGATAACAATGATTATATAGTTCAACCCAAAAAATCGATTGTTTTAATCTAAACAATCAATTTTATTTAATTTCCTATTGGCCTTATTGTATTAATCAAGCCAACGCAGAAGGTCGTTTAAAACGAAAGCGTTGATTACTTTTAAAATACATAAACACAGATGAGGAAATACCATGAGCACTTCATTAATCAATACAAAATTACAACCATTCAATGCAACCGCTTACCACAACGGTGACTTTGTAGAATTGTCTGAAAAAGATGTTCTAGGTAAATGGTCTATCTTCTTCTTTTACCCAGCAGACTTTACATTTGTATGTCCTACCGAATTAGGTGACCTTGCAGATTACTATGCACAACTTCAAGAAATGGGCGTAGAAGTTTACTCAGTATCTACTGACACTCATTTTACTCACAAAGCATGGCATGACACGTCAGACACTATCGGTAAAATTACTTACCCAATGATTGGCGACCCAACAGGGCGTATTACACGTAGCTTTGGTGTAATGATTGAAGAAGAAGGTTTAGCACTTCGCGGTACATTTGTAATGAACCCAGAAGGCGAAATTAAAGTAATCGAAACTCACGATTTAGGAATTGGCCGAAGCGCTAAAGAACTAGTTCGTAAAGTACAAGCTGCACAATACATTGCAACTCACGATGGTGAAGTTTGCCCTGCATCTTGGCAGCCAGGTGAAGACACACTTGCACCTTCACTAGATTTAGTTGGTAAAATCTAAATATAGGTTTACCCACTTTTATAAGGGCAGGTAACTGCCCTTAAATCAACGAACATTCGTTTGTTGGTGCCTCCTATATCAATATACTTGTTTAAGCACATGCATTATTTGGCATGGGAGGCTTGCTGTTTAAATTTTCCTAAAAGGGTTAAGCCATGTTAGATAACAACATAAAAAATCAATTAAAAAGCCATTTCGAATCGCTTACTCAACCTGTTGAGCTGCTTATTGCCTTGGATGACAGCAAAAAATCAGCAGAAGTAGAAAGCTTAGCAAACGATTTAGCCTCACTAAGCGATAAATTTACTGTAATAAGCAATCCTGATACAAGCGCACGTCGCCCGTCAATGGTAGTACATTCGCCTATTAAAAAAACTCATGTTACGTTTGCAGGCGTACCTATGGGTCATGAATTCACAAGTTTAGTGTTAGCACTTTTGCATACTGGCGGACACGCAAGTAAAGCTAAAAGCGAAGACATTGAGCAAATACAATCGCTTACTCAAGAGCTGAACTTTGAAGTATACATAAGTTTAAGTTGCCAAACGTGCCCGCAAGTAGTGCAAGCACTTAACACTATGGCAGCGACAAACAGCAATATTAAAGCCACCATGATTGACGGTGCATTATTTCAAGATGAAGTAGAAGAACGAAATATTTTAGCTGTTCCGGCTGTATATTTAAATGGCGAACCATTTAGCCAAGGTGCACTAAGCCTTACTGACATACTTAACAAAGTAGATAGCAAAGGGGCTGCTAAACAAGCAGCAGCGCTAAGCGAAAAAGACGAGTTTGATGTACTGGTAGTTGGTGGCGGCCCAGCGGGCGCGTCGGCTGCAATTTACTCAGCACGAAAAGGGTTAAATACAGGCATTGTTGCTGATAGATTTGGTGGACAAGTTGCCGATACACTAGCAATAGAGAACTTTATTTCGATTAAAGCGACTGAAGGGCCTAAATTGGTTGCCCAGCTTGAAGAGCACGTTAAAGAATACGATGTAGATGTAATGCATAATCAGCGTGCAGCGGCACTTGGTTATAACAATGGTTACGAAATTACACTAGAAAATGGCGCAGTACTTAAAGCTAAGTCGCTCGTACTTGCAACTGGTGCACGCTGGCGCGAAATGAACGTACCAGGTGAGCAAGAGTATCGTGGCCACGGTGTGGCATATTGCCCACATTGCGACGGCCCTTTATTTAAAGGCAAACCTGTTGCTGTAATTGGTGGTGGTAATTCAGGTATAGAAGCGGCAATCGATTTAGCTAATATTGTGCAAAGCGTTACGGTACTTGAATTTGCAGACACACTACGAGCCGATGAAGTGCTTATTCGTAAAGCTAAAAGCATGGCTAATATTACTATTATAAAAAGTGCACAAACAACCGAAGTACTTGGTGATGGTAAAAAAGTAACTGGCTTAATGTACACAGATAGAGTGTCGGGGGAGAGCAAAGAGCTTGAACTTGCCGGTATATTTGTACAAATAGGCTTAATACCAAATACCGAGTGGTTAAAAGACAGCGACCTTGAATTAAGCAAATTTGGTGAAATACTAATTGATGCTAAAGGCGCAACTTCATTACCAGGCATTTATGGCGCGGGGGATGCAACCAATACTCCGTTTAAACAAATTATTATTGCAATGGGCAGCGGTGCAACAGCAAGCTTAGGCGCATTTGATTATTTAATTCGTCACTCTGAAGAAGCTGATCAAAGCGCTGCTTAATGTAATTAGTAAAAACTCTCTTGATATAACAGCAAGGCTACACCCATAGCTGTTTGTTAACCCAAGCCGCCCTTCTCCAAAGGCGGCTTTTTTAATGCTTAAGAATTAGCACACGATTTAATCGCACCCACCACCAGAATCGCCGCCGCAATTTGTATAAGAATGTGATGAGTTACTGCTAGAGGAAGCTGTTGAGTCACTGCCAGTATAAGCAGATGATCCACGTGATGACTTAGCACTGATAAATGTAACTAACAGCAATACGCCTGATACGATAACTATTGTTATTGATGAGCTCCATTGCCCAGTGGAAACGCCTTTAAATACTGCAACAATAAGGACAGTTAGTAATATAGTTCTAATTATGTTTTTCATTGTTAATGCCTTATCTAACTATATTTAGCACGCGGTTAAGTGTGCAAAGCTAATATTTTTAAAGCTTTAGTAATTGCGCCGCTGACGCAATAGCGACTTCTAAAGAATGCATTTTAAACGGTTTTGAAATAAACATATCCATACCAGCTTGTTTGCACGCTAATTTATCTTGCGATGAAGTATTGGCTGTAAGGGCAACAATATAGGTTGAATCGTGCGGACAGATACTTTTTGATCGCAGTTGTTTTGTAGCCTCAAAACCATCGAGTATAGGCATAATACAATCCATAAAAATAAGATCGTAATGCTTTTGCTCGCATTTAAATATGGCATCTTGCCCATCTACTGCAAAGTCTGGCTTTATATTGAGTTTATTAAGCGACGCATCAAGAACTAGCCTGTTTATGTCGTTGTCATCCACCACTAAAACAGAAAGCTTAGAAGCGTTAATGTTTATTTTTGATAGCGGATTTAGCTCTACTTTTTGCTCTTTACCTAGCTCTATAGGGATACTTAGCGAAAAAGTAGTTCCCTGATTAACTTTACTACTGACCTTGATTGTTCCACCCATGTACTCAACAAGTTCTTTAACTATTGCGAGGCCAAGTCCTGTGCCTCCTTTACTGTTTTTAGCATCTACTTCTTGAGTAAAAGGGGAGAATAAAGATTCAAGAAATTGGCTAGTCATGCCTCTTCCCGTATCGGCGACTTTAATGTTTAGCGTTAATTTATTATTGTTATTAATCACAGACGTGTGCAGTTTTACACAACCACGCTCAGTAAATTTTAACGCATTACTTAATAAGTTGGAGGTAATTTGACTTAGGCGTGTGTTATCGCAATATGCCCAGCAGCTATCAGAAATTTCATTTTTTACTTCTAGTTCTACATTGCTGTTTTTAAATAACGGGGTGTACAAAGAAATGAGATCAGTAAATGTTGTATTTAATAAAACATCCGTGGGTTCTAGTTTTAACTCACCGTGGTTAATTTTAGAAAAATCGAGTACTTCGTTTATTATGCTCAAGAGTATATCTGCGCTACGCAGCGCGACTTTTATTTTTTCGGTTCTCTTTTGTTCGTTATGTTCATCTATTAACGTAGTAAGCATGCCCGTAATACCATTTAGCGGTGTTCTAAGTTCGTGGCTTATTTTTGCAAAAAGCATGCTTCTATCTTCGAGTAATCGCTCGGCTTGTTCTTGTTTATTTTTAAGCTCTTCTCTTAAAGCCACTGCTTCGGTAATATTTTGAAAGGTACCAAACAAACGTACACAGGTATCACCGTCAAATTCGGCTTCACCAAATGTAGATACCCAAATGGTCTGATTTTTGGCTGTAATAATTTCAAGCTCTAGATGCCACTTTTCTCCGTGTTGTATAGCAAGCTCAACTGCTTTACTTATTTCGTCTCTGCTTGTACCTTCTTTATAAAAGTTAACTGCAGATTCAATTTCAGGCTGATAGTTTTCATCAACTTGATGGATTTGTTTAGTTTGCTGACTCCAATAAATTTTATTATTAGTAAGGTCAACTTCCCACGTGCCTATATTTGCTATGCTTTCTAGTTTTAATAAGCTATTGCTGTTTTTTATTAATTTTTCTTTAGTGATGCTGCGAGCTAGTTCTGCCCCTAACCACTGCGCAAATAGCTCAATATAGTCGTAGGCGGCATCTGTAAATACTGGAGATTGATTGGCAGAAGAAAAATTTACAGTTCCAAATATATCGGTACCTATTTTAATAGGTGCCCCAATATATGACTCAAGTTTAAAGTTTGCATAGCAAGGATGGTCAGCAATTGCGCTTTGTGAGACGTTATGAAATGCAAGTGCAGAACCCGCAGTAAGAGTGTGTACACAATAGGTGCCATCTAAATCAAATTGAGTACCTATTTCTAATGCATTATCTGGCGTAATGGCATGTAGCACGGTATAGCAGTTTTTCTCGACCTTACTAATAATAGCTAAATCAAGGTTAAACACTTTAAGTCCAAATGCTAGTAGCTGATGGGTTTTTTCATCAAAGTCTAAGCTTTGGTTAGATACTATGTCGTGAAATTGCCTAAGAAAATTCAATAGTAAATATCCTGTTGGTTTTAGAACTGAGTCTATAGCTTGATAAAGCACTAGTTTAACAAAAAAATTAAATATATTTAGTTAATTATTACTTTATATAAACTTTCTCTAATTAAGCACAACTGATTTAAACACAAACTGCGAGTAAGTTGCTCGCAGCTTATTGTGTATATTAGTAGGTTGAGTTTGGTGTGTACTCAGGGTTGATATCGCCGTCTACTTCCTCTGGGTCAACATCGTTAATAAGCAGTGTTTCACGTACAGCTTCAATGTGATCAAGTACGCTTTGGTAGCGCTCGCCATATTCATACTTTGTCACTTCAATCGCTTTAGGCATGTAAGTAAAAGCTATTTTTAGGGCGTGGAGTGCTTCTTCGTTTATTTTTTCGCTCATAGTGTTCTCTTATGTGTAGGCTATAGCTAACCTGAGTTCTGAATAATAAATCTATCTCAAGCAGCTTTTTTAGTGCTAACTGCGTTGAATTTCCTTGCAATAGACCAGCTATTGACGCGTAAATTTGCCTTGTTTTCACCAAAAATTTCTAGCTAGAGAGAGACAGACTTAAATATCGTTATTATTTACAGTGTTTTTAAATCTCTTAACCAGAATTTAGGTTAGTTAGTAAAATAACACCAAATACGATTCGGTAAAGACCAAAACTAACAAAAGTGAAATTTTCTAGAAAGCGTATGAATAGTTTAATAGTAAAATAAGCAACTATAAAAGACGTTAAAAAACCTACAGCAAGGGCAGTTAGGTCATCTAAGCTAAACAGTTGGTAATGTTTAAGTAAGTCGTACCCTGAGGCTGCTGCAAGTACAGGTAAACCAAGTAAAAATGAAAATTCAGCGCTGGTTTTTCGGTTTAAACCACACAACATGGCACCAACAATAGAGCTCCCAGCACGACTAGTCCCCGGAATTAACGCAAATACCTGTGCTACGCCAATCCAAAGTGCTTGTTTATAAGTAACTTGGGTTACATCGGTAGTTGTGCAGTGAGCCTCTTTATAACTGCGCTCTAATAGTAAAAAGATCACACCGCCTACAATAAACATAACACCTACTACTGGTACGCTAAACAGTGTTTTTATTACATCACTAAATATAAAACCAATAATACCCAAAGGAATAAATGCAATGGCAACTTTCACCCATAAATTGAAATATTTAGGGCTAAACTTGTCTTTATAGTTGGCTAGTACCGCCAAAATGGCGGCAAGTTGGATAATGACTTCGAAGGCGAGGTTAGTGTCTGTTGATTCAATGCCTAACCACTTTGACGCTACAATTAAGTGCCCAGTTGATGATATGGGTAAAAATTCTGTTATACCTTCAATAATACCTAAAATAATCGCGTTAATTATATCCACGGTTTACTGCTTCCTGAAAAATTAAAAAGCCCGAACTCGGCTTAACTGAAATGACGCATTACTGCGTACCTAAATTGCGAGGCGTAGCATAAAAGCTCTTAAAGCAAACCAACAGTATTTTTAGACTTAATGTGTTTAATAAATTGCATTAAGTGTTAAATGCACAATATAATAACAATTGTTATCATTTGCATATGATGTTTTGTATATGTTTGGGCAAATTTAATGAGCGAATAATGAATAATAAAAAAACGTTTACAGCTACACGGCGAAGGCACCTAATTGCATGTGTGCTAGCGCTAATTACTGCGGTAATAATGATTCCGGGTATGACAACTTATTTACCGTTTCAAATGAATGAACAAATATTACTGCCTATTTTACTCTTTCCTGTTATTTGGACTGCGTTGTTTATTTATGCGTATTTGGCGCAAAAGGTATGGCAACCGTTTGTTGTAATGTTTGCACTGTGTGTATTACATGGTTTATTGAGTTTTTGGGCATTAACGCAGGGGCAGGGATGAAGTCGATTACTTTAAAAAAGCTATTTTTATTACATAGCTGGGTAGGAATTATTACTGCTGTACTGCTATTTATTGTTGCATTTAGTGGGGCGTTAGCAGTGCTGTCGCGACCTGAGTTAAAAATATGGGCAAATCCAGAGCTACAATCTAGCCAACACGTTGCCAGCGCGCAAATTAATCGACTAGTAAACGAATACCATAAACAGGTGCCTAGTGAATTTGGCGAAAACATTCATGTGTTTTTACCAAGTGGACATAACTTTCATTTATTAACGTTGGTATTTGAATCCCACCATGGCGATGAAAACTATGACCAAGAGGTGGCCAGAGTATTTCAATTTCATCCCAATACATTGGCGCTGGAAAATACTTACTATGGGCCTAGTAAAGAATTTTACGCTAATAAAAAAACGGATGCGCCAACTTATATAGGTGAGTTTCATGCAGATTTGCATTTAGGGCGACCAATTGGGTTAATACTCACTGGTTTTTTAGGTTTAACACTTTTAGTAAGTGCAGTGACAGGCTTGTTTATTCATCGTAAATTGATAAAAGAGCTCTTTACGTTTAGGCGAGATAAAGGATTAGATATTGCAGTAAGCGATGCTCATAAGGTCATAGGTATTTGGGGCAGCGTATTTAATATTGTAATTGGTTTTACAGGATCATTTTTAGGGCTTGCGACCGTTATTTTATTACCAGCAGCTGCGTTTGTGAGCTTTGGTGGCGATCAAGATAAGTTAATAGAAACGTTTACCGCTATTCCTGAGCCGGTAGTTAGCCACATTAAGCAACCTACAAAAATAGACACTATTTTAGACAATGCTCATAGTCTTTACCCTGAAGCAATAATTAGGGATGTCACAATAATGGCGCATAACGATGCGAATGCGCAGGTGTATTTGCGTTTGTTAGGTGGCGAGGCTGTTGCTTCTCAATTACTGCATTATAAAGGCAATGGTGAGTTTGTGCAGTCGATGAGTAGTTTTGGTGATATTTCAGGTGTTTCGATAAAAGTAATTGAGTTGATGTTTCCGCTGCACTTTGGGAACTTTGCAGGGGTGTTTGTAAAATTACTTTGGGTATTGCTTGGCTTAAGTACTGCGCTTTTACCTATTTCGGGCATGATGATGTGGCTAGCAAAGCGTACACGTGGCAGTAGCCCGTCGCTGAGTGTGCAGGCATATGCACGCTGGAATCGTTTTATTATTGGTAGTTGTGGAGGCTTGGTATTAGCAAGCTTTGTGTTATTTCCTTTGCAAGTTGTACTTAATTATACCGTTATTGGTGTGGCGCAAAATAGCTTTTTTGGACCCGTGTTTTTTTATACGTGGTTGGCATGGTTACTCTTAAGTGTATTGCCTATAGGTTATAAAAACTATTTTAAGCTGACTCTTTTGCTATGCGGCGCTTCGCTTGCTTTGGTGCTGCCGCTCAATATTATATTTGGCGTGAGCAATGTTATTAACCTTAATAGCTCGCTTGTCGCGATAGTAGATATAAGTTTTATGGTGGTGGGTATCGCGTGTATTTTTGGTGCCTTAAAAATAAAAAACACACAAAAATTACAAGCAGAGGTACAACCCGCATGAACGAACTACTAATTATAATTGCCATGGTAAGTCTATTATTAATGATGCTTAATATACGCAACAACACACTCACAATACCCACTAAAGCTTTTTTATGTACACTGCTATTTAGTTTAGCGCTGATATGCTTTATGAGTGTTTATGGTATTTTAGGCGGTGCAATATGCACCGTTGTAGGAGCTATGTTAGCAGGGTTACTAACTGCAGTTATTGCGGGTAAAGCGCCGCAATTATTAGGGTAAAAAATGCAGTTATTTAGCTAAAAAGGCCTTAGCAGCATCAACTCCCATATTGTAACCACTATTAAGTATTTCAAACTTTTTAGTGGTTCGGCCAACTTTAAAATTAGCTGGTGGAGCAATAATATTGATTTTGCAGTCATTTGGTGGATTCATAATAAAATCGATAGACTTATTATAAAAATCAGCCCTATCTAAGGTCGCTTGAACTAATGCAGGATAGTTTTTATACATTTTTTTAGTAAGCCAAGGTGCCTTACTTAGCTTTTTACGATAGCCTAAACATTGAGACAAAATAACAGTTATTTCGCGAGCGCCCATTTCGTAAGCTTTTATTACCGGAATTGAATCTGCAACACCGCCATCGGTCATCGCTATGCCATTAATAATAGGGTAGTCACGATATGCAATGGGTATAGCGCATGATGCTTTTAATTGATGCACCATATCGGCGCTGGTGGCTTTTAAATAGTGTGCTTTGCCTGATTCGATTGCCGTAGATACAATATAAAACTCTTGTGGAGTTTGTTCGAATACCTCTGTATGAAGGCGTATTTCGCGAATTGTTTCTTGCCATAACCAATCTAAATCAAATAAATGACCACCTTTAATAAAGCGCGCTAAATTAATAAATTCAGGACGGCATGAATAGTCGGTAATCACTTTATAATTTCGCATTGGTTGTTTGCATAAAAATGCGGCTATATTAGTTGCTCCGGCTGAAACACCAAAATAGCGTTCAAATGGCTGGTATTGCTGTTTTAAAAACTCATCAAGCACACCAGCGGCAAATATACCGCGCATTGCACCGCCTTCAACGACGAGTGTGTTTTTATTATTGTTGTTCATGGCCAATCCTTTTTATGAAATTTGATGTTATCAACTCAGTCTAAAAAATGCGATAGAGATTACTGAAGATGATAAAAAATTAAAGCCGGGTACACATCGCGAAACTCACTGCTTTCTGGTAAGGTTTAGTATTACAAGGCTTTGTTAATAATAAAGAATAACTACTTATGTTTGATCCTAGCGTAACCATTTTTGAAAGCACACAGAGTCAGCTTGCAGAAAGTCCTCTTTGGCATCCTATGCTGAACACTTTTTTTTGGGTCGATATAAATAAAAAATTACTTTTAAGCAAAAATATACACAGCAAAAGCCAACTAAAAACCGTGAATATGCCCGATACGCTCAGTGCAATAGCGTGGATTGATGAGCAGCACTTATTGCTAGGGACAAGTACTGGTATATACAAATACCATATTAATTCAAGCACTCGCCATCTTATTCTTAATATTGAAAATACACAGCTAAATCGACGTTCAAACGACGGCCGTGCTGATCCATGGGGTGGCTTTTGGTTAAGTACAATGGATGTAAATGCTAAAAAAGGGGATGGTAAAATATACCGTTATTATAAAAACCAGCTTAAAGCCGTTGTAAGTGGTTTGAGTATCCCAAATGGATTGTGTTTTGATAAGTCCCGTTTACGCGGTTATTACTGCGACTCTTTAACGAGTTGTATTTATGTATTAGATTTGGATGAGAAAACTGGTGAGCCTTGCGCTGAGCCACGTGTTTTTTATCAATTTAATAATACTGATGTTGACCCCGATGGCTGCGTAACCGATAAATTAGGCAATTTGTGGCTAGCTGTTTGGGGAATGGGATGTGCTATGTGTTTATCCCCAAGCGGTGAGCTAATTAAAACAATAGAGCTTTGTGCATTAAAACCGACGTGCACCGCCTTCGGTGGTGAAAATGCTGAGTTACTACTTGTGACATCGGCATTTGATGAAGCGATTAATAATACTGTTGGTGAACAAGGCGCTGTATTTCAGATCTCCGGTATAAAAAACGGGCAGTTTGAGCCGCCCGTTTTACTGTAACTTGTAATTTTCAGTGATGATTAGCTTTTAGGCGTAACCCACATAACACCCACTTCTTTTTTAGTTACTAAAACCTCAGTACCGGCGATAATTGGTTGCTCACTTTCAACGCATTACTTAACTTACTACGCGTAAATCACTGAGTAGTTGTATTGTTTATAATTTCAGGTGTATGGACTATCACTACAGCAAACTTTAAAGCACTAAAACTCACTGCAGTGCGGCTCTTTAGTCGGTTTTTAAAAACTAGCTATTTTATTTCTACCTGTTTCTTTTGCGTTATAAAGGGCTATGTCGGCGTTAGTTATAACCTCTTTGGGTTTTGTTTTGTGATTGGGTATGAAACTATAAAACCCAATGCTTAAAGTGAGGTATTTACTGACAGTTGAAAAGTTATGTTCAATTGCGAGTTCTGCGATTTTTTCCTGAATAAGAACAGCAAACCTTTGACAGTGTTCTGTGTCGACTGCAGGTAAAACTATCGCAAATTCTTCACCCCCGAAACGAGCTGCTAGATCACCTTCGCGTTTACAAATATAGTGTAGCGCTTTGGCCACTCGCTTTAGCACTTCATCGCCAAGCTGATGCCCATAGTTATCGTTATAACGCTTAAAAAAATCAATATCACACATAATTAAACTGATAGATTCTTTATTACGTGCACAACGCTTAATTTCGCATTTTAAAGTCTGATCAAAACAACGTCTATTAGCAATGTTTGTAAGGCCATCCGTATTGACTTGTTTATTGAGTTTTTGGTTGGCGTTAATGAGTTGCTGCTGAGTTTGTTGAAGCTCTTGCTTATAATTTAAATTTTTGAAAGCATTAGCAAGCATTTCACCTACTAACCTTAGGCGAATAAGGTCTAAATCTGTCCAGTCTTGCTTTTGAATTACACAATCACAGCCAATAAAGCCAACCAGTTCTTTGTCATAGCGTAAACCAATGCAAAGTACCGATTTTATTTCTTGTCGTTGGAAAATCGTTTTTTCGCTCATTGCTTGAATGGGGAGCAAAGATACATCATTCACTCTGAATAAATGGGTACGGGCCATCGAACTAAAAAAATAAGGGAGGTCGCTTTTTAAAAGGTTTTGTAAGTCGTCTTTAAAAGCTTTGATACCATCATTGACCCATTCGTGAGTGTTATTAATAGTTTTACCATCTTCGGCAAACTTAAAAAGATAACTCCTATCGGCATTGCAAACCGTACCGACTGCTTTTAATGCATAGTTAATATGCTTATCAACATCGTCATTTTGAATATCAATTAAGTCAGTTGAGATGTTCGATATAATATTATCAAAATCATATTGTTCATCCACGTTGTTATTTAATATATCGATAATAATAATGGAGTTTGAATTAGGTAAATTTGCAAATTTTACGTTGAGTAGCAATTTGGATGATTGTTTCGATAAAATAAACTGGCATTGGTTATTTGCCGTAAAATAATCAAAGAATAGCTCCTCGATCAACAGATTTTTTTTACTGTGATGATTGGTTAAAGTGATGTGTGAAAAATCAGTTTTATAAAAATGTGATTGGTCTTTTAAGTCAAACAAGTCCTGTGCCTGGCTGTTAACTTTAAATATATCTTCATTGGCATCATAAAGTAATACACAAAACGGCAATAACTCCAAGTTTTGCCATGCTTCTTCTGATAGGTTATTACTCACTCAACTCTCCATGTGTCCAAGCCATAATTAAATTCTTTTTCTTTACTAACTATTAGCACATTTTTTTTGATTTACTAAGTTTTTAGTGCGTTTGCGGGCAGTACGTATTATAATTGATACTGTATATCATTACCCATTTCTACTCTAAGCCATCTTTGGCTTATTTGCACTTTAAGTATAGGTTATTCAAGCATTTCATGACAGAAATCACTACACACCAAGCTTCTCGTCGTCGGTTACTCATTGCGCTAGCAATTACGTGTTCGTTTATGGTAATTCAGGTTATAGGTGCTTATTATTCTAATTCGCTTGCTGTTCTTGCTGATGCGGGGCATTTGTTTGTTCACAATAGCTCGTTATTCATCGCACTGATAGCATCAAGTCTCGCTATTCATTTTGCCAAAACCTATAACGATGGCCATCAACGAGCAGAGCTTTTTGGTGGCCTAGTGAACGGGTTTTTATACCTAGCAATCAGTTTAATTATTTTGTATGAAGGTGGTGAGCGCTATATACACCAACATGAAGGAAATGAGCTGGCTATCAATAGTTATTTAATGTCGGTTATTGCTGCTATTGGTTTTTTATTTCATGGGGCTGCTGCATGGGTTTTATATAAAGGCCGCAAAGCGAGTATTAATGTGTACGCGGTATTTTTACATTCATTCTTTGATCTGATTTCTACCGTCTCGACATTTGTTGCCGGTATTCTTATATATTTTACAGGCTGGGTTGTAATCGATATTTTATCGAGTATGTTAATTGCTTCTTTCGTATTATTCACCGGTATTAAGGTCATAATTAGTTGTATAAAAGGTTTACGCCTAAATAAAGCGAAACTTCCTAAAGTTACTGATATTGAAAGTAAAATTACAGATATGGAACATGTTCATAATGTCCATAATGTCACTGTAACGCGCAAATATAATGGTATTGTAGTAGGCGCACACGTTGTCCTTAAACAACATTGTACGATTGAAAAACATGATGAAGCGTGTCGTATGAAAGTAGAGCAATTATTAGCCGAAAAATTTAATGTACGTAATAGTGTATTACAAATTGAAAGCCATGAATGCCATCATATCCATTAATAGCATCTAATTAATATAAAAGCGTGTAATAATGATTAGCACGCTTTTAATGTTTCAAATCAAATCAAATCAAATCAAATCAAATCAATGATATTGCTAAAACAATCGCTTTTACGTAAGTCTTTAGCATTCATTGGTTTTGCAAAGTAATAACCCTGTAATACATGGCAGCCAACCTCGGCTAAAAAGAGCATCTGTTCGCGCGTTTCTACTCCTTCTGCAATGCAGTATAGATCTAAGTTTTCTGCCAATGAAAAAATAGTTTTAATAATTGATTCATCTCCCTTATCTATACCAATACTATTTACAAAGCTTTGATCTATCTTAATAACATTAATAGGGAATTGGCTTAAGTAGGTGAGTGATGAGTATCCTGTACCAAAATCGTCAAGCAGTAATTTAAACCCAGCAGCTTTTAGGTTTTGCAGCTGTTTGGCTGCTTTAAGCTTATCTTCTAATAAAATACTCTCTGTTATTTCGAGCCTTAATTGTCTTGGATGAACTTGAGAGTCCGCTAATATAGCCATTAACCGCTGTGTTATGTTTGTTTTTAAAATGTGTTTAGGCGATAAGTTTAAAGATATATAAAACAACGGGTTTTCGCTGAGTATAGGCGCAAGTTCAATTAGTGAACGGTGCAAGGCTTGCTCAGTAAGAAGTTCTATTAAACCGGTTTCCTCAGCTACAGGAATAAAAAGAGCTGGAGATATTAACTGGCCTTCATTTTTCCAGCGCATGAGTAACTCCACGCCATTTATTGTTTTTTCTTCTATGTCGATAATAGGCTGGTAGTGATTAAAAAATCGGTTGTCTTTTACTGCATCTTTTAAATCATTTTCAAGCAGTAACTTTTGTTTTATTAGCTCATTCATTTCATCGCTAAAAAACTTAAAGTCGTTTCTCCCGCCTTGCTTAGCGTGCATCATTGCAACATCGGCATTACGGATGAGTATATCTGTGGTTACAGCATCGAATGGGTATAGAGCTACGCCAATACTTGCTGAGATATTAATAGAGAAGTCTTCAATAATTACTTTATTAGCTAATTCATTACTAATTTTTCTTACGTTATCGCGAAGAGATTGGAGTGATTTTATATTTTGAATCAGCACTAAAAATTCATCACCACTTTGGCGGCCAAGTATAGCGTTTTCGCTAAGCATACCGCTTACTCTTTGGGTAATATTACATAACAACATGTCACCCACTGCATGCCCAAAAGAGTCATTAACAGGTTTGAACTTATCTAAATCAATAAATAATAATGCGCATTGGGTATTGTTTTTATCGGCATATTTAATCGCCTTTTCAATGTTTTGATACATTAAACTACGATTAGGTAGGTGCGTTAGAGGGTCAAAATTAGCCAAATAGCGCAGTTCGTTTTCAGCACGTTTTTGTTCAGTTAAATCTGTAATAACAATCACATAGTAACTTGCAGTGTCTTTTGTTACAGCTGTGGCACTTATATGTATTGGGTGTTCATTATTTCTTGCTGTTTTTATATAAACATCACTTTGCCAGTTTTCAGTTGGTTTTAATTTTTTTAAAATACTAGCAAACTCTCTGCACTTATCTTTACCAATTGCTTTAATAAACAATTTAGGGCTAATTTTGGTGGCCGTTTGCTCGTTTGAAAATGTTTCAATAAAACTATTGTTCGCAGAAAATGGCATTAAACGCTTATCGAGTATAAGTAACCAATCGTTTATTTGGCTAAACGCTTCACCTAAAATTTTTGCTTGTTGCTCATTAGCTCGTTGCTCGGTGATATTGGTATATATGCCAGAAACATATAGAGGCTCATTTGTTTGAGGATCGTATATAACTTGCCCTGTATCTTGATACCAGAGCCAATGGCCATTTTTATGCTGTAAACGGTAAGTTGCTTGCCAGTTTTGTTGTTTTTTGTACTTGAAGTAGTTTTCCCATTGGTTTTCAAAACGACGTCGATCGTCTGGGTGTATCAACGCTAAAAATTGATCTATATGCACGCGTTCTGGTAAGTCTGTATAGCCCAATTCACTTCCTCTGAGCGTATTTACGGAAGCGTCTTTAAAGTTATAATCCCATACGCCGCTTTTATTATTTTTAAGCGCGAGTTCTGTTTGCTTTTGCGAGTGAATAGTCGCTCTATGGGCTTGTTCAATTGCTACTCGGCGGCTGCGATACTGCCAAAAAATAAAAAATAACACCCCAAGAATTAAAATAATGTAGGCGGCTATAGCAATGGGCGATCTCCAAGGAGCATACGCCACGTTGATATTAAGTGTTGTAGGCTCGCTTGTAATAATACCATCACGATTATGTGCTGATATTTTTAGTGAGTAATTACCAGGTTGAAGCTTTGTGAAAAACACTTGATTAGATTGTAAATCTTCATATGTTAGAGACGTAGGCCCTAAAAGGATTACTTTATAATATGCTTTATCAATATTAGGGTAAGAGAAGTTAGAAAAGCTAACCGTCAATCCCATGTCTTCATAATTTAATTCAAGTGGTTTGCTAAGGTATTTATGAGGATTGTAATTGAGTTCCCTAGTAAGGAGGCTAATATCAGTAATGGCTAGATTACTTTTTTGTAGTTGTTCTTTTTCATTAAAGTCTAACGGATTAAAAAGTAAGGCTCCAGCATTACTGCCGAACATAAGCCTGCCATCGCTTAGTGTTGCTGCCGCTATTGGTGTAAATTGGTTTATATTCAAACCGTCTTTTACTGAAAAACTCACTACATTGAGTGTATCTAGGTCTATTTGATACAGACCATTGTCGGTACTTGCCCATAAAAAGCCGTTTTCATCAGGAAGTAGTGAATAGATAGAATCAGTATTAAACGAATTTTTTAATCCTATATAGTGCTTTCTTTCATAAGTAACGGGGTCAACGCCGAGCAAACCTTCGTGAGTGGTTGCTAACCATAAAATGTTTCGTTTTGAGTCTAAGTAAAAGTTTTCTACAGTGTAAAAAATATCTTCTTTAGGATTAAAAGACTGAAATATAGTCGTTAAAGTTTTCGTTTTTTCGTTGTACCTAAGGAAGCTTTTTGATGTGCCAAGTACAAACTCTTCAGGATGTGTGTCGAGGTGTTTATAAAAAGCGTAAGAAAATAAAGGATCGACTTGCTCTTTGAGCCCCTTAATAATTCTTGTTTTTCCTGTTGTTTCATTAAAAACATAAAAATTATCATCCGACATAAATGCATATGTGTCTGCAGATAACTGGGCAAAGCCAAATAAGTTGGATTGGTTAATTACATCTTTGTCTGTGTCTTTATTTTCAATAATTTTACCCGTTTGTTTATCAAACAGTTTAAAGCCATCGAAAGTAACAAGCCAAAGGAATTGATTATCACCAATTGAAGACGCAAAAATATCATAAACGGCAGATGCCCCGTATATTGCTTTTGAGTCGGTTGAGCTTAGATATACATCACTTTTATTTGTTGCTTTGTCGTACCGTGCAATTCCATCTTCTGTTCCTAACCAAATAATATTATTTTTGTCTTGGTAGGTGGCATGAATAGTATTGTTACCGGGTAAAGTAATGTGTTTAAAGCGTCGGGTTTTAATTGGCCATGTAAACACGCCCTGGGTTCTAGATGCGAGCCAAAGTACGCCGGACTTATCAACCATTAGATCGTTTATTGAGTTTTCATTAATATTAAACTTACTTTTTTCATAATTTAATACGAATTCTAGTTCTTTGGTTTCGCGGTGATAACTGAACAATCCACTTTCGGTTGCTACAAACTCCCCGTAAACAGTATTGGCATAATCCCATATATTATAATCAGGGATTAAAGTTGTAATATTTGCTGCAGATATATTTTTGGTATTATCGAATGCTAATTGATACATGCCTTCAACAGTACCAACAAGTAATCCTAATTCATTATCAACACTTAAGAATTTGACGTTTACATTATCTATCGTATTTTTTTCAGGGGGATGAAGAGGTATTTTTACAAGTTCTGAATTATCTATATTTGCAGTGTATAAACCATCATTTGTACCAATATATAAAGTGTTTTTATATATTGTTAATGACCGAATGTAGTCACCTTTATTTGGCAGGATTAGCTTAAATGTGAAGCGTTTACTCGTCTCATCAAATGTATATATTTGGGCATCTATGGCGAAGTAAAAAGTACCTTGTTGCTGAGTTATTGCAGAGATCGGAGAGAACATTTTTTGTTCTTTATCTATTTGACCAGAATAGATTTTTTCGGTTTTTAAAGTGAGGGGATCTATTATATAGGCACCAGAAAGATCTGTTGAGACAATGATTTTTCCGTCTTCGGCTTTAAATAATGCATAAATATAGTGTTTATCCAGGCCAAAGCCGCCACTAAAAGTTTTTACATTATATCCATCAAAACGGTTTAAACCCTGTTGGGTTGCTATCCAAATATAACCAATATCATCCTCTTGAGTCTGCAAAACGTAACTTTGTGATAGGCCTTCGTCAGTAGAAATTCGTTGTAATTGCTGAGCATAGTTTTGTGATGCAAAAGTGCTTTGGATGCATAGTAAAAAAGTAATGGTGATATGAAAAAAAAATTTGCTCAAACGCACTTATAAACACTCTCAGTGGAAGATAGGATGATGCTTAGCTAGATAGTAAATATAGCATAAGTTTTTATTTTTTAATTACAAATAATATACATAACGCTAAAAGTTCTATTTTTAAATAGTGAGCTACTCTATACAGATAATAGTAAATGCTTATAAGGAGAGTATAGTGCTTTTCTCTAATATTGATGCAAAAAACAGCGTGTTATTAGTTATAGACTTACAAGAGTTGCTTGCTCCTGCAATTAAAGATTTTCCGAATATTTTAAAAAGCACATTGCAGTTAGCTCAAGCGGGTATTATTCATGGCGTTCCATGTTTAGTAACGGAGCAATATGTGAAAGGTTTGGGCGAGACTAATCAGCAAATTAAAAATACGTTACCTAATGCCATGTATTTTCATAAAACGTACTTTAGTGCGTGTGCAGAGCCTGGTTTTGTTGATACGTTAAAAAGCCATGGTAAAAAGCAAGTTGTTGTTGTGGGCACTGAAGCACATGTGTGTGTTTTACAAACATGCTTAGATTTAATAGAAAATGACTTTGAAGTTATTATTGTTTACGACGGAGTTGGTTCGAGAAACCCGCAACATAAAAATTTGGCGATTCAGCAGCTACGTCAAGCTGGAGCTGTAATTTCATGCGCTGAAATAGTTATTTTTCAATGGACAAAAAAAGCTGCAACGCCTACGTTTAAGAAAATACTGCCTATAATTAAGTAGACCACATGTATATAATATAAATCAAATGTATTACTTTTTGATGTGTCGGTAGTTTATTATTGTGTTCAGTGAACTGAAACTCGTTTTTACACGTATATTGCAGACTGCTTTATAAAACAACAATGCAAACAACAATTTTAAGGCTTTTATGTCTAGTATTGGCCGGTTATTTATAATTATTTTCAGTCTTTTGTTTGTCGAGTCTATCGCTATAGGCTTGTATTTCGACACATTAGCGCAGGCTTTTATGATAGGTTTGCCATTGTGTTTATTACCTATATGGCTTTTAAAAACACAAGGTGATAGCCCTATTATCCCCCATGTGGTAGCTGCCGCCATAATGATGTTTTCTTTTTTGCACATACAACAAACTTTTGGGCTGATTGAAGTCCATTTTGAAATATTTATTTTAATGCCCATGTTAATTGTTTTTGTACAGTGGCGAGTGTTTATTACCGCTATTATTTTTGTAGCGGTACATCATTTATCTTTTTATTATTTACAAACTCAAAATACGGGTTTTTACGTATTTGACCCTGATAGACTCGCTTTTACTACGGTGCTAATTCATGCTGGATACGCAATAGTTGAAGTATTAGTTGCAGGCTATATTGCAAAAACGCTGCAACGGGAACGTCGTGCGGGCTTATCTTTAAGTTATGCGACAGAACAAATAATGAAAGATCCTGAAAACATTAAACTCTCTCTTCGCGCGGATGACACTAAAAGCGAAGCTGTAGCAGGATTTAACACATTACTAGATTACTTATCTGATGTTATTAAACAGGTACAAACACAATCAGAATCATTGCAAAAAAACTCACAAGAGCTTATTGATGTACACGATCAGTTAGCGAGTGGTGCGGTTCAACGCACACAACAAACCGATGATATTGCTAATTCTGGCGCTCAAGTTGCCAATGGCTTTAAACTTGTAGAAGAAGAAAGTGAGGTGCTTAAGCGCCAAGTTGACCATATTACACAATCTGCAGGTGATGCATTAAAAGAAGTGCTTCAAACAGACGCTAAAAGTAGAGAGTTGTTAACACTGCTTAACCATACCGAAGAAAAAATAAACCACTTAGTGGCAGCGGGCGATGTTATTTCAGGGCTTCTTAATGAAATATCAGGCATTGCTGAGCAAACAAACCTACTTGCTTTAAATGCCGCTATTGAAGCTGCCCGCGCAGGCGAACACGGTCGAGGTTTTGCTGTTGTTGCTGATGAGGTAAGATCTTTGGCCAACCACAGTAAAGCAACAACAGATAAAATTAGTCTTACATTAAAAGATCTTGTTAATAATAGTAAAACGTCAACGCAATCAATGAGTCAGTGTGTGAGTTTTGTAGTTGATTTAACAAGTATTAGTGCTGCAATGAAAGAAAATATTTCAGCAATGAGCGAGCAAATAGCCGCAGTATCTTCAAGCTCTGACTCAGTTGCACAAGTTGTAGCGGAGCAGGCAGGAAATACCGAGTTAATAGCAAGCAGTACTGATACTATGCGCCAAAATCAGTACCAAGATACGCAAATAGTGCAGCAGTTAACCGCTAAGGTGCAGTTAATCGATGTAAGTATTGATGTATTAGAGCAAAGCATTGCCAAGTTTAAATAAATCTAACTCTTTTGTATTTTCGCTTATAGCTATATGGCTTGTTTGTGTTGTTGCAGGGTTAGTTTATTTTCAGTTAGAGCAACTTAAACCGTTTGATAGCTCAAAAGTTTTATTGCAAAAGCACTGGTTTAATAACTTTAAAAAGCAATTGGACTGGGTTGACACTAATGAAGCGTCGTTAGTGCTTATAACTGAAAAAAATTGCGGGTGCACCATACAGGCTAAACCACATATTTCATCGTTAAGCTCTTTTGCTGCCAATAAAGCTATGAAGGTTGTACAAGTTGAATTAACACCAAAGCTTAAACTTGTTATTCCGGCAACGCCTGCCGCCGTTATTATTAATAAAAACGGTGATTTTGTTTATGCCGGTCCTCTCTCCGAAGGGTTAGCGTGTGCCCAGGGAAGTGGCTTTGTTGAAACTGCGGTCACTAATTTAGCTGCAGGTTTTAACTCAAGCCTCTTAATTACACAAACCAAGGGATGTTATTGTGTAAATAATGCGTAAATAACGTGCAGAAAAAATTAAGGCTCGCACTTAAATCAACAGTTACGAGCTTTAACATTGATTAAATTGTCACTAAGCCATAAATACCTAATGACACAAACACACAAGCAGCAATAGCACGTACGGTGTTTAGAGATATTCTTTTTAGTAATGCATTACCAGCATATATAACAGGCACGTTAGCAATTAGCATACCTAACGTGGTTCCTACCGTTACCCAAAACACAGACTGATATTGTGCGCCTAGCAACACTGTCGCTATTTGTGTTTTATCACCAATTTCTGCAATAAAAAATAATACAAAAGCAACTAAAAAAGCCCCGTAGCTATCGTATTTACTACTTACATCTTCGTCTTTGTCTGGAACTAATAGCCAAAGGCCAACAACAATAAAGCTGATGTTTACAAGCCAAGGTAAATATTCAGAAGAAAAACTATTACTTAACCACTGCCCAAACCACGCTGATAGGCCATGATTGAGTAAAGTTGCGGCTAAAATACCAAGAATAAGTGCGCTTTTATTACGAAAACGGGCAGCTAACAGGAGTGATAAAAGCTGGGTTTTATCGCCAATTTCGGCAAGTGTAACAGTGACGGTTGAGGTTAAAAAAACTTCCATTATTGATTCTTACAGGCGGGAATACTAAACCAAGGCAAACAACTATCTCCCGCCATGAGGATAGTGTCTACCTAGGTCTCGCCGATAACGCTTGCTACAACATTACAAACTTACCATGCACATGAGGTGCAATTATGTTGATAAGTTTACTCATTACTGAGCGGGCTACTCCCCTAAGAGGCGGCCATTATTCCATAACTTTACTTTTAGGTAAATATAGTTAAGAGAACAAATACCATATACTAATAAATAATTTATATTTATTAGTGAGGAAGCTATTGATAACAATTGTCGTTTAGATTAGTATGCACCTATTGAATGTAATTAACACGGTTTGTATTGATGTATATTTGTCTTTGTCACGGTGTGACTGATAAAAAAATTGAGCAAACAATTGACGATGGTGCAACGACCATGCGTGAATTAACCAAAGAGCTTAAAGTAGGCAGCCAATGCGGTAAGTGTTGTGGTTGTACTAAAAAGATCCTTAATCGCAGACTTATTCAAATTGCGGATGTAACGGATCAAGTTGCTTAATTACATATAAAATTTAGATATAAAAAAAGCAGCTTTTTAGCTGCTTTTTTTATGCTTGTTACTATTTACAGTTGAGACTGTAAGTAGTTTTTGATACCCGTATTTTTAATAAGTAATTGTTGGGTTTCTAACCAATCAATTTGCTCTTCTTGTTCATTTAAAATGTGATCAAGGGCTTCACGGGTAATGTAATCTTTTTTACTTTCAGCCAGTTTAACGGCGCTTCGTAACTCGTCAATAGTATCGAGTTCAAAACTCATGTTAGCAGCAATCATTTCTTCGCTGTTTTCACCAATACGTAATCGGCCTAGGTCTTGAAGATTTGGTAAGCCTTCTAAAAACAAAATACGTTCAATTAAACGATCAGCGTTTTTCATTTTTTGAATTGATACTTTGTAGTCTGCTTTATCAAGCTGTGTAAAGCCAAAATCTTTAAACATACGTGCATGTAAAAAGTATTGGTTAATACCAACAAGCTCATTAGCGAGTACTTTATTAAGCGCTGCAATAACGTCTTTATCGCCTTTCATAATATGCTCCCTACTAAGCCATTTGTGCTTGATGATAATTTTCAGAACCAATTTTATCAATTAGACCAAGTTGTTGCTCTAACCAGTAAACATGATCTTCTTCGGTATCAAATAACAGCTTTTCTAAAATGCTACGAGATTGATAATCTTGTTGTTCTTCACATATTGCGATTACGTCTTTAACACACGCAACTACTTCAAGCTCTAGTGTTAAATCGTTTTGCATCATGCTTTTTACATCGTTACCGATAAGTAAATCACGGCGCTTAGTCATATTTGGTACACCTTCTAAAAACAAGATGCGCTTGATAAGCCAGTCTGCGTGATCTTTTTCTTCTTCCATTTCGTGGTTAAGGCGCTCGTATAGTTTGTTTAAACCCCAGTCGTCATACATGCGCGAGTGTATAAAATACTGATCGATTGCTGCTAATTCGTTAGCTAACAATGTATTAAACGCATCGATTACTTTTTGATTACCTTTCATGATAAATCGCCTCAACTATTTCAATTGTATGCAGTGTAGTACATATAGCCTATATTGCAAGTTTTCTCTATAAAAATCATTGCGTTACTATTGGTTTTGATTCTTATTTAAGTTTGCGTTACTGCTTGGTTTATGGACAGTTTTTTATTTGTATTAGTATCTGAGAATGATTACTAGAGGTATTTATAAACAATAAGTAGAGATACTGCTTTTCATATTATCTTTTTAAATAAATAGGCATGCTGATGCCTATTTATTGAGTCTATCACTAATTAAAACTGGTATTTAGCACCCAGCGTTGCGGTTGTGCCTAATCCTTTAATATTATATCCACCGTAGGTGTAAGCCTGTGCGCGGGCAGGGTAGTAATCGCTATTAAATAGGTTTTCTATTCCAAAATACCCACTCCACCTGGCGTTAACATTGTATTGGCCACTTAAGTTGAATGTGTTGTAGCTACTAACAGGGCCCTGATCGCCAGAGTATTGGCCCTGTGCATTTTTATCAAAGCGCTTTCTGTTGCCTACATATAAAAAGCTCATTGCAAGCGATAGCTCGTCATTTGTTTGCCACGTTACATTCGCCGTTGCTTTGGGTGGGCTAATTTGGCTTGCGCCTAGGTAGTCATCAGCTTCGGTGTTTTTACCTTCTACGTAACTGTATGTGGCGCTTAATTTAAGGTCTTGGTTAATAGTATAATTAACTAACCCTTCGTAACCCCATATTTCTTGTGGTGCACGTACGGGTTCGTAAACACCCGTTACTTCATTATACTCATTACTTGTACCAAGCTCTGAGGTACTTCTGTAAAGAGCAAATTCAAAACGTACGTTTTCAAACTGTGAGGTAAAACCAATTTCGTAATTGTCGATTATTGAGGCTTGTGTTTGAACAAGTGCAATATCGTCAACAGTTGCAGCGCGAAGTAGGCGACCAATATCAGAAATATCAGAGCCCTGTGAATAACTAAAAAATGGGCTGAATGCATCTGTTAAATTGTATTTTATGCCTGCATTATACGTTGTAGCGTCATAGTTTATGGTATCACCACGCACATTTAATGGTACTGAACATTGAGATACGGTTTTGCAAAGTTTTAGCGTTTGGTAGTCACTTACACTCAAATCAATGCTTTCGTTTCTTACACCCGCTTTTACAATAATATCGTCGTTTATTACCCATTTGGTTTGTAAAAAGCCAGCCACACTTTTCATGTCCATTTCTGGCACCCACACACGGCCATCTACTAAAGGTTGCGATGTTTTATCATTTAAGGCATCAATACCGTAGATTAGAGTGGCTGTTAGGTTTTCAAAATCAAACTGGCTATTAAATGTAGCTCTTGCACCTTGCTTGTCTGATTTAATAACCGATTGACCACCGCTATAACCTTCATCAAGATTGGCTAAAGCGGTTGAGAAAAAGAATACGTTTTCTATATTTTGTTTATACAGATCGAGGGTCATTTGTGTGTTTTCAAACAACGCGTAATCAACATATTTTAGGGTTATATTTTCGTTGCCTTCTGGGCCTTGCGGTTTACCTTGTTTTTGAAGCGCTAATGGGACGTGTATAGCGTATGTTTTTTCCCCTATATTGCCATCGCCAGTAACATCGCCTAAATCAGTTTTTTGCTGTGAGCTGTAAAAGTTATAGCTGAACTGCAGTTGCTTTTCGTCGTCAAAATCATAAGTTAGTTTGGTAAAATAGTTTTGAGTTTCAGAGTCTGATAAACCATATTGCAAGCCTAAAATATCGCCCTGTGCATCGCGTTGTACGCCGTTTTCTTCATAGCTTGCCGTTAACAGGTAGCTTAGTTGGTCGAGCTTACCGTTTACTGCGGCTGATACTCTACCGCCACCACTTTCTGCTAATTTAACAGCGCTAAAGCGGCTTGAAATACTTATTTCGCCTTCCGGTTTACCATCACTACGCGCTTGTTTTGTTATGTAGTTAATAATGCCACCTGAGGCACCATTACCATAAATAGACGTTGCGCCTTTTATGACTTCAATGCGCGCTATTGCGCTGGAGTCTAACGTTTTTACGCCTAAAGAACCATTACGAAGAGGGGTTGATTGCGGTACGCCATCAATCATTATTAATGGCGCACGGCCGCGTAGTGTTTGTCCTGAATTACTAGAACTGCCTGTATCTGGGGCAAGGCCAGGAACCATTTGCGCGAGTAAACTTCCCAATTCTGAGCTTACTTTTAAATGCTGTTGTATTTGTTGCTGATTAATAACGGTGATCGAGGCTGGTACTTCGTCAATGCTTTCTGATATACGGCTGCCTGAAACAATGACATGCTCAAATTGATCAGAATTGTATTCATTTTTATTATTTTCATTTGCTAACGTGTTAGTACTTATTGCAACAGCGATAAGGCAAAGCGAAGTTTTTAACATGGGGTGTCTTAGTTGATAACAATTTACGTAATGGTAATCATTATCAACTAATGACGCAAGTGTTAATGAGATTTATTTCCATTTATGGCGTTTTAACCAGAAATACACACCGCTTACAATAAAAAATGCGAGTGAAAGGGCTATTAATAACCATAAAAACTGCACGATAGGACCTGCAAAATCACCAATGTGAAACTTATATTTGAAGTTCCATGCTTGTGTTGTGAAGTTTGTTTTACTGGCGTCAAATGAGTTTAATACTTTACCCGTAAATGGGTTAGTCCAAACCCAGCTGTAAGCGTGACTTTCGCCAGGGTTTTGCATTCTCAGTGCAATTGCTTCGTCATCCTTTTTAGGTAAGTAAATTCTATATAATTTACCGTCTGGAAATACGTTCTCTGCATTTTTAATTGCTTCATTGTAGTTTAAAGTAGCTTGAGAAGGGGTTATTACTTTTGGTGCTTTAGGTCTTTGTTCTACCTTGTTTAAGGTCACAAATTCTAATACCGATTGAGTTTGTGTTTTCCAGTTAAATGCCATACCAGTAAAGGCAATCAGCATAAGCGGTATAAAAAAGTAAACACCAAGCACTGTATGTAATTGATACATGAGCACTCTAAATTTGGCTTTTGGTTTTATAGCTAAACGTTTAACTCTGTTTTTGGGCTTTACCCATAAATAAAAGCCCAGTAATACATTTATTAAAAGTAGCAATGCACACACCGACATCCAATTTCGAAAGGTTTTTTCACCTTTACTGTTTTCAAACAACAGCCAACGATGTAATCCCATAGCAAACCCATAAATCGTATCGGTTGATTCATAGATGTTTAGTACACTCCCTGAGTAGGGGTTAACACTGGCGTAGTGTTTATTGGCTAACCGAAATTGCCATGCTGCGTTTGGCGCTTGTTCGGGCATAAAAAAGGTGATTTTTTGCTTAGTTTGAGCTTGTACATTTTGTATAAGTTCATCGTAATGCATTAAGTTTTTTTGGGGTGTTACTTGCCATTTCTCAGGCTCTATTAGGTGCTGTATGTCTTTTGCATAAATCATAACAGCACCGGTTAGGCTCACTATTAATAAAAATAGTCCGCTAATTAGGGCAAGGCCTAAATGAATTCTACGTAACCAAAGTTTCAAAAACGGTATCTCATTATGAGTTAATGACAATATTGTAAATGATAATACGAGCTGTTTTCAATTAAATAGTTATGTATTTGGTTTAGCTTGTTATTAAGAGCATTAAATTGGGCTTTAATTTGCGATTGGTCGGATTTCTATTATGCAATTTTCAATATTAAAATTGTCGTGTAAAAAGCTTTTTACTACTGGCAAATTAATTAAGTGCTGAGTGCCAATAATAAGCTCACAATAATTTTCTTTATCATCTAGTTGCCAAAGCTTAATGCTAACTACCGATTCGATATTAAATTCATTACTAATAGCATGTGATATTGCGTGTATATCAATATTGCTAGGCGCTGCTTGCATTAAAATTTTGCAGCTTTGCTTTAATAGTAAAATGCCATGATAAATTACATAAAGAGAAATAAGCACAGTGGCAATTAAGTCAACGATATACCACTGGTATAAAATAATTAAGGTGCCCGCAATAATAACAACAATAGATGCCATTGCATCTGATACGTTATGAATAAAGGCCGCTTTTATATTTATACTGTGATTTGCGCCAGCTCGGTAGGTTAAATATGCGGTTGCTAAATCAATAATCAATGCTATTGCTGCCACCCACACAACTATCCAACCATTAATTGGTTGAGGGTTTAAATAGCTCGAAATGGCTTCAAAAATTAAATACACACCAATTAATATCAATGTACTGCTATTAAAAAGTGTGGCAAGTATTTCAGCGCGTTTATAGCCAAAATGATGAGTGGTGTCAGCAGGTTTATTACCAATTTTACGTGCAACGAGCGCGATAAATATAGCGGCAGCATCACTTAAATTATGAAGTGCATCGGCTATAAGTGACAAACTGCCCGAAAATACCCCGCCAATAACTTGGGCTACGGTTAGCAATACATTAATAACCACAGCGACGGTTAGCTGTTTATCGCTCTGGTTTTCGTCTACATGACTATGTGAGTGATCGTGCGCCATAATGACCTCAAATGTATTAATTGAATATTGCTTATATCATGGCTGGTTTAAAACCGCTACAGATGTGGTAGCGTCAATAAATCTAATTATAAGTTAGTAATAAAGGCGTATATTTTAAAAAGTGTGAATTTAATATTGTAACGCTAAACACCCATTTTTTAAGGAGTTTACCGCTCAAAACTTGCGTCTTTATATATTTAGTGCATTAATGTAAGTAATATTAAATGATTATAAGTTGCTGGATATTAAGCATGCACAAAGGTTTAAACTTTGATGAATTAACAGGTAAAGGACAGTCTGTTCGAAGTAAGTTAATTATAACCTTTATAATTATAGCCTTAGGGCCACTATGTATACTTACTTGGTTTAGCCTTGGACATGTAAATAGCACGCTTAAGCAAAATGCAGACGCTGAACTAAACGAGCTTAATAATATAGGTAAGCAATTTGCTGATATTTGGTTTGCAGAGCATGTTAAGGATCTATATTTGCTTAGGGCGCAGTTTGATATTAGCCCGACTAAAAAACAACAATTAATAGCGCAATTTGTTGAGCAGTACGACTTTGTTAATAATGTAGAACTTATTGATGTAAACCTCGTTAAATCACTACCTTCATCACCCTTTTTTAATATTATTAAAGATCAACGTTTTAATAACATACTCTCTGGTATTAAAAATACAGGTAAAATCCAATTTCAGTCAATGACAGTCTCAGGGCGTGAGTATCATATTATTGGCTTACCGTTAGTAAATACCGAAAATAAGCTACAAGCCATATTGCTCGCAGATATAAATTTAAACGGCTTATTAAATAATCTAAGTAAAATACACGCTGCAAATAAAGACATAACATTTTATGTTATGCATAATAATAAAATTCAAAAAAATAATAATTCAGAAGATTCTCAACCACTATTTTTCTCTCAAAACGGCTCCCCAACGCAACGTGTTTTTTCTTACAGTAATAAAAATGAAGAGACTTTATACGGGTATATTGATTCTCTAGAGTTTTTAAATGAATCTGGATGGCAATTACTTGTAACAAAACCAAAAGAAGTTGCACTACAAGGTGCTAATTTTTATAAACAGCTTGCTTTATTAACAAATGCGGGGGCATTGCTGCTTATATTAACGTCATCGTGGTGGTTTGGGCGTCGACTTTCTAGACCTTTAATTAACTTAGCTAAAATTGTTGAAAGTATTACAAAAGGAGATAAGGTAAAAGTCCCTGTAATAAACGACAGTATTGAGTTTAACCAGCTTTCATTGGGTTTACGTAATTTAGTAGCCGTAAAAGAAGAGCAACACAGTATATTACAAAAGCAACGCTCTGCACTTCAAATTGCATTAAAACAATTAGCCGAGCAAAAAAGTGCATTAGATGAACACGCTATTGTTGCTGTAACTGATTTGCATGGCACCATCACTTTTGTAAATAAGAAATTTTGTGAGATTAGTGGCTACGATGAACACGAATTAATAGGTCAAAACCATCGCCTTTTAAATTCAGGAAAACACGAAAAAGCATTTTTTAAAAATATGTATAAAACGCTTAAACGTGGTGATATATGGAACGGGCAAATATGCAATAAAGCTAAGCATGGTGGCATATATTGGGTAGATACGACGATTGCACCATTTTTAGATGAAAATGGAAAACCGCAAAACTATATTGCTATTCGTAATGACATTACAGCCCTGAAAGTACAAGAGCTAGAGCTTGAGCAACACAAAACACAGTTACAGTTAGTGATAGACTCAACAGCCGTGGGTATTTGGGATTGGTATATTGATACGAATAAAGTGACGTTTAATAACCGCTGGGCCGAGATAATAGGTTACAAACTCAGTGAGATTGAGCCTTGTACTATAGATACTTGGTATACATATGCTCACCCAGACGACTTAGTGATATCAAATAAAAAACTTCAAGAGCACTTTGCCGGTGAGACTGACTATTTTGTTAGTGAAGCCCGCATGAAGCATAAAAATGGACATTGGATTTGGGTACTCGATACTGCAAAAGTAGTTGAGTGGAATACCGATGGCTCTCCAAAACGTATGATAGGTACGCATTTAGATATATCAGAACGAAAATCTACAGAGCTTGAGCTACAAGGAAGCCGCGATAGGTTTGCATCTTTGGTATCAAATATCCCTGGCATTATTTATCGATGTAAGTTTGATAATAAATTAAGCATGCTTTATATGAGCGAGCAAGCGAGTGGAATAACAGGTTATTCACCTGATGAGTTGATACATGATGAACCCCCCAGCTTTTTTGATTTGATATGCGAAGACGATTCTAAAAAAATAAAAGATGAAATTCTACGTTGTGTTAGCGCTAAGCAGTCATGGTCTGTTGAGTATAGGATTACAGCCCGCGATGGCTCCTTACATTGGGTAAATGAAAAAGGCCAAGCCATTTACGCAGATGATGGCAGCATATTGTATTTAGATGGATTTATTTTTGATATTACAGAGCGTTACAATACACAGTTAAAAATAAATCGTCAGCAAAGCCTACTTGAATCAATGAGTAAGCAAGGGCAGATTGGCGCATGGGAGATGGACTTAGATGCGCATACACTTTATTGGTCTGATGAAGTTAAAGTTATTCACGAAGTACCAGAGGACTTTGAACCGAGCATAGATACCGCTATTAACTTTTATAAACCAGGCATACACCGAGATACTATAAGTACCTTATTTGAGTGCGCAGTGACTTTAGGTGAAAGCTGGAGTGTAGAGCTTATTATTTTGACCTATTCTGGGCAAGAGCGTTGGGTTAAATCGATGGGCCAAGCTGAGCTTAAAGACGGTAAATGTGTACGTGTGTTTGGTTCATTTCAAAGTATTGATGCACATAAACGACTTGAACTTGAGAGCGAAAAAGCAAATCGTTATAACAAAAATTTAGCCGCGCTTACAGTCGCACCTGAGGTGCAAAATAGTGATGTAGAACAGGTTAAAAAGCTAGCCGTTAAATCTATGTGTGAAGTGCTAAATGTTACACGAGCTTCGATATGGATCTTTAACGAAAAACGAGATGTGATGACGTGTCATTGCTTATATATAAATGGTCAAGGGTTTGTAGATACCGACGCTATTTTAACTGCTAAAGACTACCCAGCTTATTTTAATGCTATTTATAAACATAATTTAGTGGCTATTGATGATGTTTATACTCACTCAGCAACTGTTGATTTTATTGAAGCATATGTAACACCACTAAATATTAAATCGATGCTTGATGCTGTAATTGCAACAGGCGATGGTAATTTAGGTATTTTGTGCGCTGAAACAGTAGGCGAGCATCACAACTGGACGCAAAGTGAAGAAACGTATCTTCGCTCATTAGCTACTTTAGTGGGAAGCACTTTAGTTTCTCAAAAACGAAAAGTAATTAGTGAGGAGCTAAAAGTAGCACTCGTGAAAGCTGAAGATGCAGCCATTGCTAAGAGCCAATTTTTAGCAACCATGAGCCATGAAATTAGAACGCCGATGAATGGCGTACTCGGCATGCTAGAGCTTGTTCAATTAGAGTCGTTATCTAAACCAATAGAAACAAAAGTAGATATAGCCAAAAAAAGTGCACATTCTTTATTGGGTGTAATTAATGATATTTTAGATTTCTCTAAAGCTGAAGCAGGTAAAATCGAGCTTGAAGAGATTAACTTTAATGGACGTGATTTAATTGGTGAAGTTGCTGCCGCACAAGCATTTACAGCTCAAGACAAAGGTATTGAAATTATTTTGGATCTGGTAGCGCTAGAGCCTTCGCAGTTATGCGGCGATCCTGGGCGCATTCGCCAAGTTATTACTAATTTATTAAGCAACGCCGTTAAGTTTACGAGTCAAGGCGAGGTTGTTGTAAGCGCGAAAATTAATAAAGTAGCTCAAGGTTTAGAGTTTGTTGTAAGTATAAAGGACTCAGGCATAGGAATTAGTTTAGAAAAACAAGAGCAATTATTTACCCCTTTCTCTCAAGTCGATGCATCAACAACGCGTGAATATGGAGGCAGTGGCTTAGGGCTGGCTATTTGTAAGCAGCTTTGTGAACTAATGGGGGGAGCTATCTCTCTCTCTAGCGAAGCCGGTAAAGGGAGTACTTTTACTGCCACTATAATGCTGACTCCGGGAGATCAAAAAGAACGTTATATTCCTAATATTAATATGGAAGAGCTAACCGTTTTGGTTGTTGATGATAACGAGACAAATCGAATTGTAATTTCACAGCAGCTTGAGCACTGGGGCGCTAAGGTTGCGCTTGCATGTGACGCACGCGAAGCTCTTGATATGTGCGCGCAGCAGTATAAAAGTAACAATTGCATGTATGACATTGCAGTGCTTGATATGCAAATGCCAGGAATGGATGGTATAGAGCTGTGTAAAGCACTAAAAGCACATGAACATTATAAATCAATGCCACTTGTAATGATGACCAGTATTGCTGGTATGGAAGGTGCGCAGCGCTATTCTAATGCAGGCTTTCAGGCATATTTCCCCAAACCTGTAACCACTGCCGATTTAATTTCTGCACTGTCGGTTATAACGAGTAATGCTGCAGGCGAGGCGCTCCCACTTGTTACGTCAGGCTATATTTCCTCACTTAAAAAAGAAAAAATGCAGGAGTCTTCCCAAATACTACTGGTGGAAGATAATCCAATTAACCAACAGGTGGCTAAATTAATGCTCAAAAAGCTTAATTGTGACGTTACTATTGCTGGGAATGGCCAATTAGCGATTGATATATTAGAAGCGCATGATTCAGGATACTTTAAGCTCGTACTTATGGATTGCCAAATGCCAGTTATGGATGGTTTTGCTGCAACCGCTGCTATTCGTAAAGGCGTGGCGGGCATACAGCATAAAAACATTAAAATAATCGCTATCACCGCAAATGCAATGAACTCAGATAAAGAGCGTTGTATAACAGCTGGAATGGATGATTACTTGAGTAAACCTATTCAATTAGATATTTTAAAAGATAAATTAGAGCAGTATATTTAAGGTAAAAATACAATGAGCCAACCCGTTATAATACGTGATGCAAAACCAAGTGACGCAAAAACAATTTTGCACTTTATTACCGAACTTGCCATATATGAAAAAGAACCTGATGCAGTAAAAACAGACGAGCAGGCAATTTTAGATACTCTGTTTAGTGAAGGTGCAACTGCGCACAGCATAATTTGTTTAGAAGGTGATGAGCCAATTGGTTTTGCGGTATATTTTTATAATTACTCTACCTGGTTAGGTAAAAATGGCCTATACCTTGAAGATTTATACGTAAGCCCAGATAGCCGTGGCAATGGTGCAGGTAAAGCCATTATGAAGCACTTAGCTAATAAGGCGATTAGTAATGACTGTGGTCGTTTTGAATGGGTAGTGCTTGATTGGAATAAACCCGCTATCGATTTTTACAATAGCATTGGTGCAAAGCCGCAAAACGAATGGATTATATATCGCTTAACAGGGCAGGAATTACTAGACTTTGCTAAATAGTTAATGAAAATCATTTGCATTTAGGTTTATGGGTGTGTAAGTTAAGTACACTCCCATAAATAAACGTGCAGATGATTATATGATCTCAAACCAAAAACAATCCCACTCAGATTTACTTTGTCTTGATCAAGCATTAAGCCCTTGGCAGTCGAATATAATGCAAGGTAATTATGCATTTGAACAAGGTGCACTTCTCGAAGCCCGCGATAAATACTTATTAGCTAAAACACTTGCAGATCATCTTCTTCAGCAGTTTTTATATGCTCAGATTAATAACAATGTCATCCATGCTATTGAGCATTGCATACCTGCACTTGTTGTTGCGTCGCATAATTTAGCTGACACCTATATAGCTATGCAACAGCCTGAAAATGCATGCAAATGGCTATGCGAAGTACACTTAACACTCTGTTCGCTAATTAAGCATACTCATTACGATATACAAAAAGTGAGTAAGCATCATTACACTAAAACGTCCTCTGAACTTGTATTATTTGCAAGACGCTATCATTTTTTACCTGAGCTAATAGAGCAAGTGAATTTTTGCTTATGCTCAGAGAGCACTACAAACAATCAACTGCACTAATTTAAAAGAAAAAGGAGTATTTATGGCTTTTACTTTGCCTGCACTTAACTATGAGTACGATGCGCTTGAGCCTCATATTGATGGTAAAACAATGCATATTCACCACACATTGCATCATCAAACGTATATCAATAAAGCCAATGCTGCTTTAGCAGATACTGTTTATGCAACCGCAAATGCTGAAAAATTACTTAAGGGAATAAACAGCCTGCCTAGTAATTTACAAAAAGCAGTACAAGAGCATGTAGGAGGGCATTTTAATCACAGCTTATTTTGGCAAGTAATGAGCCCAGAAGGAGGAGGGGAACCTGAAGGTAGTGTAGCTCAGGCAATAAATGAACAGTTTGGCAGTTTTGATAAGTTTAAAGATCAATTTACTGCTGCTGCAATTAGTCAATTTGGCAGTGGTTGGGCGTGGCTATGTGTGACCCCAGATAAAAAGTTGATTGTAGAAAATAGTGCTAATCAAGATTGCCCTTTAATGCAGGGAAATACCCCTATTTTGGGACTTGATGTATGGGAGCATGCCTACTATTTGAAGTATCAAAATAAGCGTCCTGACTATATTGCTGCTTTTTATAATGTAATTAATTGGACTGAAGTTGAAAAACGCTACCTAGCCGCAATAAGTTGAGTGCCGAATATGGCTAGTAATACAGTTTATTTTCTATAAGCTAGGCTCTATTAGATTAATTTATAGAGCCGTTTATGTACACTTCACATTGGCAAAAAGCACGTCAGAGTCGCGATCCTCGTTTTGACGGGCTTTTTTACGTAGCGGTAAAAAGTACCGGTATTTATTGCAGACCAATTTGCCCTGCACCAACGGCTCACGAAAAAAACGTTGCTTATTATCAGTTTGCCCATAACGCGGCGCAAGATGGTTTTAGGCCCTGTATTCGTTGCAGGCCCGATAGTGCCCCAGGCAGCGCAGCATGGCAGGGTACAAAAACGACGGCACTTAGAGCAAAACATTTAATAGATCAAAATGACGAGCACGACTGCGAAAAATTAGCAGCTCGTTTAGGCGTAAGTAGTCGTTATTTAAGGCAGTTGTTTAAGCAGTATTTTGGCGTGTCGATTACGCAATATCGATTATTTAACCAATGCCACTTTGCTAAAAAACTGATTCAAGAAACACATTTACCCCTTACCGAAATAGCGTTTTCCGCAGGCTTTAAAAGCATTAGGCGCTTTAATGATGCATTTTTACAGCAGTTAAATATAGCTCCCTCGAAGCTGCGCAGTGGCGATAAAAAGCCAACGTCAACACTCACTTTAACCCTGCCATTTAGGCCGCCTTATAATTGGCCTGCTTTGCAGGGCTTTTTACAAAGGCGCTTGATAAAACCAATGGAGTGGATAACACAAACGAGCTACGGGCGTACTTTTGCAACTGAGAAATATAAAGGAAGCTTTACCGCTGAATTTATAGCGAGTAAAAACCACTTTAGTGTGTCTATCAATATAGACAATACGGCGTACTTACAAACAGTTATAAATAATATACGCCGTGTGCTTGATTTAGATGCCGATATTAATTTAATTGAAACGCATTTAAGCGCCAATATAAACAATGCGTTTACAGTGTGCGAAGGGCTCAGACTTCCGGGGATTTGGTCAAGTTTTGAAGCCGGTATAAGAGCGGTACTTGGGCAACAAGTGAGTGTTACTGCAGCGCATAATTTAGTAACAAAGTTAGTTGATGAATTAGGCGAAAAAGAGGGCGATGCCGTTTATTTTCCTACGGCTAAAATTGTTGCTAATAGTGATTTTGCATTTTTTAAAATGCCACAAGCACGCAAAAATGCGCTACACAACTTAGCCCAATTTTGTGCACTAAATCCTGAAAATGACGATTTAGACGAATGGCTTAGCTTAAAGGGAATTGGTCCTTGGACAGTAAATTATGCAAAGCTGCGAGGACAAAGCCAACCCGATATATTACTTGATGGCGACTTAGGTGTTAAAAAAGCTCAAGCGGCGGCAAACCCTTTTGAGCCTGCTAATTGCGCTCCTTTTCGCTCTTACTTAACGTTTCAACTTTGGCAGCAATTATAATGATCATTCAAACATCAATTTCGAGCCCTATAGACGACATAATTATTCAAGCGACTGATAAAGGTGTGAGTTATGTTGGGTTTTATCCTCCAGTTGAGCACTCTTATACGCCATTTGAGCAAGTTACTAACAAGGCGGTGCTTATTTGCGCTGCGCAGTTAAATGAGTACTTTGCAAAAAAACGCACTATGTTTGATGTACCACTTGATACAACCGGTACGGTATTTCAGCAAAGTGTATGGCAAGCACTATTAACGGTGCCTTTTGGACAATCGCAAACATACGGCTATATTGCTAACCAACTCAATAACCCAAAAGCAGTGAGGGCAGTAGGCGCTGCTAATGGTAAAAATCCGATTAGTATTATTGTACCGTGCCACCGCATTATTGGCGCAAATGCAAAGTTAACGGGCTATGCTGGTGGGCTTGAAAGGAAACTGTGGTTGCTGAAACACGAAGGATTAATGTAAATTAATTGATAAAATATAGCCAGTCTGCTTAACTCAACCTATAATTTAAATAATCAACTAATAAAAATTATTATGCGTATTAATAGCTTAGTGTACTTTTTTATTGCCAGTTTAATGTTTACCGCTACTGCGTTTAGCAAGCCGCAAAGTCTCGTGTTTTGTTACGAAGACAAAAATATAGCACCCATGTTTTTAGGTGATGGCCAAAATATACCAACAGATAAACCTGGTGCATCAATCGAAATACTTCAACAACTTGATTTAGCATTGCCCAATGTAGCAATATCATTTGTTAGAAAGCCATGGCGTAGATGCTTAAACGATTTAGAATTTAATCGAGTTAATGCTGTTATTGCAAGTTACCGCAAAGGGCGAGAAAACGTTGCTGTTTATCCTGTTGATGAGCAAGGTAAGTTACAAGATGACTACGCAGTAAGTGAATTTGGCAGCTGTCTTATAGGGCGTTATAAATTTCATAAGGAATGGGAGACTCGTGAAGTATTTCAAAATAAAGCATTTACGATAGCTATTCCTAATGGTTATGGGCTAAATAGCGCGTTAAAAGAAGAACCATTTTTTATTCATAATACGTTTTCTAAAAGCAAAGCTTTTGAGTTGCTAGATAAGGGGGTAGTGCAGGCGAGCGTTGATCTATGCCAAGTAGATGGCTTAAAAGTGTCGAGTTATCCGTATGAGGGTAATAATGTTAAACCTATTTTTCCCCCTTACGAAACTAGCCATGGTTATCTTGTTTTTTCAAAAAAATTCTATGAAGAAAATAATGCTCTAAGTTGGGAAATGTGGCAGTGGTTATCAAAATTTGAAAGTGCACCTGTGTATATTAAATACTTACAAACACTTAAATAAACTCATTAAATTCGCGTTTGTAAATTGGTATTAATTTAATATTAAGGTAGCATAAGCGCACTTTTTATAAAATGGCACCGCAATGGCTCAATTATACTTTTACTACTCTGCAATGAATGCAGGTAAATCAACCACGTTATTACAATCTGCATTTAATTATAAAGAACGTGGCATGGAACCTGTGATCCTGACTGCTGCCATTGATGATAGACAAGGCGTGGGTAAAGTATCGTCTCGTATTGGGTTGCAAGCTGATGCGCATGTATTTGATGCCAGTAAAGATGTTTTTGATCTTATTCAATCACTCAATGATGATAAAAAGCGCCATTGTGTGTTAGTTGACGAGTGCCAATTTTTATCAAAAGAACAAGTAATGCAATTAACCGATGTGGTTGATGAACTCGGTATACCGGTATTGTGTTATGGCCTGCGTAACGACTTTAGAGGCGAGCTATTTATAGGGTCGCAATATTTGCTTGCGTGGGCTGATAAGTTAGTTGAGCTTAAAACTGTTTGCCACTGTGGACGTAAAGCAAACCATGTACTGCGTACCGATGAAAATGGCGAAGCAATAGCCGATGGTAACCAAGTAGAAATTGGCGGCAATGACCGATATGTTTCGGTATGCCGCAAACATTATAAAGCCGCGTTAAATATGGGCCGATAAAGCATTTAAAAATGTATCAATATCTTCGCGGGTTATATCTAAATGCGTAACTAGCCTAAGCTGCTTGCTTGGGCTAAATAATATGCCTTGTTGTTTAAGCGCTTCAGCAATATCTTTAATATTTATACTGCTACTGTATGTTGCGTAAACCATATTAGTGGTGTTAGTCATATCGACAGTAAAGCCACTGATTTCACTTAATTGTTGAGCCAAATAACGTGCATTTTCATGATCGTCTTTTAAGCGCTCTACATTGTGCTCAAGTGCAAATTGTCCAGCGGCTGCAAGCATTCCGGCTTGGCGCATACCGCCACCAAGTACTTTTCTCCATCGTCTTGCTTTATTAATAAGTGCTGGTGAGCCTAATAATAAAGAGCCTACGGGCGCCCCCAAACCTTTAGATAAACAAATAGAAACTGAGTCAAAGTGCTTTGTAATTTCAGTGATATCAACTTTTAGCTCAACAGCGGCATTAAAAGCACGTGCGCCGTCTAAGTGCAGCGCTAAACTATGCGTATTAACAAAGTCACGTGCTTGGGCTAAGTACTCAAGCGGGAGTACTTTTCCGCCAATGGTATTTTCTAAGCTGAGCAATCGCGTTTTTGCAAAATGACAATCGTCTGGTTTTATAGCCGTCGCTATTTTACTAAAAGGTATACTGCCATCAGCATCGTTTTCAATAGGCTGTGGTTGCACAGACCCTAAAACAGCTGCGCCACCACCTTCAAACTTATAATTGTGAGCATTTTGGCCACAAATGTATTCGTCACCTCGCTCACAGTGCGCCATTAACGCAAGTAAGTTGGCTTGTGTGCCTGAGCTACAATAAAGTGCGGCTTCAAAATTAAAACGCTTACACGCATAGGCTTCTAGTTGGTTAACGCTTTCATCATCACCATATACATCGTCACCAACCGGTGCGTTGTACATAATATCGCGCATTTCTTTTGTTGGTTTTGTAACTGTATCAGAGCGAAAATCTATCATGATTGCCTTATCCTTTTTATTATTTTTAATAAAATTGGTATTAATCAAGCTCGCTACAAATTTGCTCACGAGTGTCTTTATCAAAGTAGGTCCATGCAATAAAGCGGCTAATTTTTTGACCTTGTGCCATATCAACAATTTTATACTGTGCTATTGGGTGAGCTTTTAATACTTCTTCAAGGGCTGCAATATTATCTTTTTTAGAGACTAACGACGTAAACCACAGTACTTGCTCTGCAAAGTCTTCGCTTTCTTTAACCATATTAGAGATAAACTGTACTTCACCGCCTTCGCACCACAATTCATTATTATGACCACCAAAATTAAGCGTGCTACTGGGTGTTTTTCCTAAGTTTTTCCATTTACGTTCACTGCCTTTACTTGCCTCTTCTTCACTTGCATGAAACGGAGGGTTACAGAGCGTTAAATGGTATAGATCTTTTTGATTTATAACGCCTTCAAAAATATGTGATGCGTTTTTTTGTTGTTTTAGGGTTATTTTTAAACCATTAAACTGGGCTATTTGCTTTGCTATTTTCACCGAGGCTGTATCAATATCAGTCCCAGTAAAATGCCATTTATATTCACTTGTACCAGTAAGCGGATAAACTAAGTTAGCGCCAGTGCCAATATCAAGCACTTTAATTTGCTTACCTAAAGGTATTTGTTGTTGATTATCATCACTTAATAGGTCGGCCAAGTAGTGAATGTAGTCAACACGCCCAGGTATAGGTGGGCATAAGTTGTGCTCGGGAATATCCCAAAAATCAATATTATAATGTGCTTTTAAAAGAGCTTGATTGAGTGTTTTAACAGCCTTGTTGTCACTAAAATCAATGCTTTTAGTCCCTGCAGGTGTGGTTATAACAAAGGGCAGTAGAGCAGGATGCTCTGTTGTTAATAAATCGAAGTCGTACCCATTTTTATGTAGGTTACGAGGGTGTAATTTTGAACGTGCTTTATTTTCTTTCATGGCTTCATTTTAACAACAGATATGATGTGGTGATTGTAACAAATGCTGATGAGTAAAGTGCAGACATTTCCTTTGGTATATTTAATATTACTGGTAGGATGAGTTGAAAATAATAAAAAGGAATAACTGTGGCAATTTCTCAGCAATCAATAATTATTAATGTAGCTGATCAGCAAACACTTCATTTACGCCGTATTAGCGATGAAGATCAGCAAGGGCCTATCGTATTTTTTATGCATGGAGCAATAGAAAACGGTAAGATTTTTTACACGCACTCTAATAAAGGACTTGCCCCTTTTTTAGCTGAGCATGGGTATAGATGTTATGTGGCTGATTTACGTGGCCGAGGTGATAGCAAGCCAATCATTTCGAGCGAGTCCGAATATGGACAAACTGAGTCTATCCTAGAAGACATCCCTGCCTTTATTAAGCAAATAGAGTTGATTGAAGGCAAAAAGCCAGACTACTGGGTTGCTCACTCTTGGGGCGGGGTATTGATGAACAGCGCGTTTGCACGTTTTCCAGAATATATTAACGACGTTAAAGCATGTGTGTATTTTGGCTCTAAGCGTTCTTTATTTAATAATCATCCTCAAAAATTATTACAAGCCAATTTAATTTGGTATTTTATGGCGCCTTTACTTGCTAAAAAACATGGCTATTTAAATGCTAAAGGTTATAAGTGGGGCAGCGATAACGAAACTCAAAAGTCGCATTATCAAAGTATGCAATGGGCTAAAAAGAAGCCATGGATAGATTCTGATGATAATTTTGATTATGCAAAAGCGCTAAACAACCTGCATTTACCGCCAACGCTTCATATTGCTGCGGTAAAAGATAAAGCATTAGCGCAACCAATCGATATTCAAAAATTTATGGACGAATCGGGGCTAGGCATTCAACAAATGCAAATTTACGGTCGTAAACACGGGCATAATTTTGATTACGATCATATTAATATGCTTACCCACCCAAGTGCGCGTGATGATCAATTTAAAGATTTACTTAATTGGTTTAAAGCACATCCGTAAGGGCCTGTTGACCTTTCAGGATTAAAATTTGTTCAATCCAAGGAAGATTTAATCACGGCGCGAAGTTTGTAACCTAGTGGGCTCGGTAACTGCTCCTGCGTTACCCTACTGGCTTACATCCATGTAAGAATAAGTAAAAACCGAGCAACAAAGAGTTAATCGTCCCTAGAGAGAACCCAAAGGGCAGTGGATGTTTGGTCTTTATGCTGCGTTATCGCCTATTTATGGGGAACAACCACACTACATAGGCTCTGCCTTGCCTAAATACCAAACAGCCTACTGCAAATTTAACCTCGAAAGATAAACAGGCCCTAATTAATTCTCATCAAGTAACTTTAGAAGAGGTGTTTTGTAACGCTCCCACTTAGCGATTGCGGCGTTATTAATAGGTTGGCGAATAGCATGTTTACTCAAGGTCGTTACCGGTGTTTTTTGTTTATAAAATGCTAAGCAGCGCTCTTCAAAACTACAGTTTAAAAAACCAAGTAACTGCGTTAGCTGCTCTTTTGGGTTACTCACTAAATCTTCGTAACTGACATCATAAATTGGCATCTCTTTAAAAGAGTGCCAATGGCTCATCAATTTTTCATACAACTTATGATAAAGCTTAAACTCAGGTAGTGAGCAAAAGTAAGGCTCGTTTTCAGCAAAGTAATTAGTGAAGATAGAAAATGCGGTGGCATTAAAATCACGACTTAAATTTATAAATTTAGCATTTGGAAATAGAATATATATAAGTCCGAGCGACTGATAATTACTCGGCAGTTTATTTATTATAAAAGGTCTGATGGGCGATGCTGTTTTTAATGTTGTGATATACAGCTCGCGGGCTTTTTTGATTAAATCCGGCGTTAAATGTGCTAAACATTGCGGGTAAGTCACTCCCGTTTTTTGTTCGATAAAAGCAACTGCGTTATTACTAATACTCGTGCTCTCTCCTAGGCTCGAAAACTGACTATGGCTTGCCAACATTTGCTCCACAAGGGTAGAGCCACTACGAGGCATGCCAATAATAAATACAGGCGTGATATTACCCGTAAATTTTTTATCGGCAGAGGCTATAAACTCCTCGGTGTTGTATTTTATTATTTCATCGTAAAAAGGGATTAAATCTCTAGTGTTAAATTCACTTAATTTTTTTTGTAATTTATTCGCCAATATAAAATAATTAAATGCTTGCTCGGTATCCTCAAGTGCATCGTAACTGTTTGCTAATGCGTAGTAACACACCATTTTTAAACGTAAATTACTAGTTTGAGTTAATAAGTGGTGCAAATTACTTACATAATTATGTTCTTTATCAAAGCGACCTAATTGTACAAGTTCAAATAAAATATAGGCTGTTACAGGGTATACACCAATGCTGAGTGCATGAGCAAAAGTTGTATGAGCTTTATCTAACTCGCCATGTGTTAAATAGTGCTGTGCTAAGTAATAATGAGGTTCTGGATTATGACTTGCTAATTTTTTTGCGTATTCAAGCACCGTTAGCGCATCGTTTGGCGAATGAACACCGTTAAAAGCATCAGCAAGGGCATGTAATGGTTCAAGCATATGAGGCAAGCGCTCACAGGCTTTTTGGAGTAGGTATACAGCAGCGTCGTAACGTTCAAGTCGTAAGGCAATTCTGCCTAAGCCAAATAAAGCCTCACCATTTTCAGGGTTACTATTTAAAATTGCTTTAAAATGGAACTCGGCTTCTTTGAGTTTATTTTGTTGCAGTAGTTGGTTGGCTTTTTCAAGTAGCATAGTTATACCAATTTTATTAAAAAATAATCATTCTATCGCATTAAATAGCGTACTCACTGCGTTAAAAATTATTCATATAGAGCAACTATATATCATAGTTTTCGCCTTGTTATTACGCTATTTTCTGAGCGCTATAATAGAACACTTATTCAATGCAATTGGTATTGTTTATTATTATTTTTATTAACTATAAAATTAAAAAGGCGAAATGTATTTAACATTTCGCCTTTGGTTCTTCATGAAAATAGTTTAAAAAGTATATGTTGCTTTAGCGTAGTAAAAGCCACCGTTAATACCAAACGGAGATGTTTCGTAGAACTGACCACCCCAGTTGTTATTAGGGATGCCCGTTGCATCTGCAAAATCAAGTTTTTCAGCATCTTGGTCGAATAAGTTTTGAGCACCTACAGAGAAGCTAACTGATTCATTTAAGAAGTAAGTTACTTCAGCATCAATAGTGACTGCAGCATCTGCTGTTTTAGCTGTTGCATCATAATCAACGTGAACACCTTGGTATTCGCCGTAGTAGTTTGCACGAGCAAATGCAGAAACTGATTCCCATTGTTGAGACAATGTGAACGTTGCACGATGATTAGGTAAATCTTCTTCTAAACGCTTAACTTTAAACGCACCTGTAATTTCACTAAATTTAGTTACTTCAGTATCATTCCAGTTATATGCAAGGCTAAATGTAGAGCTACCGCCCATTAATTCAGCTGTATAGTTTGCAACTAAATCGATACCTTGTGTTGTTGTGTCAAAGTCGTTTGTAAAAAAGCTTACTTGAGCAAGACCTTGTACATTAGGTACTCCTGCTGCTGCAAGGGTATCTTTGTCTGCTTGGCTTAAGTTGATTTTATCTGATTGGCTAATACGGTCATCTACTTGGATGTTGTAGTAATCAAGCGTTAAAAATAATTCGCCAATTGTGTATACAGCACCAAGCGTATAACTTTGCGATTCTTCCGGCTCAAGCTCTGTACCACCTAATTGCACTGCAATTGGGTTTGTTGGTGGAAGAAGCGCTGAATCTTGTAATACACCGCCATCTAAACTTGTTTGTACATTACTTACGTTAGCTTGACCAACCGTTGGTGCACGGAAACCACTACTTACAGAACCACGAATATTTAAATCTTCAGTTAAATGGTATTGAGCCATTACTTTGTAGTTAGTGGTAGTGCCAAAGCTGTCGTAGTCTTCAAATCGAAGTGCTACGCCCATTAAGAAGTCTTCAGTAAACGGTGCTTCAACATCAACATATGCTGCATAGTTACGGCGAGAAAATTCACCTGCTTGTGATGGTTTAAAACCAGGGAAACCATTAGAGCCAATACCAAAGCCTTGTTCTGTTAAAGGGCCTGCTGTGTAAGATGCTTCATCACCAGAGACGATAGTAAATGTTTCTTCATGCCACTCAAAACCACCGGCAATGTTTACATCATAAGCTAAACCAAAGTCGATACCTTTTGATAAATCAAAGTTAAAGTTCTTCTCTAGCTGTTCGTATTTACCCGGGCTGAAGTCTCGTGGTGTATCTGCACCTAAAGAGGCATTAACCGTGTCGTAAATAAAGTAACGTGATTCATTTAAGCCAACAGTACCGCTTAAGTCATAGTAAGTATCTTTTAAGAAGCCACCAGTGAATCGACCTTTAGTACCAATAGTTAAAGAAGTATCAGTAATGTTGCCGCCAAAGTTAGGTGTAAAGCCACCTGGAAGCATCTCATTAAAGGCAAAACAATCTGGGTTGTTTGCTACACCATTTATGTAAGCAGGATCATCTAGTACATTGCCGTCTGTTATTGTGATAGTTGGACAGTTTGCACTCATATCAGGTGTTGTGTCGGCAACAAGTAATGTTTCGCCACCATCATTTGAGTAAACACCAGAACGTGTTTGCGGATTACGGTAATAAAAACCGCCACGTACATCACGTTCAGAGTAGTTACCAAACATGTAAAATTCAGAGTCGTTTGTTAGCTCTAAACCCACATTACCAAAAATAGTAATATCGTCATCTACTTCTGGTGCACCCCATACTTGTGCAAGAGAAGATACTTCAGGCACACCGGCAGCTGAAAGTGCTGCAGCATCGGCACGTTGAACTGAACGGCTTGTTGCATCAGCTGTTTTATATTGAAAGCTTAAATTAGCAAAACCATTGTCGGTAAACGGTAAACCTACGTTACCCGACACTTGTGTTGTATCGCCATCACCTTCATAAAATTGACCATGGCGGATTTCTAATTTACCACCTTCTGAAGCGTCTTTTAGTTGGAAATTCATTACACCGGCGATTGCATCAGAACCATACTGCGCAGCCGCGCCATCGCGAAGTACTTCTACTTGTTTAATCGCAATGCTTGGAATAACTGAAATATCTGCGCCTTGCGCGCCATCGTTAATACCACCGCCTAAAAATGCGATTACAGAAGCACGGTGACGACGTTTGCCGTTTAAAAGAACCAATGTGCTGTCTGACGGTAAACCACGTAAGTTAGCTGGACGAACAAGAGAAGCCGCATCACTGATAGGGTTTTGGTGTACGTTAAACGATGGTACTGCACCTTTTAAAAGTTCAAGCATGTCAGTGTTACCTGACTTTTCAAGCTCTTCGCCGCCAATAATGTCGATTGGAACCGGTGAGTCACCTATTGAACGAGGAGCTGAACGCGTACCTACTACGGCAATTTTCTCAACGTTTTTATTTACTTTAGTTTGTTCCTGCTCGTCTGCCGCAATAGCAGATCCAGAAATAAATAACCCTGCAGTGGTTGTAGCTAAAGCAAATTTGATTGCTTGGTTTAGCGCATTACTTTTTAATTTCATTCTAATTTTCCCCAGTTAGAATAATTCTTATTTTTGATGTGAATTTCACATCATTTGTTTTTAACTTAATTTTTTGTTTCACATAAGTTTGAGGTTTTAGCTCAAAAGCCTAATCAATTAAGCTTACTTTTTGTGAAGTCCTATCTACAGACTATAGATAAAAAACAGGAAGGGCAATTACTAATTAACCGTTTGATAACAAAAAGATTCAATTTAAGAAAAAATGCAACAGTGGTGCAAAGTAAAACTAAAATGAACTAAATAAGTGCAAATAAGGCTGTTGAGGGGAATATTAATGCGCTAACTGCATTTAAATGTTATTTATTTGTATCTTTTTTTGTGGGGTTTTCAATGTTTTGTGCGTACCGCCAAGCTGCTAATTTTTCTTTGTATTCATCCCATACGCAGGGACAGCAACTGCCACCACCGCAACATTCATCCGATTTTGGTTTTTCAGGTTTTTGCGGTAATTGATTTGTTATATTCTGCATTGTTGTATGTATTTAATACTAATTTGGTGCAAAGGGTAAGTTAAAGGGTGTTGAAAGTAAATTATTCTTTGTGAACCTGTGCTGCTGTGTGAAAATAAAAGTTATGCGATTATATAAAGTTATTCACCGTGCACCTTGGCGGGTAGTTAAAATTAGTAAAAAACGCCAACAGCTGCGTTTTCGCCGTGCTATGGTGGCGCTTAAAATCGCACTCGCCCAAGAAAAACAAGAAACTAAAGAAATGCTCTCTATTTATAGGCGTTACACTCAAGGCCACACAAGTAAAGAAGAGTTAAAACGCGCAAATGAGCAATTTGTTGATATTTTAAAAGGGTTAGGGCTCGGTGTATTTGCTGTATTACCTTTTGCTCCGCTTACAATTCCTTTAGTTGTTAAATTAGGGAGTTTGGTGGGAGTTGATGTACTGCCAAGTTCGTTTAATATGAACAAATCTATTAAAGAACTAGATGCTAAAATAGATCAAGAAAATCAAAAGCAAGAATCTAAAAATAGCTTAAAAAAGTAGCTAAAATCCCTTCAAATTAGCGATACCTTTTAGGTGCGCTTATTGATATGCTCTTAAGTACCATTTTTATATTATATGAGCTTTTTAATGAGTGCATTACTACGTCATACATCTTCTGGTATTCCTTTATCTTTTATTCTTAAAAACGAATTATCTGACTGGCAAGCACAGCAGCCTGCATTTATACAAAATTGGTTAACTAATACAGGTTTTGAAAAGCAAGGTGTTGCTTTAATTCCTGATGCTAAAACGGGCGAGTTAAGCCAGGTATTTTGTCTAATGCAAAGCAGCGATGATTTTTGGGCTGCGGGTAATTTAGCAAATACACTTCCTACAGGTACTTATCAAATTCAAGGCGACAGCGCTTTTGTAGAGCAGGTTGCTTTAGGGTTTGTACTTGGTGGTTACGAATTTAGTGAATATAAAGAAAAGCCAACGGCAAAGGCGCAATTAGCCATTAGCGATAAAGCGTTATATGAGCGCATTAGCCAACAAGCTGATGCCATTACACTTGCACGTGATTTAGTTAATACTCCAGCGGTAGATATGATGCCGCAACATTTATCGCAAGTTATGGAAGATTTAGCTGCAACTTACAATGGCGAATTTTCACAGTGGGTTGGCGATGAGTTACTAGAGCAAAACTACCCGACTATTCATATGGTGGGTCGTGCAAGCGAAAATAAACCGCGTTTACTTGATTTAAAATGGGGCGCGACAGATGCTCCATTAATTACGCTAGTCGGTAAGGGCGTATGTTTTGACTCAGGCGGACTTGATTTAAAACCAAGCTCTGGCATGCGTAACATGAAAAAAGATATGGGCGGCGCGGCGCACGTAATTGCACTAGCGCAGCTTATTATGGCAGCTAACTTACCAATTAGATTACGTGTACTTGTACCAGCGGTTGAAAATGCAGTATCGCGCAATGCATTTCGCCCAGGCGATGTTATTAAAACGCGCAAAGGTATTATGGTCGAAATTGATAATACCGACGCTGAAGGTCGCTTAGTATTATGTGATGCATTAAGCGAAGCGCAAAACGATAATCCTGAGCTAATTATTGATTTTGCTACTCTCACGGGTGCATGCCGTGTTGCACTGGGCACGGAGCTTCCGGGCTTTTTCTCAACAGAGCGCGATGTAGCAAATGGCATTATTGACGCCGGTTTAAGTGTACATGACCCTGTTTGGCAACTTCCGTTGTTTGAGCAATACAAAAGCTTACTAAAAAGTGATGTAGCCGATATGGCAAATTGCGCAAGCACACCGTTTGGTGGTGCTATTACCGCAGCGCTTTACTTAAAAGAATTTGTTGAACCAACAACACCGTGGGTACACTTTGATGTAATGGCATGGAACTTACGTGCATTACCAGGTCGTCCAACTGGTGGTGAAGCATTAGGTATTCGTGCGGTGTTTAATTACCTACAAAATCGTTTTAATAAGTAAGTTTTTGATTCAATAGTAAAAACTTGAGCTTTATGAGCTTTAAACCTCATAAAGCTCAAGTGGCAAGTTATCTGGATCGGCAAAAAAGGTAAACTTTTTGCCGGTTATTTCATCCACTCTAATATCCTCAACTTTTACGTCGCACGATTCTAAATACGTTTTTGCAATCTGTACATCCGCTACCTTAAAAGCTAAATGTCTTAAGCCTTGTGCTTCGGGATAGCTGGGTCTTTCGGGCGAACCATCAAACGAAAATAGCTCTATTTGGCTACCATCGGGCATGGCTAAATCTAATTTATATGAATTACGATCAGTTCTAAAGTGCTCATTAATAACGTTAAGTTTAAGTACATTGCTATAAAAGTGTTTAGAACGTGCATAGTCACTACAAATTATAGCAGCGTGATGAATACCTAAAAGTTTCAAATTTAATTCCTTAAAAAGCAAAAACGCACTTAAATAAGTGCATTTTATATGTGGCTTACTACATGTTGTGTTAGCTAGGCTCGGCTTCTTTACATGCTTTAACGGCCGGTGCTACAAGCTCTAAACCAGTTTTATCACATGGTGGTAAAGCAGCATCGCTTACACTAATAGGCGTTACACGTTCGCCCCATTTTATGTAACTTGCAGCCCACGTAAGGCCTGCACCAAATGCTGCAGACATAATGTTTGAATGCGGTTTAATTAACCCTTGCTCAACCGCTTCACATAACGCAATAGCAATAGTCGCAGCAGAGGTATTACCATAGTCACCAATGTTAACCATTACTTTTTCGTCAGGTACTTTTAAGCGATGCTGAATAGCCTGAATAATACGTAAGTTAGCTTGGTGTGGAACGAGTACATTAATGTCGTCAAGGCTTAAGTTGGCCTGTTGCAGTACGTCGTCGCAGGCTTCACTCATACCTTTTACAGCACGTTTAAAAATTTCACGACCTTCAAATAATAAATCAGAAGGACCAATTGGCTCATACTTATTTAAATCGCTACCAAAGTTGGTGATGTGTAAAATATCGCGGTCTTCGCTGTCACAACCGGTTTTGGTACCAAGTAAACCCGCTGGCGTATCGGCAGCTTCAAGTATTACTGCACCTGCGCCATCGCCAAATAAAACAGCGCTGTCGCGACGTGCCCAGTTTACATACCAGGTCATACGTTCAGCGGCAATAACGACTGCTTTTTTAATCATACCCGCTTGAATTTGTGCTGTAGCAGCTTGCAACGCATATAAAAAGCCCGAACATGCCGCGTTTGTATCCATTGCGGCAGCGCCTGTTGCACCAATATTTTTTTGCACTTGTGAGGCGGTATTTGCCACAACAGTAGAAGGTGTACAGGTTGCTAATATCACTAAATCAATATCTTTAGGATCAATGCCTGCGCACGCAATAGCATGCTTAGCTGCAACGGTTGCCAGCTCAGCGGTACTTACATGACTCACTCGGCGAGATTTAATGCCAGTACGCGTGGTTATCCACTCGTCGGTGGTATCAACTATTTCACTAATTTCATCGTTGCTAATGCTTGCTGGTGGAATGCATTTACCCCAACCAGTGATATGTGCGTAAGGCATAGTATGTTCTCTTAAGGTGGTCTGACATGTGTTACTAATGGGGGAGTTATACCAAAAAACGGCTTTCAAGACTAGTTTATAGCATGTTTTGTATCGTAAATATTCGCAATTACAGGTTATTTAAGGTAATGCTAGTATAAAAAAGGAGCAAGTATGAAAACAACACTAATAACAACATTCACTTCAATAACGCTGGCATTAATAACAAATGGGGCTTTTGCTCAACAGCATAAAATTATTTATGCTGGCAGTTTACTTGCATCCGAAGATCAAAAAGTAAAAACAGAGCAAACGTTAGTCATAACAGATAATACAATAACAGTCATTAAAAACGGCTACCTCACAAAAGCAGAACTTAACCTACCTGATGCCGATATTATCAATCTTAAAAATCAATTTGTAATGCCTGGTCTTATCGATATGCATGTTCACGTTACGTTTGAGCGAGATTCAAAAGCAAACCCTCACCGCTGGGCTACAGAATATGATGCCGATTATGCTTTGCGCTCAATTAAATATTTACAACGTACGCTCGATGCGGGTTTTACATCAGTGCGTGATTTAGGTAGCGATCACAAAGTAATATTTCCGCTAAAGCGCGCTATTGAGCGAAATGATATTAACGGCCCTCGCATTTTTGCAGCGGGTGATACAATATCGCCTACTGGTGGGCACGCAGATATGCATGGTTATCGAAAAGATATTACAGATGCGGTTACAGGCGGGATTGGTATTTGTAATGGCGCGGATGATTGTAGCCGTGCAGTACGCGAGGTAATTAAAAGTGGCGCTGATGTAATTAAAGTTACTGCCACGGGTGGAGTACTAAGTAATACCGCTGCTGGTGTTAACCAACAACTTACAGATGCAGAGCTGATTGCAATTGTTGATACGGCCCACCACTTAGGGCGTAAAGTTACAGCCCATGCACACGGTACACAAGGTATAAAAGCGGCCTTAAAAGCCGGTGTAGATTCTATTGAGCATGGCTCTTACTTAGATAAAGAGGCAATAAAGTTATTTAAAAAAACGGGGGCTTATTTAGTACCGACGCTTTTAGCGGGGGCAACGGTAAGTGAAGAGGTGCTTACAAACCCAAATATGCCACCGGCAATAGCCGACAAAGTGCGTGAAGTGACTCCGAAAATGCAGGCTTCGTTTAAACTTGCACTGAAAAACAAGGTTAATATAGCTTTTGGAACAGACTCTGGGGTGTCGCGTCATGGGCTTAATGCTAACGAATTTAGTTTAATGGTAAACAATGGTATGAGCGAAGCCCAAGCTATTAAATCAGCAACCATACATGCAGCTAAACTGCTGGGGCAAAGCGCACTCATTGGCGACTTGAGTGTTGGTAAACAAGCAGATATTATCAGTGTGAATGGCTCACCGCTTAAAAATATCGACGTACTTAAAAACGTACAATTTGTTATGAAAGCTGGGCAAGTTTATAAACAATAGGGAAGGTTATGAGCAGCAAAATAAAAGTGTCGTTGTTTAATCATTTGATTGACGCTGAGCGCCAGTTACTAGACCCAGAAGTTCGCCAATCTGAGCGCGCATTAGATGCTTTACTCGATGATGAATTTATCGAAATTGCTGCCAATGGCACTACATTTAATAAATACCAAGTACTAACTCGTTTACCTACCGAGGTTGTGCCACAGTTTTATAATCAGCATTTTAAGGGCCGAATGCTGAGCGATGATGTAGTGCAACTTAGTTACCAAGCTGCTTTTAGGCGCTCTGCTCGCGCTGAGTTTAATTATTCATTGCGTATGTCGCTTTGGCGTAAAAGTAATGAACAATGGAAAATGGTGTTTCACCAAGGAACGCCTTGTGCGCCGTTTTCAATTTCGATGGATGATGATTAAAAATCATATAACCGTTAAAATAACCTTATTAAACATTTGATTGGGCAATAACCTGTTGTTAATGCGTACCGACCCCACCATTAGTCGATTATTAATGCTGCGAAGCGGCGCTATTGCCGTGCAATTAATTGCGGTACTTAGCGTTTATTTTTTACTAGAACATCAAATTGCATTACTGCCTTTACTTATTGTTATTGCCGTTGAGGCTGTGTTTCAGCTTATTAGCCTATTTGCTTATCGAAATGTAAGCCGTGCTAAACCTTTGGGTATGTTGATGCAGCTAACTGCAGACGTATTATTTTTAACGGTTTTACTATCGCTAAGCGGCGGTGCAACTAATGCATTTGTTTCGTTATTATTGCTCCCAATAATGATCGCTGCTGTTACGCTGCAAGAAAAAGGATTAGCTTATATTGCGGTATTAGCCATTGCCGCATACAGTTTGCTACTTATAAAGATGCCCGATCACAGTATGCATCAAATGAATATGAGTGGTCATTTTATTGGCATGTGGGTTAATTTTGTTTTAAGTGCCAGCGTAATTGCACTTGTTATTGGCGCAATGAGCAGGGCACTTAAAGAGCGAGAGCGAATTATTGCAAACGTGCGTGAAAAACAATTGCGTAATGAACAGCTTGTTACCCTTGATGGGGCTGCTGCACAAATCACCCATCAACTAGCGACCCCAATTGCAAATTTACAGCTATTGTTTGAAGAGTTATTAGAAGAGCAACCAAACAACCCTATTGTTAAGCACATGCAAGCGCCGCTTACTCAGTGTAGTACGCAACTTAACGACTTTAGAAAACTCTCAGAGCAATTACGCCTTAAAAATTCGCAAGAGCATACCACCGTAAAGCAACTGCAAACGCAAATTACAGATACGCTTTTACTGCAATACCCTGATCAGCACATTAAATGGATTACGCCACCTATTGCGGCAACGCTATTGAGTGATGCGATGTTATTGCCTGCTATTTTAAATTTATTGCAAAACGCCGCGCTCGCTAATCAAAAACAAGGCCAAACTCAATTAGAGCTGAGTTGGCAGCAAGATAACTTACATAGTGAGTGCGTTTACTTGTTAATTCGCGATTTTGGCCCTGGCTTTTCATCATCGCAATTAGCAGAGCTTGGCGGGCAACTTATGCCAAGCGATCAAGGAATGGGGCTTGCTGTGCTTTTATCAAATGTTACTTTTGAGCGTTTAAATGGCTCACTTACCTTGTTTAACCATGCAGATGGCGGCGCTGTTGCCAAAGTTAAACTCGCTATTGTAAACATTGAGAATAACGCCTCATGAAGTTACTTATAATTGAAGACGACATTAATTTAGCCAGCACACTGGCAAGGCGCTTAACTAAACAAAGCTTTGCCTGCGAGGTGGCGCATAACCAAAGTGATGCGTTACTTGCTGCGCGTAAATTATTGCCCGACTTTGTTTTATTAGACATGAAACTAGGCGACGATAACGGACTTACACTCATAAAGCCGCTGCGTAGTTTGCTCCCCCAAGCTCATATTGTTTTACTAACCGGGTTTGCCAGTATAGCAACCGCAGTAGAGGCAATGCGTTTAGGCGCAAACGATTACCTTACTAAGCCGGTTGATATGGCAACATTATTAAAAGCGCTTAACACCGAGCCTGTGGCATTGGCATCGAATGTTATTGATGATGCGGTTATGTCGCCGGAGCGCTTAGAGTGGGAACATATTCAACAAGTATTACACAGTAATAATGGCAATGTGTCGGTTACCGCGCGGCAACTTAATATGCATAGACGTACTTTGCAGCGCAAGTTACAAAAAAAGCCGGTGCAGCAGTAATTTATTACTTAATTTAAGGAAAGTGTTATGAGCGATGATGCAGCTATATTAATGCAAAACCAAAAAATTATTTTATTTGATGCGCAATGTAAGCTTTGCAGCGCGTGGTGTAACTTTATTATTGCTCACGATAAAACTACTATTTTTAAATTATGCAGCGTGCAATCTCCAAAAGGAGAACTGTTGTTAACACACTTTGGTTTTTCAACCAGTGAATACGCTTCAATGGTGCTTGTTGAAAATGGTAAAGCATTTACACAAAGCCATGCTTTTTTTAATGTTGTTAAGCAGCTAGGTTACCCATACAAACTAGCAAACGTATTTAGTATTTTGCCAAATAGGTTTAATAATTGGTTATACGATAGGGTTGCTTTAAATAGGTATTCGTTATTTGGAAAATATCAGTATTGCAGAGTACCCAACCCAGAGGATGCAAAACATTATTTATAATTGGCTAAGTTAACTTAGCTATAAGTAGATGCTAGGTTTAGGTGGCTGTGCTAAAATCGCCGCGTTTTAAATTATCAGGGCTTTGAAATGGCAAGTACAGCGCACGCACTCCACATATTGGTTAAACACAAAGAAATAGCAGAAGACATTATTAAGCAATTAGGTAAAGGTGCCAAGTTTCAAACCTTAGCTAAAAAATACTCGTCGTGCCCATCAGGTAAAAAAGGCGGTGACTTAGGTGAGTTTAGACGCGGGCAAATGGTTCCACAGTTTGACAAAATAGCCTTTAATGGCGCAATTTTAGAGCCACATTTAGTTAAAACCAAATTTGGCTGGCATGTAATTAAAGTGCTTTATCGTACTTAATAAGCTCGCTGACAAATACTAAAAAGGCTGCACACTGCAGCCTTTAAGATATAATCTTACCCGATTATTAATTATCCAAATTAAACTCAATTGTCATTTCTAAGTTTTTATCAGGTACAGCAACACCATTAACAACTTTAGGTGAGTATTGCCATTTAGATAGGGCACGTTTGGCTTCGCTATTAAACACTTGTTCAGGTTTAGCGTTAATAACTTTAATATTATTTGGGCGCCCATAACTATCTACATCATAAGACATGGTAACAAAACCTTCTGTTTTGTTACGTACCTCTGCAACAGGGTATTTAGGGGGAACTGTTGATTTTACTGTTGCGGTAGGACTGTCTTGAAGTGGAGTTGTAGTACAGCCAGTAATGATTAGAGCGGCAATTATAGACAGTAAGTATTTCATTATAATTCCTTTTATTATTTAGTTAGTACCCTTTTTTACACTAAAAGACCAGTCATGTAAAATAATCCGCTTAGTTATCAAGCCCATTATTTAACCTGAATTAAGGTTATTTAATAAACATCCAGATACCCGCCGCAATCATAAACAGGTTTTCGGTTAGAGAGACAAACCCCAGCGGTACATTACTATCTCCGCCAACACAGGCACATTTAAGCTCTCGTTTGTCTATGTAAACAGCCTTAATCACCGACACGGCGCCAACACCCCCAATAAATAAAGAAATTGGTGCAACAATATAAGCTGAAAGCCCTGCAATCATGCCAATACTTACAAATGCTTCTAAAAATGGATACACATAAGCATATCTCACTACTTTCATCGCAAATAAATCATAGGTTATAAAAGAATTACTAAAGCTGTATAAGTCGCGTAATTTTTGAATAGCCAGTACGCCCATTGTTAACGCGACAAACAGCATAACTGTATGCATAGAAAAAAGTGCAAAGCCAGTCGAGTAGCTAAATGCAAAGGCAAGCAATAAGGTAACAGCAAAAATGGCCGTTACGGGAGTATAAGTAGTACCTTGTTGGCCAGGCTCCGATTTATTAAAGTAAGTGCGCAGGTCGTCATACCCGCCAATGCGTTCGTTATCGATAAATGTTTGTGGTGTGGTATCAACATTGTGCTTTTGTTGAAATGCATCGGTTTCTTCGCGCGAAGTCAGCGGCTTATCATCTACCTTATAGCCCTTTCGCTTAAGTAAATCTTTTGATTTGAGTCCAAACGGACATATATGTTCATCGGTTGCCATTCTATATAATGTTGCTGACTTAGCCATGTGTACTCCTTACTTTAAATAGTTAATTTATTTGTGCAGACAGTACAAATGTAGGTTTCAACATTGTTGGTCGCTTTGAAAAAAGGGTCTAAATAAATGTAATTTTTACCTATCATTCGCACAAAATTATCTCACAGAGCATGTAATAATTTTCTTTGCTAATAATGCACTTATAATGCCAGTGTAAAAATCTATTCGTGTAATGTTAATTGTGGCAAAGGAACAAATAGTAGATATGTTCCTATATTAGAAATTAACCATAAGCAATATCAACTACCTATTATTATGAAAAATACAGTCACGTTAATAAAATCTAAAGGTGTAGGGATAGGAGCTATCGCTATATTAGCAGGGCTCGTTTTAGCGTTAGGGGAGATAATACTGCCAATTAGCTGCTTAGCCAGTTTGTATATAGTTTATAAATATTTTCGATTGGCTAGGGTTATTAAAATAAACTTAATAACAGAGCAGGTAACAATAAATAATAAATCCCTCATAGGCTTTTTAGAAATATCGATTAAGACTTTCGAAAATACGCATCGCTGCGCGTTAATAATTAAAAATACTGAGGAGGAAATACTCAAGTCAGGGGCGCTCTATTACTGCGCTAGTAAGGATTGCTTAATCACTACAGCGGCGAATATGTGCATATTACAGTTGAGAACCAATAGGGCTAAAATGTGCAGTCTTATTTAGTTTTAAACTTGTCTTGTCCTGAAATGTGTAAACAGATTTCAGGACAAGACACTTTGAAAGAGATTGGTGACTATTTTCAATTGCACTATTCTCGTGTAAGTAAAATAGTGTCAAAAAGAAAGACCTGACCACCCTATTTACACAAGCCTTGGGCAACACTTTGCAAGCATTTGATAATTATTCTGGTAACATTGAATTTCGTAAAGTGCAACAGAAGTTTCAAACTGGCAGTAGTTTAAAACCAACGTTTGACGTGACAAATTACACCATTGGAAGTATCAAGTTATGAGCCATTTAAAGTACCACAATGACCATTATAAATTAGTGAATTTGCAAAATGCTTTTCAAATTCATTTAGAACGCTATGAGGACAAATGGTTTCGTTACTTGGAGAAGGAACCATCATTTTACAAGGCACCTCAAGCACGGTTAAGTTCAGATGCAATGAGTTGTATACGTGTTAGCTTTACTGCACAAAAAGCAGAAAAAGGGCTTGAGGGCGTGCCTATTATGCGCTTTGGCCTAGATTTATTGCATGCGCATTATAATTTAGTGTCAAACCCCGGGCAGCGCCATATTTTTACTTTAAAAGATCACGTATTTCGCTTAGAAGGTCGTGCTGAACATCGCTTAATCATGGTTGATGATTGGTTACTGCAATTAAGTTTAGCCCTGTGTTTAAGAGATGCTGATGCGACTGAGCTAATCTGTCGATGCGAAGAAAGTTGGCTTGAGTACCCTGACGCCCTTGACTTCGCACTCCTAAATTTTGTGCGAAATATATTTGTACAAGACGCAGACCAAACAGTGTTATTACGCGAGGTAATGGAAAAATCAGGCCCTGAGCATGTTGATGAATTTAGAGCGCCTTATGTGAACATGCTTTTCTTGCCTTATTTGGATGTGTGGGTAGCGCTTTTATCAAACGATGAAGCTCATTATAAACGGGCAATCTACAAGGCTATTGAATTACATTATACATTCTACAATGACCCACCTGAGGGCGCAGTTACGTGGACAGGCGATGTAGCTCTGCTAATAAGCGCAGTGGCTAGCCTTGCCTATGATAAACATGGTTGGCAAGTGCCCGACACCCCTTACCTGCCAAAGTGGCTAATTTATAAAGAGTTTGAAAATGCTTAAATTAGCATTGTTTGGCTACGAGGCTGCATATTGCAGCCTTTAATTTTGCTAGCTAACTAAGCGTCTTGCTTAGCCTCTTCTTCACTAATTTGTTTTAGTGCCTGAATAAACGAGTCGCTTGGTTGTCCGCCACTGATTGCATATTTATCGTTGATAATAAATGTAGGGACTGAGGTAATACCGAGTTGCTTAAAGCGGTCTTGCTCTTGTCGTACTGTTTGAACGTATTTATCTGAGTGTAAAATACTGCGGGCCTGTTCTTTATCAAGGCCAACACTTTCTACTACATCAAGCAGTGCCTCTTCTTGATTTAAGTATTTTAAATCGGTGAAGTGTGCTTCAAAAAAGGCGAGTTTTAGCTTCGTTTGCTTATCTTCTTCACGCGCCCAAGTAAGTAGGCGGTGTAAATCAAAGCTGTTGATCATGATGCGCTCACCATCAAAATTAAAGGTAAACCCGGCACGCTGACCTGCTTCGAACATGTTTTTACGATTTTCATCGCCTTGCTCTTCGCTTAGGTTGTACTTTTGCATTAAGTGTTCGTTTAAGTCTTGACCTTCAATTGGCATATCTGGGTTTAGTTCAAAAGGATGCCACGTAATATCTGCGCTCATTTCGTCTTTGAGTTGCTCTAGTGCAGTTTCTAGATTTTTATAACCCACTACACACCAAGGGCACATTACGTCTGAAACGATATCAATTTTAAAGTTTTTCATATTTATCCTTTTGAGGATTGCTTTGGTATAACAGGGGATATTGGGATGAACTGCACTTTATCAATACCAAACTAAAAAGAGCAGCTAAGCAGCTGCTCTTGAAGGTATTCAGTTTTAAGCGTTAAGGCCAAATGGGTCGTCAATACTATAACTTGGTTGTGTAAACCAATGAGGGCCGTTGTCGGTCATGTAAAAATGATCCTCTAAACGCACGCCAAATTCATCGGGTATAACTAACATTGGCTCGTTACTAAAGCACATGCCTGGGGCAAGTGGGGTTTTATCACCGCCAACTAAGTATGGCCATTCGTGAATATCTAGCCCAATGCCGTGGCCCGTTCGATGCGGGCAACCCGGTGTTTGGTACTGCGGACCTAGGCCTTGCGCCGCTAAATAGTTACGGGCGCCCGCGTCTACGTCTTCGCAGGTGGCACCGATTTTAGCTGCATTAAATGCCGCCATTTGCGCTGCTTTTTCATGATCCCAAAACATCCGTTGGCGCATTGTAGGTTCGCCAAATACATAGGTACGGGTAATATCAGATAGGTAATCGTGTACTTTACAGCCGGTATCAATTAATACCATATCGCCTTTTTTAAGTACTTGGGCGTTTTTAACACCGTGCGGAAAAGACGTTGCAATACCAAATAAAACAATACAAAAATAGTTACCTGGCGCGCCTACTTTTTGATGTGCTTGCTTAATAAAAGCTTCTACTTCGGTGGTGGTTATTCCCTCATAAAGCATGCTTGCTGTGGCTTGATGCACGGCTAAGGTCATATCCATCGCGCGCTGCATTAAGCTAAGCTCGTGAATTGATTTATGCATACGGCAATGCGCCGTTACAGGTTGTGCATTTATGAGGGTTAAACCCGTTTGTGCTTTATTAATGCCGTCGAATATAAAAAATTGTGCGCTTTCATCAATGCCAATGGTTGCGTTTTCATTAATGTTTAACTTTTTTAATACTTCGACAAAAAGTGCATAAGGATTTTCGTGCTCTTGCCACCCATGAATAGGCCCATCTATTACTTTAAACCCGTTTAGTGAACCAATTTCGAAATAAGGCGCAATGTATTGTACTCCACCAAGGGCGGGTAATATCGCGCCAACCATACGTTCGCTCGCGTACCATTTCATGCCTGTAAAGTAGGTAAGGTTGGTGCCAGCGTTTAAATAAATTGCATCTATGTTGTTTGCTAGCATATACGCTTGAGCCTTGGCTATGCGCTCTAAATGTTCGTCAGCTGCGATAGGGGTCAGCGTTTGCATCATGTTACTTAGGCTTGCCAGCGCTTGCTCGCTTGATTGTGTACCAATACCGATGGTGGTCATATTTTTCTCCTTGGATTTTTAGCTAGTGTGATTAATACCAAGGTAAAATTCAATGTTATGCGATAAGAGGCTATTAGTTTATAGCCTCTTAAAATGGCATATTATTTTTTAGCGTAAGGTAAACGCGTGAGTTTATTACTTGTGTGGTAGCTATCAAGCCCGGTTACTGCCACCGTTTCAATAGCCTGTAAATCTAAAAAGCCATCACTTTGAAGTGCTACTTCATCTAAATACACATCAGTGATTTCACCTATTACAAGCTCTGTGCCATTGATGGCTAAATGTTGGTTTTCTACAAATTTAACCGAGTACTTTAAGCGGCTTTCTTTAACAAAAGGCGCTGCAAAGTCATTTAAATATTCGGGCGTTAAACCTGTCGTCGCAAATTCCGACTCGCCTTTGTCGTAGCGGGCTGATGTTTGATGAGCTTGCTTATAAATAGCCTTATTAACCTGGTTAATGGTGTAACTACCGGTTTCGATTATGTTTTCGAACGTATGTCGAGGCACGCTATTTGGGCGCATTATCATGCCAACTAGCGGCGGGTGAGCCCCTAAATGAATAACAGAGCTAACAATGGCGAGATTAGTATTGCCTTGTGTGTCTTGCGTGCCAATTAAGTTGGCGCTTTTAAAACCCGAAAGCGAATTAATTAAATGAGTACGAGTGTGTTTTTCAAGTGCGTTTATGCGCTCTTTAGTAAAATGCATTAAAGGTCCTTACCACGGTATGGTTTCGCCTTGCCAATCTAAGTAGGCAGGCTCACCATTGAGTTCTAAATGAAGGTTATTAAAAGTAAGTGTAAATAGCTGCTTAGCTACAAATTCAGCTGTAAAGAGTTTTCCAGCGGGTACGTTTTTTTGAAATGGCTTTGAAAGCGCGGTATCAGTAGTCCCTGGGTGAAATAAAACGAGCTTGGTATTTTTAGCTCGGCGTGAAAGCTCAATCGCTGCGGTTTTAAATAGCATGTTAAGAGCAGCCTTAGAGGCGCGATACGTATACCAACCGCCTAATTTATTGTCGTTAATGCTGCCCACACGCGCACTGAGTGCTGTAATAGTACAGTGCGTTTTATGTGTTAAGAGCGGCAAAATACTCTGCAAGCAAAGTAGGGGAGTTAGGGTGTTTGAATTGAGAAGTTGGCTAAAATACTCAGCGTCTAAATCCTCCAGCTTTTTTTCGGGCATATGGGTTTCGTTGTGCAGTGTACCATTGAATATAATAACTTGTTGTATATCGGCACTTTGCTCTTTTAGGTAATTAGTAACGCGCGCTAAACTTTGTTTTGTGTAGTCAGTATGCAGGTGGACAACACTTGAGTCAGATTCAATACTTTTTGAACTAATACAAACTATCTGATGAGTAGGCGTGTTTATTTGTAGATGTTCTATATATGCATTTGCTATGGCACTGCTTGCGCCGAATAAAACAATGGTTTTCATTTATCACCTTTTGCTTTTAGTCCACATTCGCCGTTACTGCACTGAGTATTTGGCATTAAAAAGCGACTGATGGGGTGCCTATACTTAGCAAATAACAGGTATCCGCAGTCAGCGAAAAAGCGGATTATTGGCAAGCGAAAAATTTTCAACCAGCTATGTTTACCCACAATTTTCCATGCTTCGTACGTTACATCAAGCCCGTAAATCATTTCACCTGATTGCTTTTGGGCTTGCAGGTAGTTCATTGCTTTGTCTTTATCAATATACGGGTAGCGTTCACTAAAGTCGCTCGCGTTAAGATCTTCAAGCGTAATTAGATTTTTAGAGTCTGCGTGTTTTAGTTGCTGCATTTCGGTGCTGCAAAGAGGGCAGTTTCCATCGTAAAAAATGATCATGTAATCGCTTTGTGATTATTTTATATATACTTTTTTACGACAAGACATTGCAAATGGATCTATTAAATTTCTCTTCATGATGATATTAATAGTGTCCTACGAAACAAAGGAGAATGAGAAATGAGTGAACAATATGCCGCCTTGCGAGGTAATGTAAATTTACTTGGGCAATTACTAGGACAAACTATTAAGGATGCTCAAGGCCAAGCTATTTTAGATAAAGTAGAAGAAATTCGGGCTTTATCTAAATCATCTCGCAGTGGTAATGAAGACGACAGACAAGCGCTAATAGATGTTTTACATGCGCTTAGTGATGAAGAGCTTTTGCCGGTTGCCCGTTCATTTAATCATTTTTTAAACCTTGCTAATGTAGCAGAACAATTTCATACCGTTTCGCGTTTTAATGACGTTGGCCTTGGTCAACAAAACCCTCTCACTCAAACATTAAAAACGTTAGTTACAAAAGCAGAACAAGGCCAGCTAGATAGTAATCATTTGGCCGAAACACTCTCAAAACTCCACATAAACTTAGTATTAACCGCCCACCCAACCGAGGTGACGCGCCGTACTATTATTAACAAACATGTTGAACTAAGTGATTGCTTAGCGTCATTAGAGCGAAAAGATAACTTACCGCTAGAGCGAGATGCTATTTTAAATCGTATTGAACAGCTTATTAGCCAGGCTTGGCATACCGACGACATTCGCCGCTCTCGCCCAACGCCAGTTGATGAAGCTAAATGGGGTTATGCGGTAATCGAAAACAGTCTTTGGCACGCTGTTCCGCGCTTTTTACGTGAATTTTCAGCCAATGTGAAAGAGCAATTAAGTTTAGAGCTACCAAAAGATTACAGCCCGATTGAGTTCACATCTTGGATGGGTGGAGACCGTGATGGAAATCCATTTGTAACATCGCAGGTTACAGCAGAAGTGCTTGACCACGGTCGTTGGATGGCGCTTAACTTATATATTCAAGATTTAAAAACGTTATGCGCTGAATTATCTATGTCAGATGCCAGTGATGAGCTTATTGAGTTGGCAGGTCAAGACTTTGAACCATACAGAGCGGTGATCAAAAAGCTTAAAAACCAAGTTGCAGAGACCGTGGCTCACCTGGGCGCTAAAATTAAAAATAAGCGTAGCGATTCACAAGATTTAATTACTGACATTAATCAGCTTAAGCACCCTGTAGAGGTCTGCTACCGCTCGTTATTAAAGTGTAATATGAAAGTAGTTGCTGATGGCTTATTGCTTGATTTACTGTACCGTATTAATAGCTTTGGCTTGCGTTTAGCTAAACTCGATGTGCGCCAAGACTCGTCTCGTCACAGCGATGTTTTTTCTGAGCTGACTCGTTATTTAGGTTTAGGCGACTACAACCAATGGCAAGAGCAAGATAAACAAGCTTTTTTACTTACTGAACTTAACTCTCGCAGACCGCTTATTCCAAAACATTGGCAACCAAGCCCTGATGTTCAAGAAGTGCTAGACACCTTTGACGTTATTGCTAAGCAAGACGAACAAACATTTGGCTTGTATATTATTTCGATGGCGCGAACAGCATCAGACATTTTAGCAGTACAATTATTGCTAAAAGAAAGCGGCTGTAGCTTTGATTTACCAGTAGCACCCTTGTTTGAAACACTCGACGATTTAAACGCAGGCAGTGATGTAATTACTACATTACTTGATAATGTTTGGTATCGCGGGCACATTAAAAACACCCAAAATGTAATGATTGGTTACTCTGATTCTGCTAAAGATGCCGGCATGATGGCAGCAGGTTGGGCACAGTACGAAGCAATGGATAAACTAGTGCAGCTTGCTGATGAGCGTGGTATTGAACTTATTTTATTCCACGGACGTGGTGGCACAGTAGGGCGTGGTGGCGCACCTGCTGCACAAGCGCTGCATTCACAACCGCCAGGTTCGTTAAAAGGTGGTTTACGTGTAACCGAGCAAGGCGAGATGATTCGCTTTAAATTTGGTTTACCCGATGTAGCACTGCAAAGCTTAAATATTTACGCAGGTGCAGTACTACAAAGTAACTTATTACCGCCGCCGGAACCAAAACCGCAGTGGCGCGAAGTAATGAAGCTAATAAGTGAGGAGTCGTGTGAACATTACCGTAATGTAGTTCGCCACGATGAAAACTTTGTACCTTACTTTAGAATGGCAACGCCTGAGCTTGAGTTGTCTAAGTTGCCGCTTGGCTCGCGTCCTGCAAAACGTAATCCTAATGGTGGCGTTGAAAGCCTGCGTGCTATTCCATGGATTTTTGCGTGGAGCCAAAACCGTTTAATGCTTCCTGCATGGTTAGGTGCGTTAACTGGCTTAAAAGCTGCGCTTAATAAGTACGGCGCAGAAACACTCAACGAAATGAGCCTACAGTGGCCGTTCTTTAGATCGCGCCTAGAAATGCTAGAAATGGTATTTAGTAAAGCCGATTGCTGGTTGAGTGAGCATTACGATAATGCGCTGGTGGAAGATATGTACAAACCATTGGGTGTAACACTTCGTAAAGAGCTTCAAGAAGCGATTAGCTTGGTGCAATCACTTAGCCCACAAAAAAGCCTACTCGCCGAACAACCTTGGATTAAGGAGTCGATTAGTTTACGTAATCCGTACACCGATCCACTTAACCTATTACAGGTTGAGCTTTTACGCCGTGCTCGCTCAGAGGAAAAACGAAACGAAGGTGACATTGATAATGCGTTAATGATCACGATGACAGGTATAGCTGCAGGTATGCGTAATACCGGCTAACACTTTATTTTGTTAGGTATACCTATTGGTATTAAAAGGGAGCACGCGATGTGCTCCCTTTTTTTGCGTTAAATAGGCTGGTATTTAACATCCTAACCTTTTAAACTACTTAGCCATTGAATAATTAAAAAATATTATGGCTTCAGCAACTTTTACTGTACAGCAAGATACAGCACTTACAAATTCGCACTTCACATTAAGCGTAGCGCAAACAGCGTCATTACGTAGTCAATTAAAATCACAACGTGGCATATTAAATTTTAATAATATTAAAGCGTTATGCGCGCAACTCAATGTGTCTGATGATGTATTACTACAAGGTTTAGTACCTTTAGCTTCTGAGTATGCCGTTGCGCCAGTGTCAGATTTTCATGTAGGCGCAATTGTTAAAGCACTTGATGAAAAGGGTGAGGTAAACTTTTACTTTGGTGCGAATGTAGAGTTTGATCATCAAGCATTGAGTTTAGTGGTTCATGCAGAGCAATCGGCTATAAATAACGCATGGTTAAACGGCGCTAAAAAAATAGTTAAAATTGCGATTAGCGATGCGCCTTGTGGGTATTGTCGCCAGTTTATGAACGAACTCGCTGATGCGAAAGAGTTTGATATTTTACTTCCTGATCAGCAATTTAAACTTGCTGAATTACTGCCGCATTCATTTGGACCTACCGATTTAGGTAACGAATTTAGCTTATTTAACCCAAAACCACAGCAAGGTAATTTTAGCTTTGATGGCCTTGATGAAACCCTTGCGCGTTTTGCACTTAATGCGTATGTGCCTTACAGCCAAAACTTTAGCGCCGTAAAAATAAGTACATTTAGTGATGGTGATTTTTACGGAAGTTACGCCGAAAATGCAGCTTACAGTCCAAGTTTATCGCCACTACAAAGTGCACTAAGTCAGTTTTTTTTAGCTGGGCTTAGCTTTAACGAAAGTACGGTGAAGGGAATAACATTGTTCGAAACAGCGGGTCGTGAAAACCAGTCGCAAGTGGCAAAAGCTGTACTTGCCAGTTTTACGCATTTACCAGCACTTAAAGTAATTAGCGCACCACTTAAATAGTGGCTTGCTTACAATAAAGCACAGCCGGAGCTGTGCTTTATTAAAGCGAGTCATTCTATCGAATTAAATAACTCACTCACTAACTGCTATAACCTGTATTAATCAAGTAATACTTTAGCTGCTTCTAATACTACTGCTACAGATTTACGCTCAATTTCACCGTGGTCTACATTTGGTATTTCTTGGCGGGTACGATTAACAAGTACGCCTGCTACACATGCTGCTTGTAATCCAAGGGCTGCACACATAGTAAATAATGTTGCCGATTCCATTTCGTAGTTCATCACGCCCAATTTTTGCCACTCTTCGCAGCTACCTTGTAGTGATTTAGGAACGTAACCAGAGTGCGTATCGTAACGCTCTTGCCCTGGGTAGAATGTATCGCTTGATGCAGTAATACCAATATGAAAATCGATATTTAGGTTTTTACATGCTTGTACCATAGCTTGTGTTGCATAAAAGTCAGATACAGCAGGGTAGCTAAGTGGTGCAAAATGTTGGCTTGCACCGTCTAAGCGTACAGACGCTTGGCTAATTAAAATTTCGCCTTCGTTAATGTGTGGCTGAATTGCACCGGTTGTACCAATACGTAAAAATTTACGCACGCCAAGTTGTGCTAATTCTTCTACTGCAATCGACGTAGATGGACCACCAATACCTGTAGAACATACAACCACAGAGTGGCCGTTTAATTGACCTAAATAAACATGAAACTCGCGAGTTTGAGCAAGGCAGGTTGGGTTGTCTAGGAATTGTGAAATACGTGCTGCACGATCTGGATCGCCCGGTACAATCGCAAGTTTTGCACCTTTAAGATCGTCAATACATAGTCCTAAGTGAAATACCTTTTCCATAGCTAAGCCTTTTATAATAATTTGTTGTCAATCTAGCATGATTGCTAGAAACGTTTATCAAGTACAGGACGATTGTCCGTTTTGTCTTAACTCTTCCAATAAAGCCTTAATAATTTTAAGGGCTAATTTGATTTATTCACCAACTATGAATATTCACTCAAGTACTTATATACGTAGCCTTGTTGCGCTGTTGACATGTTCAAGCAGACATAATAAGTATCACTCAAGCGCGTAACTACGATTAAATGGATGATTACAGATTTTAATTAATATCAAATAAATTCAATGACTTAAGTTTTTAGTGAACACGTAAAAACTAACGTGTTTACTTATATTAAGCACTGACTTATTTAGCAAAGTGGCATTTATTTGAAGTTTAGGCATTTTTAGTGATTTTGCATAACTACTCAAAAGTAATTAGCTACGTACAGAATAAAAACCGAAGGAGTTTATTATGAGCACACAATTTGAAGCATTTAAAAACAAAGTTGAGCACTGTTTGTGCGCACCGGGCGATGGCGTATACACAGTAAATACTGCAAAAGAGCGCAAAGCCGCACTGCGTAATAAACTTTACGGACAAACTGAAAACGTTGATAACTTGTGGCGCGAGTCTTTAAACGAATTACCAAACTCACCACATAAAGCCGTTATGTTAGGTATTAGTTCAGACTGTGGCGGTGGGATATTACGCGGAGCAAACTGGGGGCCACTGTTTGTGCGCTCAGCTTTAATTGATCAGCAACCTCAGTGTCATTCGTTTGATTTAGGTGATGTACGTGTAATCCCACATTTACTTCATGACAAATACCTAAATGATGCAACCATTTCTAATTGCCAAAAAGCCTTATATGGTGATGAAGATAACGATTATTACGTAAGCCCGTTATCAATCACTGAAGATGTGTGCGACAGTTTTTACGCAACGTTTAAAGATAAAGGATTATTTGGTATTGGTGGCGATCACTCAATTAGTTACCCACTTACTAAAGCGTACTTAAAAGCAAAACGTGAGCAAGGTAAGCGCACGGCTATTATTCACTTTGACGCGCATACCGATTTACTTGTGGAGCGCTTAGGTATTGATTTATGTTTTGGCTCGTGGTGTACACATATACTAGAGTTTTTACCGGCGCCGCATCATTTAATACAATTTGGTATTCGCTCAAGTGGCAAGCCTAAAGCGCATTGGGAAAATACTTTTGGTGTTAAACAGCACTGGGCACATGAAATCATTGAACGCGGCGCAGCAGCGGTTGCTGCCGACGCTATTGCACAGTTAAAAGCCGATAACGTTGATGAAATATACGTAAGCTTTGATATTGATGCACTTGATGCAGAGTTTGCATCTGCCACAGGTACGCCAGAGCATCACGGTTTAACGCCTCAGCATGCGCTTGATATTTTATCAGCCATTGCGGATGAGTTTCCTATTACGGGTGCAGATATTATGGAGATAGCGCCATTTACCGACAGCTCTTTAGTTGGCCAATCAAGCTCAGAAACGACACTTAGAGAAGGCGCTAAAATTTCAGCCTTTTTAATTAGTGCAATGAACAAGTAAGCTGTAGAAGCTATAAATACTAGCACTATCAGCGTATAAGTGTGCATCACATGACTAAAAACTAGCAGTTCATAAAGCCTCAGCTATATTTATTAAATACATATAATGAGTTAGTTGAGGCCTCGCTAGATGAAATTGTTGATCTTTTTATTGTTCGTTAGCTGTATTAAAGTTGATGCAGCTGAAATTACAATAGTAACGGAAGTATTTCCGGACTTTCAGTATATTAATGAAGATAACAAACTCGTTGGCCGCTCTGTCGAAAAAGTTCATAAAGCGCTAGAAGGTACAGGTATAAACTACACTATGTTGGCGCATAGTTGGGCCATATCCTACAATGCAGCGCTACGCGATAAAAACACCTGTATATTTTCGATTGTTCGATTACCTAATAGAGAAAGTAAGTTTAACTGGGTAGGCGAACTGGAAAGCTTTGACTCTGCCATTTATGGTCTAAAATCCAGAGGTATAAAGTTAAACACACTCAATGATGCTAAAAAATACAAAATAGCAGTACTGCGTGATAACTTTAGTCATCATTATTTGCTTGAAAGGGGCTTTAGTGAAAGCAAGCATTTATTACTCATCGATAGCCTAGATAAAATAGATAAACTCATAAGCACTCGTCACCATATACTTGATTTTGTTATCCTCAACAAAAAGCAATTTAACTATCGAGTTAAAACAGAGCCTAAGCTTGAGTTACTAGAACCATTACTTGATTTAAACACAACTCAGTCTCCGTTATTTTTTGCCTGTAATATAAATATGGATCCGGCTTTAGTTTCTCAATTAAAAGTTGCCTTTAATAAAATTTAAGCACTTTAAACTCACTGTTTTACCTCTTAAATAATTGAAAATTAATAGCTTAAATATATTTCGTAAATATAAATTGCTGCGTTTAAAAAACCGATTATAATCCAGCTGCTTTTTGTTTAAAAAAGCGCTAACTTATTGGAGCGTTAAATGGGTGATTTAATCGGGATTAGCTTATTGATCTTGATCAGTGCGTTGTTTGCTATGTCAGAAATAGCAATTGCAGCGTCGCGTAAAATAAAACTGCGGGTAATGGCAGATGAAGGAAATATAAAAGCAGCAGCGGTATTAAAGCTACAAGAAAATCCAGGGGCTTTTTTTGCCATGATCCAAATTGCACTCAACGCGATTGCGATTTTGGGTGGTATTGTGGGCGAGCAGGCTTTATCGCCTTATGTTGAAAGTGTTTTAGTGCTTTTTTATCAAGGTGCACACTTAGAAAAAATTAGCTTTTTATTCTCATTTTTTACTATTACATCTCTGTTTATCTTGTTCGCCGATTTAATGCCAAAACGTTTAGCGATGATCATGCCAGAAGCTGTCGCTGTTAGAGTCGTTACAATAATGCGCTGGGTAACCTTTGCCTTAACTCCGCTAGTGATGTTTTTTAATGGGGTAACTAACTTTGTGCTGCGCTTATTTAAAGTGCCCGCTGAGCGAGAAGACAACGTTACAACTGAGGACATTGTTGCCATGATGGAAGCGGGTGCTGCATATGGTAGTTTGCAAAAGCAAGAGTATGAACTCATTGGTAATGTGTTTGACCTAGAAGCGCGGTTTTTATCAAGCGTAATGACGCCACGCGACCAAATTGTCTATTTTGATTTAAACGAATCTAGCCATGATATTGCGACCAAAATTATTGACCACCCTCATAATCACTTTTTAGTAGTGTCAGGAAATTTAGATAAATTGCATGGCTCTGTTGAATCTAAAGATATTTTACGACAAGTACTAAAAGGCGAAGCCGCCAATATAAACGATGAGCTGATTGATAAAGATGTTTTTTACTTACCGGAAACATTAAGCCTATCAGAAGCCTTAAATGCGTTTAAAAGCGCAGCAAAGCCATTTGCTGTTGTCGTAAACGAATACGCGCTTTCGGTAGGTATTGTAACGGTTAAAGACTTAATGAAAGGGTTTATGGGGGATTTAATTACTCATCAAGGTGATGAATTAATTATAGAGCGCGATAAAAATTCATGGCTTGTAGATGGGTTAACTCCAATTACCGATTTAGCAAAGGTACTTGATATAGAAGAATTTCCTGATCAGATGCACTATGAAACTGTCGCTGGATTTTTAATTTACAGTATGAAGCGAATCCCTAAACGTGCAGAGCATTTAACTTTTTCAGGCTTTAAGTTTGAAGTTGTTGATGTAGAGGGAATTAGGGTAGAGCAGTTGTTAGTTTCAAGAGTTATTAATCCACAGAACGACAACCCCCTTTAAAAAAGTAAGATAGTCGTTTATATAAATAGCCAAGCTGTTTTTGCTTGGCTTTTTTGTGCCTATTTAAAAGTTCTGTGCTTAAAATGAGTGGTTATTTCAATCTGTTTAATTGCTTTATTTTCAAACAGCTTTGATTCTATTTTCATCAAATTAACATTAAATGCTACCTAAGGCGTATATTGTATTCAATAGTGTAAGTTTGTGTAAATTTCTCCTTATTAAGATTCATTATCAGCGCATTTTAATTTAGAATGATCGTTCACTCTAAACTAAAAGGTATTTAACATGCAGCGTTCCCGCATCGCTTTATTTGTATTATCAGCCCTCGTCGGTTCTGTTGCTTTAACTGGTTGTGATCAGGCTGCTGAGCAGTCACAAGCTTCAGCTCCTCAAGCTGTGCCAGTGGGTGTACTGACATTAAAAAGCCAAGCGCTTACTCTCAAAAAAGAACTTCCTGGGCGTATCAGTGCATTTCAAATTGCTGAAATTCGCCCACAAGTAAGTGGTATTGTGCAATCTCGTTTATTTGTCGAAGGTAAAGAGGTTAAGCAAGGCCAAGCACTGTATCAAATAGACCCAGCTACATTTGAAGCAGACTTAGCAGCAAGTGAAGCGAGCGTTGCACGCGCAGAGGCAAGCATCGCCAGCTCTAAATCAAAAGCATCACGTTACGGCGAACTCTTAAAAATCAAAGCAGTGAGCCAACAAGATTTTGACGAAGCGGATGCTGCGTACAAACAAGCAAATGCTGAATTATTAACGGCTAAAGCGCAGTTAAAATCAGCACAAATTAACCTTGATTACAGCCATGTGTCTTCCCCTATTAGTGGTCAAATTAGTAAATCAAGCGTAACAGTGGGTGCACTTGTAAGTGCCAATCAAAGTACAGCACTTGCTACAGTAACTCAGTTAGATCCAATTTATATCGATTTAACACAATCGAGCAATGAGTTGACGCAACTTAAAAAAGCGATTGCATCTGGCCGTTTAGGTATTGATGCAAACAGCCAAACAGATGTTGAATTAATAATGGAAGATGGCTCGGCGTATTCTCACAAAGGAACGTTGCAGTTCTCAGAAGTGACTGTTGACCCAAGTACCGGCTCTGTAACTTTGCGCGCTAAGTTCCCTAACCCTGAAAAGCTATTATTACCAGGCATGTATGCACGTGCATCTATTGTTGAAGGCGTTAAAGCGGATGCGATTTTAGTACCGCAACGTGGCGTTAGCCGTAATTCAAAAGGCGAACCAACAGCAATGGTTGTCAGTAAAGACAACACAGTAGAAAGCCGCGTATTAAAAGTAGATAGAACTATTGGTTCTGATTGGCTTGTTACTGATGGCTTAAGTGATGGCGATAAGTTAATAGTTGAAGGTTTACAAAAAATCCGCCCTGGTGCACCTGTGAACCCATCTGAAATTCAATCGTCTGCTAAAGCCGATCAAGCTCAATAACGGAGAGTTTTAATGTCACGATTTTTTATCGATAGACCGATATTTGCTTGGGTACTCGCTATTGTAGTGATGCTAGCAGGTATTTTGGCTATACAAAGCTTGCCAATTGCACAGTATCCGTCAATTGCACCGCCAGCAATTAGTATCACGGCAACGTACCCTGGTGCATCTGCACGTACGCTTGAAGATACGGTTACGCAAGTTATAGAGCAAAAAATGAAAGGGCTTGATGGCTTACTTTATATGTCATCAACGTCTGAGTCGAGCGGTTCAGCAACGCTTACTCTTTCGTTTAGCGCCGAAACAGACCCTGATATTGCACAAGTTCAAGTGCAAAATAAATTAGCGACAGCAACACCACTTTTACCTGAAGAAGTACAAAGGCAAGGTGTCGTTGTTGCAAAGTCTGCGCGTAACTTTTTGATGGTATTAGGTTTTGTGTCTAAAGATGGCAGTATGACCAACATCGATATTGGTGATTATGTATCATCAAACGTGCAAGATATTGTTTCACGTGTTGAAGGCATAGGTGAAGTGCAATTATTTGGCTCACAATACGCTATGCGAATTTGGTTAGACCCTGCAAAGTTACAAAATTATAAGCTTACACCTGCTGATATTAGTGCATCAATTAGTGCGCAAAATGCACAAGTATCTGCCGGTCAACTTGGCGGTATGCCTGCCGTTGATGGTCAGCAACTTAATGCAACGGTGACAGCGCAAAGTCGTTTACAAACGGTCGAGCAGTTTGAGAATATTTTAGTAAAAACAAATCCTGATGGCTCTTTTGTCCGCCTTGAGGATGTTGCACGTGTAGAGTTGGGTGGCGAAAGCTACCGTGTTGTAGCACGCTACGATGGACAACCTGCTTCGGGTTTAGGTATTAAATTGGCCAGTGGCGCGAATGCACTTGATGCAGCGGCAGGCGTTAAAGCCGCAATTGAAGAGTTAAAACCTTATTTTCCTGAAGGGTTAGATGTAGTTGTACCCTATGACACCACACCATTTGTATCTTTATCAATTGAAAAAGTAGTTCATACGCTTATTGAAGCGATTATTTTAGTGTTTGTCGTCATGTATTTGTTTTTACAAAACTTCCGAGCAACGCTTATTCCGACCATTGCCGTGCCTGTGGTATTGCTTGGTACGTTTGGTATTTTGTACACCTTTGGTTATTCAATCAATACGTTAACCATGTTCGCGATGGTACTTGCCATAGGCTTACTTGTGGATGATGCGATTGTTGTAGTCGAAAACGTTGAGCGCTTAATGACCGAGGAAAAACTCTCGGCACTTGAAGCTACGCGTAAATCTATGGATGAAATTAAAGGCGCGTTGGTCGGTATTGCCATGGTACTTTCTGCGGTATTTATACCAATGGCATTCTTTAGTGGCTCTACCGGTATAATTTATCGTCAGTTTTCTATAACACTCGTATCGGCGATGGGGTTATCTGTTTTAGTGGCTCTTATTTTAACGCCAGCATTATGTGCAACGCTTTTAAAACCAAGCCATGTACATAACAATAACACGCTATTTGGCCGATTTTTTACAGGCTTTAACCGTGGTTTTGATAAAACAAACTCAGGTGCACAAAGTTTTGTGGGCCGTATGCTTACGCACTCTAAGCGCTATCTGCTTATTTATGGCGTGATTGTGGGCGGCATGGTTTATGTATTCTCAAGCTTACCAACGGCATTTTTGCCTGACGAAGACCAAGGTATTTTGTTTAACCAAGTGTCATTACCGGCAGGCTCCACAACACAACAAACACTTGAGGTTGTTAAAAAAGTAGAGAACCATTTCTTAAATGATCAATCCGAAGCAGTAAACGGTATTTTTACCGTGACTGGTTTTAGTTTTGCAGGTTCTGGCCAAAACTCAGCGATTGCGTTTGTTAACTTTAAGCATTGGGATGAGCGTCAGCGAGATGATTTATCTGTTAAAGCGGTTGCAGGTAAAGCAATGGGCTACTTTTCAACAATAAAAGAAGCCTTTGTTTTTGCCTTTCCGCCACCTGCAATTGTTGAGCTGGGTACGGCCAATGGCTTTACTCTCTTTTTACAAGACCGTGTTGGCCTTGGACATGATGATTTATTAGCGGCAAGAAACCAATTATTAGGTATGGCGAGCCAAAGCCCAATTTTAGCGGGCGTACGTCCAAATGGACAAGAAGACATGCCAGAACTTCAACTTGATGTAGATTTAGCAAAAGCTGAAGCACTTGGTGTTTCACAAGGCGATATAAACAGCACGCTTGCCACTGCTTGGGGGAGTAGTTATGTAAATGACTTTATAGACCGTGGTCGCGTGAAGAAAGTATACCTACAAGGTGATGCGCAATCGCGTATGGTGCCTGAGGATCTAAACAAGTGGTATGTGCGCAATGATAATGGCGACATGGTGCCGTTTTCAGCTTTTGCTAGCTCGTTTTGGACATACGGTTCACCACGCTTAGAGCGTTACAATGGTTTTTCAGCAATGGAGATTCAAGGTAGTGCAGCGCCAGGTTACAGCACGGGACAAGCAATGGATGAAATGGAGCGATTAGTTAAACAGCTGCCTAATGGTATTTCGTCTGAGTGGACCGGTATTTCATTCCAAGAGCGCTCAAGTAGTGGTCAAGCACCCTTATTATATGGCTTATCGCTCTTGTTTGTATTTTTATGTTTAGCCGCGCTTTATGAAAGTTGGTCGGTACCATTTGCGGTAATGATGATTGTACCACTGGGTATATTTGGTGCGATTATGGCAGCGCTTGGCGGTGGCTTATCTAACGATATTTACTTGCAGGTAGGTTTGTTGACCACCATTGGTTTGGCATCTAAAAATGCGATACTGATTGTAGAGTTTGCGATTCATAAAATGGAAGAAGGGCTTGGCTTAGTTGATGCGGCTATTGCAGCTGTTCGCCTACGTTTGCGTCCAATACTTATGACTTCGATGGCCTTTATTTGTGGTGTTTTACCGCTTGCTATTGCCTCAAGCGCGGGTTCTGGTGCGCAAAATGCGTTAGGTATTTCGATTATTGGCGGCACACTTGCATCATCAATATTAGTTGTTGTTTTTGTACCGTTATTCTTTGTGTTAGTGCGCCGTGTATTTCCTGGCAAAGCTAAAGAGACTACGAAGGAGAGCGCAGAATGAGCATTAAAACATTCAGCCTAAGTGCAATTGCTTTATTGGTGCTAAGTGGTTGCCAATTAGCGCCTGAGCAAAAAGACCTTGCTCTACCAGTATCTGATGCTTATGCATCAGATACTGGGCAAACCGCTGCGCAGCAATTAAATTGGCAGCAGTTTTTTAATGACGAAAAACTACAAACGTTAATTAGTCAAAGCCTTGAGCATAACAAAGACATGCAAATTGCAGTGCTTAATGTGCAGCGTGTGCGTGGTTTATATCAAATTGAAGACTCTGCTTTGTATCCATCCCTTGATTTAAATGCATCTGGTACGCGCCAGCGTTTACCGGCTGACTTATCAGGTACTGGCGATGCAGCTATTAGCTCGCAATACAGTGCAACAGTGGGTATTACCTCTTACGAGTTAGATATTTGGGGCAAAGTACGCAATCAATCAGCGCAAGCACTGCAAAACTTATACTCTACAGAGCTTAGCCAATACAGCACGCAGGTGTCTTTAATTTCAGAGTTGGCAAATGCGTGGCTAAATTATGCAACTGATTTGCAACTGCTAGAGCTTGCAAAAGAAACGCTTACCTCTCAGCAAGAGTCATTATCGCTTACGCAAAAAAGCTTTGATTTAGGTGCGACGTCTTCAATTACTCTTGAGCAGCTTAAAAGCACAGTTGCTACGGCAAAAGTAGACATAGCAACGTACAAACGTTTGTTAAAGCGTGATAAAAGTGCCTTAGATTTATTAGTAGGTAAATCTGTTTCAGCTGATTTACTGCCTAATAAAGACCTGACTAACTTGATCAGTATGCCAGAAGTACCCGTTGGTTTACCGTCTGATCTGCTATCACAGCGCCCTGATATTAAAGCCGCTGAGCATTTAATGCTTGCTGCTAATGCCAATATTGGTATTGCTCGAGCGGCGTTTTATCCAAGCATAAGCTTAACAGCCAACGCGGGGTCTGCTTCAAGTGACTTAAGTGGCTTGTTTGATTCAGGCTCTGGGACATGGAGCTTTGTGCCGACAATTAGCTTACCTATTTTTAATATGGGACGTAACCAAGCAAATCTTGATGTAGCAAAAGCAGATCAAGAAATTGCAGTGGCAACGTATCAGCAAAAAATTCAAAATGCGTTTCGCGAAGTTGCCGATGCACTTGCTGATAGAGAAGGTTACCAAGAGCAATTAAGTGCCCTTGATATGCTTATAAGTAGTCGACAAATCACGTTTGATTTATCAAAAATGCGTTACGAAAAAGGCGCAGATAGCTACTTGCAAGTACTTGATGCTCAGCGTACGTGGTACGGCGCGCAGCAGCAGTTAATTGCGGGTCAGCAAGCGTATCTTGCGAGTCAAATTAACTTGTACAAAGCGCTTGGTGGCGGATGGAATGTAGCCAGTGAAACAACTCAGGAAGAGAAATAATATTTGCGGCTTTTAAAGCCGCATTACATATTTATATGGCGAGACTATTTATAGCTCTTGCTTTACTGAGTTTATGACTTGGTAGTGGAGTTGAACATGAAGCCTAAAGCAAAAAGGCAAACAGATCCCGCGATAGCACTTGCTAGGCGTGAGCAAATTTTAACAGCTGCTGCAGAGTGTTTTCGCCGTAAAGGTTACCACGGTGCAGGTATGGCAGAAATATCTAAAACGGCAGGGATGAGTGCAGGGCATATTTATAATTACTTTGAAAGCAAAGAAGCGATTATAGAAAGCATTATTGAAAAAGACATGGAAGAAATGTTCTCTATCTTTCAAAAGTTTGAAGATCACCCTGGTGATGTTTTGGCGGCTCTTTTAGATGGCTTAAATATTGGCGTGCAAAGACACATGGATACAGGCTCGTGTGTTATTGATTTAGATATGATGGCAGAAGCGGGTCGTAATATTAAAGTTGCTACTCTTTTGCGTGAAACCGATATTCAAGCAAGAGGGCGCATGAGGCAGCTTTTAACAAGCGAGCGAAGTGCGCTCAAAGACATTGATGAGCGTGAACTTGAAAGCCGAATTAATGTTATTTTTTCGATGATGGCAGGGTTATTACTTAGAAAGTTACTTTACCCTGAGCTAACCGAAGAAACGGTACTCATAGCGCTTCGCCCTGCGATGAAAACATTACTGATGCCATTTGATAAAGCGCAGTAACGCTCAAAGTAAATAACTAAAAAGTAAGCTAGCCAATATTTTGGCTAGCTTTTTTATTTATACTATTTAAAAACGCTCGATTGACCACTGAAGTGCAACAATTGCGATAGCAACGGAGCCCATTGGCATTAACCATTTTTTATACCAAGTGTAGTGTCGTACATAAATGAGTATTGGTAAGGCTATCAGTAATATACTAAGTTGACCGATTTCGACGCCTAAATTAAACGCCAATATACTGAGCAGTTGATAGTCGCTCGACAGGCCAAGTTCGCCAAGTACGCTCGCAAATCCCATCCCATGTAGTAAACCAAAAGCAAAAGTAAGCCAACCTAAACGAAGTACCAACGGCCACACATTATTTAATGCTGCAAATAAAACCGATATAGCAATTCCAAGCTCTACCCAGCGACTATTTGGTGATACAAGGTTCATAGCGGTGGCGGTAAGCGTAATAGAGTGCGCAAGCGTAAACGCGGTTACTATCCATGCTGTGTGTTTAATAATGTGTTTTTTAGAGCTAATACCTTGCCATGCTTTATTGCTGCGTTTTAAAACACAGGTAAGTAACAAAGCGATTAAAAATAAAATATGATCAATACCAATCCAAATATGTAAAACACCTTGGTAAACGTATTGATTAAAGGTACTTAAATAACTTGTTTGTTCAAAGCTGAACGTTTGTTGTGCCTCATTGATATTAAATACACGAGATACACCGTTAATATTTACGATGGATTTATGGTTAGCATCAGTTTTGAAAAAAGCGGAATAGGAAAGGGTGATTGCTTCATTGTCATCACAGCTAAACTGCAGCGGAATAACCAAATAAGGTTGGTTAAAATGGTTATCTAGCTGATAGATACCTTCACTTTTTAAAGGGCATATTTGCGCGCTTTGCGTGATATTTAAATTTTCTTTAATGAAGTTATTAATTGAGCTGCGTTTTGCTTTTATTTCTGTCCACGAAATTTGGCCGTTTTTATCTAAATCCAGAGGCACTGCGTGCTCTAAGTCGGCAATATTTATTTGCCAAGTACCCGTGTATAGATTTTTGCTGGTGTCGTTATTGTTTTCGCTATTTAAGGTTATATAACTTGTACTTAGTTGATGGGCAAAGCTGTAAGTTGAAAAAATGCACAGCATTAAAGTGAGTATAAATAGATAAGGCGTTTTCATAGTGTATCTCGTTGCATCGCTTTTGCTTGAATAAGTAATTGCTCATCGGTGCTCATTTTAGCCTGCTGCCAATTAATATGAGCCCAGTAAAGTGCTTTTTCGCGATTTGGTTGTACATCAAGGTAATATTTAGCTAAGTCACTTGCATGAAAAGAATCTTTACGAAGCTCTCGTAGCGTAACTCTTTGCGCCATTGCATTTTGCCATTTTTTATCGCGTTTATTTAGTTTTTTTTCTGCGATTGAAAGCCTTAGTAAAATAGCATCTTCTAAATTACTTTTATCTGGAAGCAGTACGCTTAATGTATTTAATACTTGTTGAGGTTGATTTAGCGCAATTTGAATATCGGCCCATAACACAATGAGGCTCACAGGAGCTTGAACTAAATCTACGCTTTGTAAGTGAGACAAAGCTTGCTTGTAGTTACTTAGACGGTAGCTCATTTCACTTAAAACATGGTTTGTAGCTAAACTAGTTTGATTATTGTTTATAATTTTAACTAATGTTTGGTAGCTGTCTAAAACGCTTTCATGCTGGCTTTGTACGTCTAGTACACAAGTGCTAGCAGTAATGGTACTTACTTGACCAATCAAGGCAACACAGTGTTGTTTTGCCTTTGTAAATTCACCTTGGGTCATCAATATATTGGCCAGTAACAAATGGCTATTACTGTGCTTTGGCTCGGTAATCAAAACGTTGTTGGCAACGTTAATTGCTTCGTCAAAAAGGTGCTCTTTTTGTAAAACACGAGCATATAAGTAACCAATTTGAGATGAGGGTGTTTGTTTATATAGCTGGGCTAAACGGGTCTTAAGTAGCCCCTGTAAACGCTCTGTTTGGCCTACATATTGGCTGTTAGTGACTAATGTATTTATTTCCTCAACAGACAGAGAAGCACTAAGCGTTGAATTACTGTTAGCAATAACTGCGTCATCTTTTGGAGTATAAGGAGCCGCACTCACCGCGAAAGAGGTTAAGCAAATAGCAATAATAGTGAGGGGTTTAAGTACTGATAAATGCATTATAAATATCCTTTGAAAAAAAGCCATCCATGGCCTGTCAGCTTAATGACTTGGTTAGTTACCGCTTGTAGAAATTAATCCATCAACATCGGTATCAGTGTTTGTAAACACCCGACCATTAACAGTTAACGGCTCTGCATTTGGCGCTTGGTTAAATGCATCGGTTGCAAATTGAGCAAAGTCAACTTGCAGCGCCTCAATCGTAATACTTACTGTTGCAGTAACTTGCGAATTAACGCCATCACTTACACCAAACATAAAGCTATCTGAACCTGTTGCTTCTTTATTAGGTGTATAAGTAAAGTTACCATCACTGTCAACATTAACAGTACCGAGCATTGGCTCACTTGTTAACGAGTAAGTAAGTGAGTCGCCATCATTATCGCTTGCGTTAAGCATATCGGTAATGCTTACTTCAGTTTGTGTTGTTAGCATTGCATCGCTTGCTGTAGGTGCGGTGTTTACAACCGGTGTAGGTTGTTTTTTATCATCATCGCTACTACATGCTCCCAATGTTAATGCACTGAGGAGAACACAAATATGGGTAGTTTTTAAATTACGCATTATTTTACTCCTTATTTAGAGCCAGCAAGTGGTGTTGCAAGGTATGGGAATGTTGAGTCCATCATTGTTGCATCAATAGGTGCGCCGTCTGTAAATGGCACTGTGCCTGTATTAGCATCCTCTGGTGCACAAAGTCCTAAATCAGTGTCTTCACCATTTACAGGAATCGGATGACATAAACGACCCATCACAACACGAAGTGCAATATCAACCACATCATCACCCGGGCGACGACCATTTGGGAAGCCGGCTAAATCATTACCCGCTACACCAAATGCAGATTGATCAGCTTGCGCTGTTGCTGCAATGCCTGTATTTAAACGCAGCATTTCCGAAGGTGTTACAGTTGCTTGCTGATTAACGCCTGCAAAACCCGTTAAAAATGCAGTGATTAAATCAGTACGCGGGAAGTTAGTGGGTGCCAGAGTTTCTAAGTTTGCGTCAAGGGTCGTATTAACAGCATCTTTAAACAAAATGTTTAATAACTCAGGTAGTGCTGGGTGAGATACATAATCTAAAAATTGTGCATCGTCTTTAGGGTGCGCAGTAGAAAATGTGTCTTTGTCTTTAATGCCAATTACAAGCTCATTTACAAGCGGGCTACCTAGGCGTGAAACCTGAGTTAATGCACCACCGTTTACCGCATTATTAGCAAATTTAGCATTGGGGTTTAATACACGTGCTTGAGGTAAGCTTGCTGTTGTCCACGAACCTATTACGCCGTTACCTTCACCGACAATACAGCTTTTAGGTATTTCGATAGCGATTGATGTTACGTTTTTATCTGCAAGGTCGTCATTATCAGCTGATTGCGTTATACCACCTGGAAAACCACCGCCGTCACCAGCACCAGGGGCGCTATCACCTTCTACAGGTACATAGTTTACTAAATCAAATGTTTTACCTAGGTTAACTACAAACGGGTCTTTACGCTGTCCTACAAAAACTTGTGCCATGCTCTCACAGTTAGGAATTGAAACCTGATACACAAATTGGTCAGCATAAGTTTGATAATCGCTCATTGAACCAAATGTTTTATTACCCACATAATCAAGCGGTTTAGAAAATGTGCTGGAGTTTGATGCAGTGTTATTTAATAGCGTTGTTTCGCCAGTACGCTGCGCGCCGCTTATCATGCTTACTGTGTATGATTCGCTAAAATTTGCAGCGCTGTTATCTCCGGCAGATACACCGCCTACATTTTTAAGCGGTACAGACACGGTGCGTTGATTACCTTCAGGTCCAACAGTTAATTGCACACCTTGGTTATCATTAGGAAGCATGCTTTTAAAGTTAAACGCAAATGTAATATCTTCAACAGCATCGCCGTCGTTATCTATATGAATGCTGTAAGTAGCATCTGGGTCCATTGCAAAGTAATTAGGACCGCCGTATGCATCTTGCAGCGGGATGTAATTAGCAATTAATGTGACGTAATCGTCACGACCTTGCTCGTAACTATTAAATACATAAAAATCGGTAGAATCTAAAGTCGGGAAACGGCTTATATTTGGCGCTTCTCTGTGGCTAGACGCTTCACTTGGTGCACTTATAAACGTACTGCATACTACTACTGCGAGTATTGATGGAGTTAAAGCTTTCATGACTTTGTCCTTTAGTTTTGATTGAAGTCGTAGTTAATAACGGGTGAGAGTTCAGTATGGATGCAAAAAAGTTAAAATGTTTTTATTTTTTGTTAAAAACTTTAAGGAAAGGTTAGCTGCTTAATGTAAGCAGCTAATAAAAGGCTATAAAAGTAGAGCTACAGGAGTATAAGTTCTGTAGTGTATAACACCTCGGTTGGTGATCCATTTGGTGAACCACCAATAGGTTCTAAACTCACTGCTAGTAATGCAATATCACTTGCGTTAAAACGGTTATCTTTTAATAATATCTTGCTACCTTGCTTGGGCAGTAAACCCAATGAAATAGGTGTATCTTGCCCTTTTAAAATCATCCACAGCTCGTAATCTTTATTGGTTTGGGCAACCAATTGGCTACTGGCTTTAATTGAAAGCCCTTGCTCGCTTACATCAATAAACCACAATGATTGCTTGTCTTGATTTTGAACCAAGGCAATTTGTTGTGTTTGAACAACATTAGTAGAAGGTTGAATAATCAAAAAGGCTAAAACAATACATGCAGCTGTTGCAACAAAAGACCATGTACGCCAAATAGAAGGCTTAGTATGTATCACCGTTTTGGTGGGTTGTATTTGGTTTTCAATACGCTGTAGTATATTTATCCATACATCGTCACGTGGCGTTTGTGGTGTAATAGCACTGGCCAAGTTATTTAGGTTTTGCTCCCACATAATTGTTGCTTCACGTGCTTGATTTGAGTTAAGTAACAGACGCTGAAAACGCTTACGGGCAAGCCCTCTAAGTGTGCCAAGCACGTACTGCCCAGCAAGCGCGTCTAATAGTTCGGGTTTATTATAATTCATAATGTTAAACACCTTTGTAGCTGCATAAGCCCACGCCTGATCCAGCTTTTAACTGTACCTAAAGGCGTTTCTATATGATCCACTAACTCGCTATGACTCAGCCCCTTATAATAAGCTAAGTGAATAGCTTGTTTTTGTTGCGGCTCAAGCTGTTCGATACAATTGACCAGTTTCGTTTCTTCATCGTAATTAACGTCAACACTTTCATTTTCATTTTCATTTTCATATTCGTCATCGCCTAACGACTGCTCTTTTCGTACTTTGTGATAGCGCAGTGAGTCAAGACTTCTATATCTGACTATACTTATCATCCAACTAATAACGGTGCCTTTAGAGGCGTTATATTCAGATGCGTTATGCCAAATTTTTATAAAAGCGTCTTGTAGTGCCTCTTCTGCATAAGCCCTGTTAGTGAGCATATTTAAGCTAATAGCAAAAAGTTTGCCGCTAGTTTGTTGATATAAACTTGAGAAAGCATTTTTGTCTCCTTGTGCTGTTGCGCACAAAAGAGGGAGTAAATCATCGTTATCCATAGGGGTCCTGTTTTTCTTATTATCATTGAGTAAACGGTTGAGGGTGTGATTTGGATGCAAAAAAATTTAATTGCCTTTTAGATTAGCTGCTTTATACGTAAGTACAAGCAATAATCGGTCAGTGTTTGAAATTTAGACGTGTAAGTATAATTTATTCACATGTTTGTAAAAAATGCACAAAGAGCGGTCTGTAGTAGATTTTAGTTTATTAATTACTATATATATCAATGGCCTATTGTTCGCGTTTGAATTTTAAATGGCATTTATATGGCGTGATATTTGCAAAAGACTACTTAAAGCCGTTTAAATTAAGATTATAAATCGGCATTATTTTCACAAAGGAGAGACTATGTGGGCTGCAATTAGTTATTTACTATTAGCACTACTGCTTATTTTTATTGGTTGGGAAGTGAACTCTGTCTATTTTGCTATTGTTTTTTATTGGACTGCGCTGTCACTTTTATTAGTGAGTACCGCGTATATTTTTAATACAGCAAAAATATTTAGAAAGCGTGAAAATGGGGTGATCCCATTTTATATACGGTGGGCGTTTGTGCCATTTTTATTCGGTGTGCAAATTTATAATGCCTGGTCACGTAAGCGCGATAAAGTGCCGCCAATTCAACAAATAAACGAAAACCTATTTTTAGCTTGCCGATTATTTCCCTCAGATATAGACACATTAAAAGATAACGGGATTACGGCGATTTTAGATGTTACGTGTGAATTCGACGGACTCGAGTGGAGTTCAACACAAGAGAATATTAATTATTTAAACATTCCGGTGCTCGATCATAGTATTCCTACCCATTCTCAGTTAAATCAGGCTATTAATTGGATTCATCACCATATTAAAGAAGACCATCGCGTAGTCGTTCATTGTGCTTTAGGGCGTGGGCGCTCTGTTTTTGTCATGGCGGCTTATTTACTGAGCCAAAACAAAAATGCAGATGTGCATGAAGTACTTGCACAAATAAAAGAAACCCGCGAAACCGCAAATTTAAATAAGCATCAACTTCGCCATTTAGCTAAGCGACATAAAAAAGGCGAATTACTGATTAAAAACAAAGCCGTTTTAATTGCAAACCCTGTATCTGGTACACGATTATGGGAAGAAAAAGAGCACTTAATTGTTGCGCGGCTATCGGATTATTACGATCTGAAAGTACTCACTACTACAAAAGAAGTTAACGGTATTGAGCTGGCTAAACAGGAAATTGCGCAAAATCCGGATATTATTATCGCATGCGGGGGAGATGGTACGGTGGCCGAAGTTGCAAGCGTACTTGTAAATACACAATGTAAACTAGGCATCATCCCTATGGGGACTGCAAACGCCCTTGCGCATGTATTGATGGGTATTACCTCTAAATTTATTCCTGTTGAACAGGCTTGTGACTTAATTATAGATGGTCAAACAAGCATAATAGATACTGCTTATTGTAATAATGAATTAGTACTACTGCTCGCGGGTATTGGTTTTGAGCAATCAATGATAGAAAAAGCAGATAGAGAGTCGAAAAATAAGTCGGGGCAACTTGCCTATTTAAATGGTTTTTTTGAAGCGTTTGGCGAGCAAAAATCGCAGTTACTTAAAGTAAAACTCGATGATAATGAGCCAAAAGAAATATGTACTAATAGTTTTATTGTGGCCAATGCTGCGCCTTTTACAACGTTATTGGCTCAAGGTGGCGGGCAACCTGATCATAGTGACGGGCTACTCGATATAAATTGGTTAACACCAAATAATGAAGATTCAACCACAGTACTAAGTATTGCAGAGCTGATGTTTAGTAGCTTAACGCAAACACATTTAGCTATAAACTCTCATCATACAAATGCCAAAAGAGTAGAGGTTACAGGCGAAGGAGAGCTTAAGTACGTACTAGATGGTGAAGTTAAAACCGCTCAAAAACTAGTTATTACTATTGAGCCGGCTTCATTAAATGTGATTTGCAAAGAGCAATAAATCGCGTTAGTTATAATCAAAAAAGGAGCTAAATTAGCTCCTTTTTTTACATCACTTTTTAATTGATGGCCAAACAAACCCTGTTGTATCAGGCGCTTGAGAAGATGTTTCTCTTGGTGCACTTTTTGGTCTACGAATAGGCTTATTATTTATAGTGTGAATATAAAGTGCTTCCACTTTATCGCGAGCCCAAGGCGTTTTACGCAAAAACTTTAAACTCGATTTAATGCTGGGTTGATCAGTAAAACATTTAATTTTTACTTGCTCGCCAAGTGTTCTCCAGCCAAGTCGTTGTTCTAACTCAACAAGTATTTGTTCTAATGTTACCCCATGTAAAGGGTTTTTAGGTTGATTATTCATAGCCATACTACTTATTTAAACTGCATGCATTGTAGCTTAAATCAGCTTTTAGCGCTAATTCACAGTGATTGTTTTAGGAGCTGTTGGGTAAATAGCATTACCTTGCTTATCTATTTTAAGCCAAATGAGTTGGCTGTTACTGTGTTGGGGGGTTTTAGCACCACACAAAAGTGTAAAAGAGTGAACTTGTATTAATGCCCCTTCGCTATAGCGTTTGTTGTCGTACCAACAGTTAGCTTCTTCATTTACAAACTGGTTTGCATCAATAATTGAATGGGTTTTTAGCGTTGTTGCTTCACTAAGTATTGAATACGATAAGCTGCTAAAACAAAAGCATAGAATTAAAAAGTTACGCATTAGAAGCCTTTAAATAGGGAGGGTTAAAAATAATACATTAAGCTAAAAAACGTGCTAGTGTAAAGTACACAAAGTGATTTTAAGTATAAACTTAGTTATTCACAGAACAATAAAAAGGTGCACACAATGCAATTTAATCAAACAATGATCGAAGAATTCACACTATTAGCAAAGTTTCCTCGCGACAGTAAAATGCAGGGTATTAAATTACATTCAGACGCAGAGCCAAGCTTACTTAGCGCAGCGCAACGTTTATTTGAAAAAGGGATTATAGATAGCCCAGATGGCGGATATTTAACTGATCTGGGCTTAGATTTAATTGAGCACGTTACGGTTATTCATAGCGCGCTACAAAGTTAATCTAAATTAGCTTAATTTGCATCGGGTTGATTTTGCGGTGCAGCGTCATTAAATGCAGCTAATTTATTACAATGCTCGTAAATGGCTGCAATTTTTGGATAAGCGCTCATATCTACGTTAAAACGAATTGCATTAAATACTTGCGGCACTAAACAAATGTCAGCAAGTGTTGGTTGGTTACCAAAGCAGTAGTCATTATTTTCGTTTAGCATCAGTTCTATTTTTTCAAAACCCACTTCTATCCAATGTCGATACCATTTATTTTTAGCCTCGTTATCAACACCTAATTCGTTTGATAAATACTTCAGCACGCGTAAATTATTAACAGGATGAATATCGCAAGCAATGGCAAAGCTTAAGTTTCTTATTTGCGACTTTTGCCACGCAGTCCCTGTAATTAATGGCGATTGCGGATAAGTTTCATCAAGCCACTCAAGTATTGCAAGTGATTGTGCTAAAACACCATCATCGGTTTCAAGTGCAGGTAGTAAGCCTTGCGGATTAGTCGCTAAGTATTCCTTCCCAAGCTGCTCCGATTTTAAAAGGTTAACAATAGCAAGTTCATGATCGATTGCTTTTAAGTTAAGCGCTATACGCACTCTATAAGCCGCTGATGAGCGAAAGTAGCTGTATAATTTCATAATTAATCCTGTGAACCTGTAAATTGTTTTTTAATAGTACGCCAGCAATCGGTGTAATTTGGTTGGCGCTCTTTACCTTCTAATGCATATTTTGTCGGTGAAATTATATAGCGCGACTCAAACATAAAGGCCAATGTGTTTTCATATTTTTGTGGTGTAAGCTCAGCGTTTGAGGCTTTTTCAAATACGTCGGCTTCAGGTCCATGTGGCGACATACAATTGTGTAAACTTGCGCCACCAGGTACAAAACCATGCTCTTTTGCATCGTACACACCTTCAATTAAGCCCATAAATTCACTCATAATATTGCGGTGATAATACGGTGGGCGAAATGTATTTTCGGCTACCATCCAACGCGGTGGAAATATCACAAAATCGACATTTGCCATACCCTCAGTAGCAGAAGGAGAGGTTAGTACAGTGAATATAGAAGGATCGGGGTGATCAAAGCTCACTGTATTCATTACATTGAAACGCGATAAGTCGTATTTATAGGGCGCACTATTACCCGTCCATGCAACCACATCAAAAGGAGAGTGCTTAATTTCACAGCTAAATAAATTACCGTTAAATTTAGAAACAAGCTCAAAGTCACCCTCTTTATCTTCAAAGGCCGCTACAGGGTATTGAAAGTCTCTGTCGTTGGCATAACCGTTTGCACCAACAGGCCCTCGCTCTGCAAGCTCTAACGCATGGCCATAATTTTCACAAATATAACCACGGGCTGTATTATCAATTAAGTCAACTGAGAACTTAATTCCTCTGGGAATTACAGCAATTTCACCTGGTTTAATGCTTAACTTACCGCACTCGGTGTGAATTAATAACTCACCATGCTGAGGGACAAACAACATTTCGCCATCGGCATTGCAAAAGTAACGCCCTTGCATTGACTGATTAGCGACATATACATGAATGCCAATACCAGATTGCCCATTAGCACTGCCATTAGCAGCCATTGTTACTAACCCATCAATGAAATCAGTAGGCTGTGAAGGCATATCAATAGGATTCCAACGTAGCATTGTTGGTGGTGTTATGGCTTCAATGATTGGGGCTGTTCTTATTAGGCCGTTATCAATTGCTTGGTAATCACCTTGCACTACAGACGGACGAAGGCGGTAAAACCAAGTGCGACGATTTGAAGCGCGAGGAGCCGTAAATGCAGTCGAACTAAATTGCTCTGTGTATAAATCGTATTTAACTTTTTGTGGGCTAAATTGTCCTATTGGCAGTGCACCGGGTAGCGCTTGTGTTTCAAATTCATTACCAAAACCGGTCATATAACTTAATTGTGTCGCCATTACTGACTCCTGTGAGAGGGGGTTGGTTTAATATTATTTTTATTTCAGTTAAGATACTCTCAAGTGAGACTAATATCAAATGTGCAACTACGCATCCGTGTAAATATTAATGAACACTAAAGTAAGCCTTATAAAGCTGGGATAACTAAAAATGAAAATTGATTTAGCAACGTTTTTACCTTATCAATTAACGAATGTAGCAACACGTGTAAGTAATGACTTTGCCGAGGTTTATCAAACTAAATACGGTTTAAATATTCCGCAGTGGCGAATACTTGCTAATTTAGCGCAGTATGGTCAGAGCAACGCAAAGGATTTATGCACGCAAGCAAATATGGACAAGTCGACAGTGTCGCGTGTGGTAAAAGTTTTAATAGATAAAGGTTTAGTGAAAAGTGAGTTAAATGCACAAGATAAACGCGCGGCCTTACTTGTACTGAGCAAAGCAGGGCAAAACTTATATGAGCAAATAGCACCCGATGCACTGAATTGGGAAAAACAATTACTGAATACTTTAACCAACGAAGAATACGAAGTGTTAGTGGGTATTTTTGAAAAGTTAAATAACAAATTAAAGGCATAAAAAAGCCCACCAAAGTGGGCTTTTAAAAGATGTTTTAGGCTACAGTTCTAAATTAGAAAGTGTAACGAACACCTACACGCATTTGCCATACAGATGCATCAGTTTGTACTGATGTATTTGCATTATTCGCATTAAAGTCAGAGTAAACGTAACGACCCTGATCATCAAGTGATGTTGAAATCATGCTAGCGCCTACGAAAGGACCTTTCTTAAGTACGCCCCAATCGTCGTTTAACAGGTTAGTAAGGTTATCAATTACGAAGAATGCTTCACCTTTGTGACCTTCCATAAAGCCAGGAAGCTCTTGAGTTAACTTAAAGTTAAACTTAACAAACCAATCAGAGTTTTCTGCGTTACGGCTAGTTGTTTGACCACGTTCTAAACCATTTGATGCAATAAATTCATTGAATTCATTGATATCAGCAGCACTCATGTCGTAAACAACGTTAGGATCGTTTTCAAGTGGAACATACAATAGCTGGCGGTTACCATTCCAGTTTGAGTCACCGAAGGTACCGTCACTGCCATCAAATGTGTAGCTGTATGGTAAGCCTTTATATGCTTCACCGAATAGGTTAAAGCGAGTAGCAAACCCATCAACAAACTCATGAGTATAACCAAGAGTCATAGTAAAACGATGTGGAATTTCGTAATCAGATGAAGCAACACCTGGGTTACCTGGATCTGTAAGAGCAATATTACCGTAGTTTGAACCAGCTACAGAGCTTGTCATTGGGTTAACATCATCAGAATCTGTGTATGCATAACCAAAGTTAACGCTCACACCATTATCAAACATCTTGCTAACCGCTAATGAGATAACAGATGAATCACCGCTATCACCGCTCACATTTGTTAGTAAGTATTCGTTTTCACGACCTTCAATTGATTCGTATATAGGACGACCATCAAATGTAGTTTCGCCAGAATCTTGAAGTGCAATGTCACGCATTAATGCAGCATCTTTTTTCTTTGAATATAAGTAATCAAGAGAGATTACGTACTCGTTTTCAGTTGTGTACGTTGCACCAAGTGAGTATTTCCACTCTGATGGGATTTCAAAGTCTGGGTCAACAGCGTTTGCAACTGAATCGCCTGAGCCGATTACAGTGTCAGCTACTGCATCAAATTGAGACTGAGGTACTTCAAATCCTGGAGTACCATTATTTACATTAGGTGTTGCGAACAAGTCGATAGCACCAAACTGGTTTGCACTAATATTAGTAATGCCGTCGTTTGAGTAAGAGTTAGATAACCAAACATTAGGGTTACCGCCTGAGAACAAGCCAACGCCTGCACGTACTTCAAGTGCATCTGTAGCGTACCATTGGAAGCCTACACGTGGTTGAATTAGATCAATACCATCAAATGTACTTTGGTTACTGTAGCCATAGCGGTCAGTAAAGTTTTGATTTAAGTTAGGTACATCATCACTTGTATATTTGTCGTAACGTAGACCAAACGTGATGTTTGCATCTAAATCAGTGAATGAATACTCGTCTTGCACGTAAAATGTATGCTGAGCGTACGAAAAGCTTGCTGCTGCATCGTTTGGATCATTTGTAGCAGCTGCATTATTGTAGAAAATTGCACTTGCAATACCGTTTTCAAAATCATCAATATTGTTGAAACGGTATTCACCTTCAGTATGTTGAACGAATAAGTTAAATACATCTAACTCTTCAAACTCGTAACCAGCAGTAATTGTATGTTGATCTAGGTAGTAAGTACCTGCAACTTTAAATGTAGTTGTATCGTAATCTAAGTCATTTGATTGACGTGAGTCATCTGGACCAATATAAACTGTACCACCATCTTCGGTACGAATTTGCATTTCACCAAAGCTGCTTGCTGCATCTAGTGATTGTACTGTTGCATCTAGCTCAGACTTACCAATACGAACTTCAGTTGAGAAGTCATCTGACCAATCAGAGTAAACAGATGCAATGACTGAAGTGAATTCTGCACTTTGGTCATAAAAGTGGTTAGATAGTGATACACGGCTAGAGCCAGTATCAGACTGTGAAACAGTATTACCATCGTTGTAGTTATAGATTAAGTTTGCACGGTGATCTTCGTTGATGTTCCAATCTAGTTTAACTAAGATTTTTTCATCTTCAACAGGCATACTTGAAGGCATTCCGCCTACATCGTAACCATATACAGTTTGAGCAACGCTTGTGATACGCGAGATATCATCAGCAGTTACACTGCCACTGCTTAAACCATCGTAGTTAAACTGTTGAACACCTTCAAGTTTTTCATATGAAGTGAATAAAAATAGTTTATCTTCAATTAGTGGGAGACCTACGTTGAAGCCGTAACGTTTTTCAGTATAGTTACCGTTATCAACGTCATCACCTTCAATTTTATCACCCTTGAAAGAGTCGCTAGTGTAATCGTAGAAAACAGCGCCATGAACATCATTGCCACCAGATTTGGTTACAGCGTTTATGTTACACGATGTAAAACCACCGTATTGAACGTCAAACGGTGCAAGTTCAGCTGAAACTTGTTCAATTGAATCAAAAGAGAAAGGGGCGCGAATAGTAGGGTAACCATTTGAGCTTAAGCCGAAGTTATCGTTCATACGAACGCCGTCTAGCGTTAAGCTGTTGTAGCGAGGGTTACCACCACCACAGTTAATTGAACCACGGCTATCATCAATTGTGATACGTGGGTCGATACGGATAATGTCTTTTAAATCACGGTTAATAGCTGGTGTATTTTCAAGATCCGTTAGAGTAAATGTAGACGCCGGACCAGTACCACCAGACATAGCGCTAATTGGCGCGCCAGAAACTACAATTTGTTCCATGCTTGATTGTGACTCAAGAGAAACGTTTACTGGATAATCGTTACCAATATTAAGAATAATGTTATTGAATTCTTGGTCTGCATATACATCTGAATCAACAATTACTTTATAAGGACCGCCAACTCGCAGGCCTTTAGCTGTGAAATAACCTGCGTCATTTACTTCAGTTGTTTTTACTGATCCAGAAGGTACGTGTAAAATTGTTATTTTAGTGCCGGCTGCTGGGTTGCCGTTAGGCCCCATTACTTGACCTTTAATTGCAGAGGTCGTTTCGTTAGCCATTGCAGCGCCACTTACACCAACACATGCTGCAATAGCAAGTGAAAGAGCTGTTTTGCGTAATTGAGTTTTCATTTAATTTTCCCGTGTAGTTATTAATTAAATTTTTATATTTTTATTTTAAAATTTTTCAAAATAAACAGTTAAAGTTCATTTATTCAAAATCCGTTACTAGTGTACCTTATTTATTCGTTACAAATAAAATACAACTGCAATATATTTTTAATAAATAGTACTATTTTTGTCTATTTGAGTGTTTTTTTGAGCAATAACTCTATATCGGGGTATATATTACGTGGGCTTTATGACAAACATGTGAAATTGGGGTGTGAAAAACAAAAAACCCATTACAATTTTGCAATGGGTTTTGTTAACAAATAACTTAATGTGTTATTACTTACCTATTAAGACTTAAAACTTGTAGCTAATACCAACTTTAGCCTGCCAAGCTGATGAGCTAGTTTGGTATTGACTGTAGTTACGAACGTCAGCACCATTAAATTTGCCATCAATTATATAACGACCTTCATCATCTAACCCACCAAAATCATAAACAGCTTGATCAGAGAAACCTAAGCGTTTTTCAACACCCCAATCACTGTTTAGTAAGTTTGCGAAGTTATCAACCATGAAGTAAACCTCACCGCTGTGACCTTCAGCAAAACCTGGGATTTCTTGTTTGATACTTACATCCATCGTAGTAACCCAAGGTTGAGTACCTGAGTTACGGCCTAAAATTTCACCACGTTCTGAGATACCAGCACGATTTAGAAGCGTTTCTAATTCATTCCAAGATAAACCAGACTCATCCCAATTTACATTTGGATCATCAGCGCCAGTTGGAATGTAAGCTAGGTAAGCTGAGCTTGAGTAAAAGTCGCGTGTATCACCTAAGTCACTATCTTGATACATGCCCATAGTGTAGCTAAATGGACGGCCAGAGCGGCGTTCAAAATACACGTTAAACTTAGTTGCATAACCACTGAAAAATTCAGTGTTATACGCTAGGTTTATTTTAAAGCTGTGCTCTACTTCGTATGAACCACGATCTGCAAAGTCTTCATTACGGTTACGTGTAATGTTGTATTGGTAGTTACTTTGAGCACGAGAAGATGAACCCGATGAGGCCTCAGTTACGTCTTGGTGTGCATAACTTGCAGAAACATACAGGCCATTTTCAAATTCTTTTGCAATGCCGGTAGAAATAATGATTGAACGTCCATCGTCAGATGAATTAGTCATTGCAATATCAAAGTTATCAGCAAGGTCGCCAGTATAAATACTTTCGTTAATTACACGCTCACCATCAGCAGCAACACCAATTGGGTTTAAAGCAGTGTTATGCCATACAGCTTCGTTTTCTTTTTTATGGTAAGCAATTTCTGCTTGCCATTTGAAGCCTTCTCCAAGTAGTTCTGAGTCAAACTCGTATTCAAAACCAACTTGAGCTCTTATGCTCGATGGAAGCTCAAAATCAGGGTCAACATAGTTTGTGCTACCGGCACCTTGGACTAACGTGTCTTTAATAGCGTCAGGTACTTGCGTAATATCGGCTTGGTTATTGGCGTAATAATCATTAATAGCGCTTTGTGGTGCTTCAACAAATGTAATACCGTCATTTTGGAAAGAGTTATTGTACCAAACGTTTGGAATACCACCTTGGAATCGACCTATACCACCATTAATGGTTAATGCTTCAGTTGCATAATATTTAAAGCCAATACGCGGTAAAATTATATCCAAACCATCAAGATTCTCTTGATTGCTAAAGCCGTAAGTATTTAAAAAGTTTTCGTTTAAAGTTGGTTTATCGTCTGATGATAAACGCTCATAACGAACGCCAGCTGTTACTTCTAAATCATCACCAACATAAAAAGTATCTTCGATATAAAGTGCTAATTGGTTACGTGTCGCATCGTATGCAGTGTCATTTGGGTTATTTGTGTACGCGTTACTGTAAGAAAAGTCGTATGTACCTCTAAAGTTACCCACTTCACGGTTTGCAAAACCTTCGAAGTCATCAAATTCCCAAGAACCTAATGAGTTAGATGCAAATAAGTTATATAAATTTAGCGATTCATACTGCATACCAAAGTTAATTTCGTGCTCATCCATTAAGTAAGTGGCATCGAAAGTAAGCGTTAAGTTTTCAGTCGATGAGCTATTTGCATGGCGGAATTCATCTGTACCAAACTCATAAGCTGGACCACGGAAGTACTCTTCAACTTTCACAAAGCCAATATCAGAGTTAGTTAAGCTTCTTGATGATACATCTTTGTAAGCGATACCAATTTCAGTTGAGAAGTTTTCATTCCAGTCTGAATATAATTTTGTCGCAAAATTATTGAATTTAGTAGCGTAAGTATAACGGCTTGACGCTAAGCTTACTGTACTACCGCCAGTGCCGACATTTGTTTCGTCTTTATCGTCCTGCCATTGGTAAGTGAAATCTAAACGATGATCATCATTAATATTCCAACTTAATTTAACAAGCAATGATTCGTTTGTATCTTTAGGGTCACCACCTAGAGAATCGGTTAAGCCGTATTCATTATTTAAAATATTAATAAATTGGTTGTAGCTTTCTTCTGTTACATCATATTCATTCGTTGCACCAGAGCCTTCAAAACCGTAATCTAAATCAAGTTCACTTGTCCATTTGTTGTAGTTAACAAAGTAAAACAAAGTATCGTCGATTAATGGGCCGCCAACATTAAAGCCATAACGTTTCTCAGTTTGAATTGGTTCTACCTGATCAATAACGTATGTACGGTGTCCATCTTCATCTAAAACAGGGTTACCATCTGCATATACTTGAGAAATACTGTCTACATCACCTGCAATATCTGGCGTAGATATTTCATAAAAGCCAGAAAATTTAAACTCATTAGTACCTGATTTTGTTACTGCATTAATGGTACCGCCACCAAAGTTACCTTTAGAGGCTGAGAACGGAGATACATCAACAGAAATTTGCTCAATTGCATCAAGTGCTACAGGTGGTTGCGAAGTAGGGTAGCCACCGTAACTTAAACCAAAGTCATCATTTTGGCCAATACCGTCAACAGTTAAGCCGTTGGTACGCGGGTTACTACCTGCAAACGTTAGCTCACCACTACCATTAATGCTGGCGAGTGGGTTTAAACGCGCAATATCTTTAATGTCGCGGTTAAAGCTTGGCATATTTTCAATAGTGTCAGAGCCAAATGTACTGCTAGAGCCACCTGATTGCTGAACAATCTTATAACCAGACACTTCAATCTTTTCGATGTTTCGTGGAGCAAGCTGCGAGCTTAAACGGTAAGTTTCACCCAGATTTAGATAGATATTTTCAACAGTTGTATCGTTAAATTTATCAGAATCGATGATAACCATGTAAGGACCACCTACACGTAAGCCATTAGCGATAAACGTACCACTTTCGTTTGTAGTTAGCTCGCTAATAGTTCCCGTTGGTTGGTGAACTACTTTGATTTTAACGTTTGCAGCACTGCCACCTGAAGGCGTCGTAATTTTACCACGCATTGCAGATGAAGTATCAGCAGCCATTGCGCTTGTAGAAACACCTAGAGCTAAAATTACCGCTCCAGTTAATTTCGAAAGGCGAAGCTTAGTCATAATGTTGATTTCCCGTGTGTAGGTTATATAAATTTAATACTGTTTATTTATCAGTCGTCATTTTTAGTGCCGTATCTAACTCTTTTGCAGAAGGGTCAAATAAGGCGTTTAATAGTCCAGCTAGTCGAATACCCGCTTGTTGTAGGCGTGTTTTTACAATTGGAGTGTTGTTATAAATGTAGCTGTACCCAACTTCGTCGTTGGTGTACTTATAAATTTTTGTTGCTAAATTGTGTGATTCTTCAACCCAAGTTTTAGGTGAGCTTTGTAAATACTCAGCAATTAATTCGCTGTTATTTGTATCAATAAATTGAGCGTATTCAGTAAACGACAAGTTCTCGTTCTCAACTAACTTTGTATCCCAAAGGCTGTGAAGGTTTGTTTCTTCGTTAAAAAAAGAAACCTTAATACGGTTACCACCTCTGTCTTCACCTCGACCGGCATGAAAAGGTTGATGACTGTCGCCTACTAAATGCACTAAAAAACGTAAACTGAACTGTTTAGCATCTAAGGTGCTATTTTTATCGGTGAGCGTTTGCATTGAATAGTGAATACCCTCGAGGATATTACTTACGGATTCTTTGTTTTTAGTATGATCGTGATTGAAGCTGAAAGATTTTCCTGGGGCTGCATTAATGTAATGCCAACGAGATGATTTCTTTTGCCAAAAGTCGCCAGGAGCAGAGCGCATTTCATCAGGCCACGTTGATATTTGCGCAAGTGACTCACCATCTAAATAAGGTTTAATTGCTGCTTTAGTTGTTTCGCTTATATGAGATTGTGCAATCTGCCCTACAATACGGTGGCCATTTTGACCCCAAGCGTGTGAGTTAGTGCTTGTGAATATCGCACTAATCAAAAGCGCAGAAGATATCGAGTACTTTATATTGTTATGCATTAAAACTTCCTAAATGAATATTTCATGGGGTTGCTATAAGCTAATGCGGTCAATTGTCCTCATTTTTAATGTTGATAGGAAGGACTTATTAAAATTCATAATTTCTTATTCAATTACGTTTAAAATCAATCTCTTATATTTAATAGGTAAAATTACTTGTTGTAATAGGTAAGCGAAATTGTTCAAATACACTATATCGTCTATTTTTGGGTGGCATTGCTTTGAATTATAAAAATATTGTGTTGCACAAAATGTTAATTGTTACATTTTTGTTTCTATTGTTGGTCGTTACGTGGGTTTGCGGTCAAGTTAGTGTATACAATGATGATTTACATTTTCCGGTTATGATCGAAACCTCAACAGAGTGTCAAACAACTGCTACAAGTAATAAAGGCCAATTAATTGTTTTTACACAATCAAAAAAAATAGCCAAATTATTAACACAAAAGTTATGCTCTGATAACGTAGTAGCTAAGCAATATGGCTCGGTAAAAGGGTATTGGGGATATAGAACGGCAGATAGCTTTGAGTTTGTTGGTAAAGGAATTGCTGACCTAATTTTGGCTAAAAGTAATATTATGGCTGCATTTAAAGCGGAGTCGACCTATAACTACCAACCCGTAGTTGGTTTTTCTGACTACACGGCTTTTTTTATATCTTCTAAAGAAAAACCTCGAATTACTAAACAATATTTTTTAGATAAACGCATAGGTTTGCTTGATTATCCTACCAGCCGATCAGGGCATATTTTACCAAAGCAAATGTTTAAAGAACTGGATATAAATTTAGCTAATTTGAAAATCACTTATGCTAGTTCTCATAACGAATTACGCGATTTACTCGCCGACGGAAAAGTAGATATTATTGCTTCGTTTTGGAAAGAGAGTGACGAAAAACGTTTTTCAAAAAACTATATTACGCCTTTGAGTAATAATATTACTGGAACAAGATGGTATTTAAAAATGCAGCAAAACAATACTGATTTATTATGTGCAGTACAGGCAAATTTGCTTGATATGTCTAAAGATCAAAGTTTGCATTATTATCAAAATGCACAATCGTTTTGGAGTTGCGGTACTAGCTCAGTAAACTTAAAAGAGGAAGTTAGTGATGAGTAAATATAAACAACTACTTGTTTTACTATGCTTATTTTTAACTTTATCTTCTGTATTTTATATTTCTGTAATTCAAAAAAGCCAGCAAGTAACTAAACAAAAAATAACGCAGATAGAAAGGCAAATAGCACTCGACTTACCATTACTTGATTTATCAAATGAGCTGCTAAAGCATTCGGGGAATAAAGATGCGGTTAATAGCTACATTAAAACCTTAAATAGCTACATTAATTCGAACGATCTTAAAGTTGTTGCTATTGCACCAAAAGGCGAAATGCTAGCACCTGTAAACTTACACCAAATAACACGTAGTTTGAGCACTAATAACGGACCTGTATTAGTTGTATTTAACGTTCAGCAAACCCACTTTACATTAAGCCATTTTATTTACTATTTTATATTTTTAGTATTAAGTGTGTTGATTAGTTTTTGGGTAAAATTTGCATTTATTAAACAAAGTAATAAGCAGTTTAATAATGCACAGCATCAGTCAATTACAGAGCCTACGCCGCTGATGCTTATAGTTGACCTTAACGATAAAACACTATCAAGTAGTTGTAGTGCAGAGCAAAAAGTGGGTTTAGCCAATAAGCCATTATGCTTTTATTTAGCACTTGTAGAGTATTGTACAAATAACGATGATGTAGCGCTTAGTCATAATAAAGATGTACCTGAGGAGCTTCTAGAGCTCGCTAACAAGTATTTTTATAGGTTGGTAGAGCTTGGTCATACGGTTAGAAAAAGGCCTAATTTTAATAATAGCCTAGAAAAAACCTTGAGTGAGATACGTGCGGCATTAGATGAAGTACTTAGCGAGTGTCCTGAAGAAAAAGAGTTATATTACCCACCTAAAGCCTATGGAGAAGGCTCTCGTTCTCGTTTGCATAGTTATGGGCTGGCAAATATTAAAAAGGGTAATATTGAAATAAGAGGAAAGTAACTAGATTACTTTCCTCTTATTCTTAGAGGTTATTTAGGGGTAAACTCAGCCGCTTTGAGAGGGCTATTTTTTGAAATAAAGTCTTGAAGTGCTTTAGCATCTGTTTCGTCTGTACTTACAAAGCCTTTTTTATTTGTAAGTGCAGGATAACCATCACCGCCTGATGCGTTATAGCTATTTAGACTCATTCTGTATGTTTTATTTTTATTAAGCGGTTCGCCATTGATCAAAACATTAACCAACTGATTATTTTTACGCTCAAACGATATTTTATGGTATTGCAAATAAGCACCAGCATCCGGTGGGAAGCTCGTTACTGTATTTAAGTAATCCCATAAATCACTGCCTTGCCAATCCATATAAGTAATGCGGTTTTTAAAAGGATGTACTTTTAAAATATCTTTATAGCTTACTTTACCAGCCTCTATTGAGCTGCGAATACCACCGCCACTTATTAATCCAAAGTCTGCATTTACTACATCCATTTGAGCTTGAATAATTACACGTGCAAGGTTTGTTTGTTGGTAACGAACTTTGTTTCTGTCACCTTCTAAGCGAGCATCTACTTCACCAATGGTACCTTCAATTTGTTTAGCGCCTTTAGCTTGGTATACCGCTAAATAAGATTCAAGTTTAGGGTCTGGTTTAATGTACTCGTTTGCTAATACTGCTTTAGTAGAGCCATCAGCTTGAACTTTATCTACATACAAATTAACAGGCATGAGTTTGTAGTCTAGTAACGTTAATTTTCCGTTTTCAAGCTTAAACTCAGCTTTACCAACATACTTACCCCATTCATGGGCTTGCATAATGTAAGTACCGTTTTGCTGGTCTGGCTTACAGGCAAGGCCAGGTTTAAAGTTATCGTCATTTACATTTGTATCACTCATACACACAGGTTCTTGTGAGTGACCGCCAATGATCATATCAAGTGTGTTTGCAGGAAGTGAGCGAGCAAGTGTTACGTCACCTGGTGCATTAATGCCAAAGCTAGCATCAACATAATGACCCATATGAGTCAGCGCAATGGTAATGTCAGGGTTGTACTTAGCTTTTATTTCTTTAGCTAGTTCTGCAGTAACGTCAACAGGGTCTTTAAACTCTAAGTGGCCAATATACTGAGGATTACCAATTTTAGCTGTGTCTGTTGTTGTTAATCCAATAACAGCAATAGTTAAGCCATTTTTTTTGAATATTTTATAGCTATCAAACGCATGTTCGCCTGATTCTTTTTCAAATATATTGGCTGATAGAAAAGGAAAGTTCACCCATTTTTGCTGTTGCTTCAAAACATCAATAGGATTATCGAATTCGTGATTGCCTAATGCCATTGCATCATAACCAATCAGCGACATACCTTTAAAGTCAGGTTCTGCTTTTTGTAAATCTGACTCAGGAATACCGGTATTAATGTCACCACCAGAGAGAAGTAAAACGGCATGACCTTGCTTTTGGGCGTCATTACGTAAAGAGTCAATTAACGTTTTGCGAGCGGCCATACCGTATTCGCCTTTTTCGTTTTGCCAAAAACGGCCGTGATTATCATTAGTATGAAGAACAGTTAAATATTCAGTAGGAGTACTGTTAGAGGTTGATTCAGGAGCAGGAGATGTACATCCAAGTACACTAAAAATAATCGAAAATAAAATAATTATACGCATAAAATACCTATGGATTAAGGTCTACTTAATTTATCAAGCGGGTAGTTTAAACTAGTTTTATGCTAAAAAAACGTACTTATTGACATTTTATTTAGAAGGTACAGTTAATCGATTTGTGGCGGCACTTTCGCGACGCTTTAACTCTGCATCCGCATATTCCCGCTTAGTATGGTTTATACCTACCATCCACGTTAAAAAGCTCGCCGGTAGTTTTGTGTATGGTTCACCTTTGTGTAAACCAAAGTCGCAAATTGTTTGTTTAGTGTGTGGCATTGTTAATTCCTGTTGTTTGTGTTTTTTTTAAGGTAACAAATAAGTGACCACACTTTTAAGATGATTTAATTTTAAATAGTTAGATTTATATAGCAAAAAAGAATATAAATAATGGCATATGTAATTAATTTGTTATCAACACGGTCTTAATTGTATCAACTCACACTTTAGAATCGATTTTAATCGCCGATGGCATTAATGTGTTAACGCATTAACTAATTATTTAAAAAATATAACAACAGGAATAAAACATGAAAAAACTTTTACTTGGCTCAGCATTTGCTGCAGCAAGTTTTACAAGCACCGCTACTATAGTTGAAATGAACACGAGCCAAGGTGTCATAGAGATTAACTTGTTTGATCAACAAACCCCCAAAACAGTCGCAAATTTTTTAAGTTACGTTCAAGACGATTCATATAACGAAACAGTAATTCACCGCTCTGTTAGTAACTTTGTTATTCAAGGTGGTGGATTTACATTTTCTGATTCGCTAGATGCGATTACTACAAAGCCTGCTGTAGAAAATGAGCCCGTTTTTTCTAATGTTAAGGGCACCATTGCGATGGCTAAATTATCGGGTGATGCTAATAGCGCAACAAGTCAGTGGTTTTTTAATATTACAGACAATAGTGCAGCACTTGATACGCAAAATGGTGGCTTTACTGTGTTTGGACAAATTACTGCAGCAAGCCAATCAACGTTAGATAAAATTGCAGCGTTAGTACACTGTGGTGAAACACCCGTGGTTGATATTACTGCTGAGCAATGTGCAAGTACTGATGTAACAATTAGTAGTGCTAACTTAGTGACTATTCAAAATGTGGCGGTAATGGATGATGATCCTAATTCAGCAGCAGGCCTTACTGTTACTGAAAATACGTTAATTGATTCTGACACATCAACAGATTCTAGCAGCAGTTCTGGTGGCGGGTTAATTTGGCTTTTAGGTGCTTTTTTACTTGCGGTACCTCGTTTAAAACGTGCTAAATAATTAAAATTAACGTTAATGTGGATGGCCTAAACCAGCCGTCCACATTACTATTATTAAACTTTGCTATTTAAAATAGTACTCGCCAAACCATTGCTAGCCAAATTGAAAACACACAAACACAACCCAGTAAAAACACTTTAAAACGTGCGCGTACGTTGTTTTCACCTAAATGAATAACGCTATGCACAATACGTGTTGCTACAAATAAACAGGCCAGTATTGCCACAAGTGTACTGGCGCTATTTAGTTGCAGTGCAAGTAAACACCCCGCGTAAAAAAGCACTGGTATTTCAAACTGATTCGAAAAGTTTCTATCTGCCACCCTAATAGTGTCGCCAGCCTTATCTAACTGCATTGTTTTAAAATCACTTAAATCTAGTTGTTTATTTTTAGCTGCGGCAAAGCGCCTTTTACCCATAATGAGCATGACAACCAGTGAAAGCGTAACTTGTGCAAACATGGCAAGTATGATGATTTTTTCCATTGTTTTTCCTTATTATTTAGAATTTGCGTATTTTTTGATATTGAATGATTTTTAGTCTCGCAAGGTTGGCAGACTCCCAACTAATATCCAATTATGAAGACATTTTTCACAATGTGTTACACAAAATAGCGTTATTTTGTAGAAAGTTATTAATTGAAAATGTTAGTTTAGCTTAACTATATTGCTTTGAATTGGCGCACGCTATTTTGCGCAATACTTTTTAATGGAAAAAAAATGAAAAAGATTATTGGTTTTAGTGCCATCGCACTTGCAGTTTTAAGTGGTTGTTCAAATACGGCTTCGGTTTCAGTGGCGCCTCAGGCCTCTTTACTATCAGATACGTTAGTCGTAAGTCCTAACGATAACCGCGAATATAAAACACTTAAGCTGGCAAACGACATTGAAGTAATTTTAGTGTCAGATCCAGGTGCTGAAAAATCAGCAGCGGCACTAAGCGTTGGTGTTGGTTTACTGCACGACCCGATGTCGCAGCAAGGTATGGCGCATTATTTAGAGCACATGCTGTTTTTAGGCACAGATCGCTACCCAGACACAAAAGGGTATTCTGATTTTATGACCAAAAATGGTGGCGCGCACAATGCTTACACGTGGCTCGATATTACTAATTACATGTTTAAAATTAATAACGACGCGTTTGATGAAGGGCTAGACCGTTTTGCTGACTTTTTCAAAGCGCCTAAGTTATACCCAGAATACACAGACAAAGAAAAAAATGCAGTAAACGCAGAGTGGTCAATGCGCCGCGAAATGGACTTTTTTGGACAATTTAAACTCGCGCGTAAAATGATGGGTGATCACCCGGCTAATCGCTTTTTAATTGGTAACCTAGAAACCCTTGGCGATAAAGAAAACAGTTCACTTCATAAAGAAACGGTTGATTTTTATAATAAATACTACTCTTCAAATATTATGAAAGTTGCGCTTATTTCTAATTTGCCTATTGCTGAAATGGAGCAAAAAGCGCAAAAATACTTTGCTGACATAAAAAATAAAAATATCGAAAAACCAACAGTGACTGCAAAACTTGATTTTGATAACGCTGGCGGAAAACGCGTGTTTTATGCACCAAATGAAGATGTAAAACAGCTGCAACTTGATTTCACCATTGCTAATAATAATAGCGAATTTGCACTTAAACCAAACCGATTTGTAGCGTATTTACTAAGTAATGAAATGCCGGGCAGCCCAGCGCAACTTCTTCGTGATAAAGGATGGGTGTCTCAGCTTTCAGCTTCAGCTGCACCAAATCAATATGGCAACTATGGTTCGTTAAATGTAAATGTAGAGCTTACAGATGAAGGCATGAAAAATCGTGACGAAATAGTTGCGACTATTATGCAGTACATCGATTTAATTAAAAAAGAAGGCGTTGATAGCAAGTACTTCAACGAAATTCGTACTTCCCTTAATAACCAATTTAAGTTTTTAGAAAAAGGTGATGAATTTAATTATGTAAGCTCACTTACACAAAGTATGCAAGACTATCCGTTAAATCACGCTATTAATGCACCTTATTATTATGCAAAGTTTGACGCTGACGCTGTAAACAATGTACTTGAGCAGTTAAATGCCGACACCCTTCGTATTTGGTATGTATCGCAGCAAGAAGAGACAGACTCACAACTACACTTTTACGACGGTAAATACCGCATCAGTGACATTAGCGATGATGAAATTGCCAGCTGGAAAAAACCAAGCGAATTTAAGTTAGCACTACCAACAGTAAACAATTTATTGCCTGAAAATTTTGCAATAAAAACGCAAGCATTTAAAGAGCAAAAACACCCAGAACTTGCTTACGATAAAAGTGGTGTAAAAGTATGGCGCCAAGCAAGTCAAAAATTTGCAGAGCAGCCAAAAGGGCTTGTTGAAGTTTATATAAATACTCAACCCGGTTTGAACGATATTAAAGCAGAAGTCCTTTATTCTGTTTGGGCCGATTTATATAATATTCAACAAAGTCAGTTAAGTACCGAAGCAGCGATCGCCGGTATGAGTGTAAGCTTAGCACCGAGTAATGGCCTTGTTTTATCTATGAGTGGTTTTACAGATAAGCAAGATGTATTGCTTAAACAAGCTTTAACCGGCTTAAAAGCTGATGAAACAGCACAAGCATTTAACCAAGCCGTAGATCGTTTTAAACGTAATTTACTAAACCAACAAAAGCAGTTTCCGTATGCACAAGCATTTGGCGAGTATTCAAAACTAACGCGTACAGGTGGCTTTGATACAGATGCGCTTATTAAAGCCGCTGACTCACTGAGTGTTGCCGACTTAGCACAATTAAAAACAGCTACGTTTGCACAAAACGATTTACGTGTATTTAGTTACGGTAACTACGATCAGCAAGATATTGACGCGATTGCACAAGAGTTAAGTGCAACATTACCAAGTAATCATAAGCGCAGTGAATTTGCACGAAGCAAAGCGTGGTTGCCACAACCGGGCGAAACACTGGTACTGCAAAAAGATATCGATGTAGCCGATGTAGCGGTGGTTGATATGACCGTTCACCCTGTTGCGGGTTACAAACAAAAAGCAGAAGCAGCTGTATTACAAAGCCACTTTAGAACTGTTGCGTTTGATAAAATGCGTACTGAGGAGCAACTTGCATACGCAGTAGGTGCGTTAGCTCGCCCAATTGAAGATTACTCAGCAATTGGTTTGTATATTCAAACACCGGTTAAAGGACCAAAAGAAATACAAGCTCGTTTTGATAAGTTTAAAAAAGAATACGCAGTTGAACTTGATAACATGAGCGAAGAGACTTTTGAGCAGCTGAAAAACTCTACCCTTGTATCACTTAAAGAGCAGCCTAAAAACTTAAGTGACGAAATGAGCCCACTGATAAACGATTGGTATCGTGAAAACTTTACCTTTGATTCTAAGCAAAAGCTGATTGATGAAGTTGAAAAAGTAACGCTTGCAGATATAAAAGACTACTACAAGCAAACAATGCTTAACCCTAATGCTGCACGTTTAAATGTGCAATTACGCGGGACTAAGTTTATAGAAAGTGACTTTGCCGATTTACCTAATCAAACTAAAATCACAACGCTTGATGCCTATTACAATGGTATTAAACTACAAAAATAAGCTTTATCTATGTAGCTAAAAATAAACCCCAATGTATCACTACGTTGGGGTTTTTATTTAAGCAAATTTAAGCCATTATCAAAAAGCCTATAACAGCTAATGCCGCAGCAATCAGTGTATATGGCAATTGTGTAACGGCATGGCTCATTAAATTACAACCAGAACCTTGCGCTGCGAGTACGGTTGAATCTGAGTAAAAACACGCTTGGCTACCAAAAGAAGAAGCCGATAATAGCGCCCCAATGACTAGTGGTATGTTTGCATCAACCGCATTAGCCAGTGGCATAACAATGGGAATTGATACAGCAAAAATACCCCAGCTAGACCCCGTTGCAAACGCTAAAATAGCCATTGAAATAAATACCACGGCTGGTAAGTATGCAGCGGTCATATAAGGACTTAAGCTGCCAATAACAAACTGAGGCAAACCAATTAAGTCGCATACATCTTTAAATATAAACGCAGCTATAACAGTACCAATCGCGGGGATCATACTTTTAAAGCCATCAAGCATGCGTTCAATCATTTCACTTACACTCATTAATTTTTGTAGAGCATAAAACGGGAGAGTGACCGCCATTGTTGCTAATAAGCCTTTGTATACGTCTATTTCAAAGTAAACAGTAAATGCAACCAGTAAAATAATCGGCACCAAAAAGTTACGTAATTTACCTTTAGGATCAGCATCTTCAAAGTTCTCTTCTACGGCTTTTACCGCATATTCATCCGCTGTTTGAACGTCATTGTATTGAGCAGGGTCGACTTGAGCTTGCTCAATTTGTGCCATTTGCTCTGCTTTTTTCATTGGACCAATCGCAGGAATAATACCCAGCACAACAAGTAAAACAACAAGCACTGCAAACCACGCATAAAACATGTACGGTATGGCTTGGATATAAACTGCAATCCCTTTGCCTTCTTCTGCAATACCGTTATCTACAAGTAAGCCACCAAAAAAAACCGCCCAGGTAGATAAAGGGACAAGTACACAAATTGGTGCGGCAGTAGAGTCTACAACATAGGCAAGCATCTCACGGCTCACTTTAAATTTATCGGTAATGCGTTTCATGGTTTCACCCACGGTAAGCGCATTTAAGTAGTCATCAATAAAAATAACTACACCCAAACAAAAGGTCATAAACAAAGATGAGCGTTTACCTTTAGTGTATTTAAGGGCTAACTTGCCAAAAGCCGATGCGCCACCTGTGCGCACTAATAGCGCGATTAAAGCACCGAAGCCACCACATACAAGTATTAGCCAGCCGATGGTTTCGTCTGTCATCACTTTTAGCGATGTACTCGCAAAGTTAGTAAGTACCTGTGCAGGATCGGCGATAACTAAACCAACTAAAGCACCAATAAGTAAAGATAAAATAGGGCGGCGTAATACAACAGCCAATACAACTACCACCAAAGGTGGCAGTAAACTTAACGCAGAAGGTTCAAGCATTTAAGTATTCACAAAATTAAAAGCATGTATAAAAATTACAATAGTATTAATTTTTAAACTGCTTATACAAAAACAAAGAAGATGATAAGTTTGTTGTAAAATCATCTTCCAAGTCACTGCTTTTGTACGCGAGGGAGAGACACATAAACAGTTATGTTAAATAGCGGCTTAAGTGAAACGCGTTGGCTTTGGCGCCAGACGGTGCAAGGAGTGCAAACCGCTATTGTTGTGCCTGTAAAAACATCGGCGCAAAAATAATCTGCTTTTTAATTTCAGTCAACAAAAAGTTACATGCAAAACAAAGTTTTTTAGAGGAGCTTACATTGAACGCTGTATTTAAAACAAATCGATTGTTGTTGCGCCATGCAAATGAGCTTGATGCAGCTATTTTACTTAAGCTAGTTAATCAGGCGAGTTTCATAGAGCATATTGGTGATAAAGCAATCTATACCCTTGATGATGCCAAGTCGTACATTATAGGGCCTGTTTATCTTTCGAGGTTAAATTTGCAGCAGTATGTTTGGTATTTAGGCAAGGCAGAGCCTATGTAGTGTGGTTATTCCCCATAAATAGGCAATAACACAGCATAAATGCCAAACATGCGCTGCCCGAAGGGTTCTACCTAGGGGCAATTAACTCTTTGTTGCTCGGTTTTTACTTAGCCCACTAGGTTATAAACCTCACGCCGCGATTAAATCGCCCCTAGATTGAACAAATTTTAATCCTGAAAGGTCAACAGGCCCTAGTCATTTATTGCTTCTCATGTACGCCAAGGCTTTGGGCCTTACATTATTACTTTGCATAATGCTGTAGTGGTTGGCGTTGTTGGGTTTTATAAACGCGCCGCGTTACTGCAACCTGATTTAGGTTTTGCACTTGTAAGCGGTTTTGAAAAAAAGGGTTATGTTTTTGAAGCGGCCAGCGCACTTTTGCAATATAAGCATGAATTTGGAATTACAAAACTGTGTGGAATAACATCACCAGATAATAGAGCATCGCAGAATGTGTTGTTAAAATTGGGCTTTAAAATAAAGGGCAAGGCGGTTATCAATGATGATAAAACCGCCGTGATTATATTGTCACTTAACGATTAAAGTCTTGCTTGTTCTATTTGTTTTGCAACATTTAGGTTTATATTTAGCCATGTTGCTTCAAGTGTCGAAACCAGGCCATCATAGCCATCATCATCAATAGGGACCAATTGCGAAAAATTATTAATACTTATAAGGCGTCGGCCTGTTTCAGGGTGTGTGTAATATAAACGCCAAAGCCCAGAAATATCAGCGTTACCTTGCATATCGCCATTAAAGTGGTGAATTTCGTATTCAAGCTCATAAAACGTTTGTTGATCAAGTTCAGTAATGACCGGTAAGCCTTTTATTACCATCCAGTTGGGCATAGCATTAAAAAGTGTTTGCTGGGCTGTTGCAGTAAGCATTACATCCGGCGATTCGCCCCACAGGTTATAATTTGCAGCATGAATTTGGTTGCTATCTATTTTCATAGCAATGCCCAAATTATTTAAAGCGCCTCTAAGTACAACAGTTTGTATTCTTAGTTGCGCATCTGTATCTGCAACTTTTCGAGACGATGCACCTATAGGCTGCTCAAACTGGTAATACTGTGTCGCAGTTTGTATTGATGAACTACAACCTGCCAATAGTAATAATAAACTTGCAGTTAAAAATAACGATTTCATTATTGCTTCCTTGGTTTTGGATCTGCTGGTAATGATTTATCAAAAATTAGCATATTAGGTTGCTCGTTTAATCCGCGAGTTAGAGGCTGTAGGCCCTCACTTAAACGTTTAAACTCTTTTAATGTTTGCTGTATTTGATGATGAAGTTCAGAACCGGCTTGGTAACTGGCCATGGTTTTATCAAATTGGCGCATAGTGACTTCAAACTGCTCCATGCTTTTTGTCATCTTTTCGAAATTACGGTTAAAGTCGCCAGGTAAGTTTTGTGTATCTTTTTGGCTTAGCAGCTCTCGCATTTCATTAGCAAGCGCTCGGTAATCGGTAAATGTAGCTTGCATTTGTGCCAAGCTATCTTCAACTTTTAAGTTATTTACCTTATTAAGTACGTCAGAAACTTGATCTGCTAATACAGTTATACCGCTTGAAATACTCGGAAAAACATCATACTGCACAAGTTTACCTAGGTGCGCTTCTGGCGCGTCGGGGTATATATCAAAATCTACATACACAGCACCCGTTAATAAATTACCAGGCTTTAACGAGGCGCGCATCCCACTTTCAATCCAGCCCTTTAAACTGCCTTGCCAATACTCTTTTGCTGAAGCACTGTCATGATACAAGCGTCCGTATTCTACTTTTATAAGCACTGGAACCGCCGTATTATGGTTTCTAAAGTGGGCAGGTTTACCGTCAATAATTACATTGGCAGGGGTTTCAACAACAGTACCTACACGCATACCTCTGTATTCGACAGGTGCACCTGTGCGTAGTCCTCGAACTGATTGTTCAAATTCAATTAGGTAGTAATCAAAATCATAAAAGCGCTCTTCTAACGCCTCTTTATAGCTTTGGCTTAATGAAAAGCTATGCCCATCTTGTGCTATTTCACCCGGGGCCTGTTGTTCAGGTAAACCAACCGAAATACCGCCTTTTAGTAGTTTGCTTAAAGAGCCTGTATTAATATTGATACCATCGGCAGATAGGTCAATTTCAATTCCTGCGTTCACCCAAAATATTGAGTTCATGGTGATCAGATTTTGATAAGGGGCTTTAATAAATACGCCATACTTCATTGCTTGGTTTTCCCAATCAAAAGTGGCGGTTTCTATTTGCCCTATTTTATAATTTTTGAAGAATATACCGGTGCTTACATCAAGTACTTCAGCGTTGTAACTCATTAATTTAAAACGACCACCTTTCACATCTTTACCAATGAGGGCGGGTTCATCTTGTAACTTAAAACGCTCTTTTAGTTCTTTACTTTCACCGGGTGAAAACTCTAAATATACACCAGACAATAACGTACTCATCCCGCTAATACCTGTTTCATCAATGCGTGGTTTTACGACCCAAATTTTGGCATCGTCAGTCAGTAGCTCGTTGTAATTTTTATCTATTTGCGCGCGAGCAATTACGCTGTCTTGCGTGTCGGATAGCCGAACATGATCAATTTGACCTATTTTTACACTGCGCACTTTTATTTCAGTCTTACCTGCAATAATACCTTCTGCTTGCGGCATTTCGATAAAAATAGTAGGGCCTTTATTAGCTTGGTATTGGTATAACATCCACATGCCCACTAACAGCGCAATTGCCGGAATGATCCAGATAGCGGAAATTTTCGGTTCTTTTGTTATTTCGGCGGTTTCGGTCATGCTTTGTTCTCTGATTTTTTGTTTTTAGGGGAATCCCACAATAAGCGTGGGTCAAAGGCATGGGCAGCCATCATTTGGCATATTACCATAACTGTAAAAAATACAATGCCTAATCCTGGCGTTACTGACATTAAATTACCCAGTTGGACTAAGGCCACTAAAATAGCAACCACGAATACATCTATCATCGACCATTTACCAATAAACTCAGTCAGTTGATAAATTCGGGTGTAACTTTTTGTATGTTTATTGGCAGGCCTTGCAACCATAAAGCATAAAAAGCTCAATACAAAAGCTTTAGCAAGTGGCACCACAACGCTGGCTAAAAATATAATAGCGGCAATAGGGTAGGAGCCACTTTTCCAAAGAGTAATAACACCACCAATTAAAGTCGAAGGGGATTCATCCCCAAGGCTAGTGGTGTGCATAATAGGTAAAACATTTGCTGGAATATAACAAACAACAGAAGTAATTAGCCAGGCTGCTGCTTTTTGTACGCTATAAGGGTTTCTGACGTGTGTTTTTGTATGGCAACGCTGGCAAATATTACCGGTACATAGTTGATGGCACACATGGCAGGCTTTAATATTTTCATCTATTGCACGTTTAGCATGCTCTGCGCCTTCGAGTACTTTTACAGGCTTTATTTGAGCCCATAAGCGTGGGCGATTTAAGTGAACAAGTGCAGCTATGTATAAAATAACAAACCCCACATAAGCCCAAAAACTCGTGCCGAAGCTAATATCAGCCAGCGACATGATTTTAACCATACTAACAAGTACGCCAATTAAAAATATTTCCGACATAATCCAAGGCTCTAACGCCAAAGTGAACTTTAGTAGTCGCCTTGCAATGCTCTCTGGTAATGCTTTTAAAAGCCCAAGATGCAAAGGAATTAAAATAACAAGCAAACCCATGGGCAGGGCAATAATGCTCAAATCAATAAATAAGCCAAGTAGCTCACTATCATAATTAAACAAAATTCGAGCCGCGTCGGGCAGTGTAATAGTTTGAGTTATACCGCTACTACTAAATGAAATAAAAGGGTAAAACATACTGCTGAGCAACATTAATAGTGCGCTAAAGCTTAGTGCAACTATGCGACTGTCGTGATTAACATCGGCTTCGCAAAGTTTATGGTGACAATGTGGGCATATCGCCATTTGTTTTGCGATTATGCGAGGTATATCTATGATCAGATCGCAGCAGGGGCAGACAGTTTGCAATTTAATACCAAGCAAGAAGAATATTTCTTCAATTTTGCTATATTTAATACATTAATACAACGCGTTCTGCCATCAAGCTGCTCGTTATATAAAGGAAGCGTGTGAAATATTATTTGTACTGCATACTAATGTGGCTCTTTATTTGTTCGCAAAATGCTGTGGCTATTAATAAAGAGCGAGAAGTAATTATCTCCGCGAGCGCATCAATTCCGCCCTATGTTTTTGAAAAAACAGACTCGGGTATACACCTAGGTTTAATCAAAGCCGCGTTAAAGGCTAATGGATTTGCCAATATTAATGTGCAATATATGTCGAATAAACGCGCTGAGCATCAATTGCATAATAAAGGAGTAGATATACTTTTAAATTATGCAGGAGGAAGTAGTCCATGTATTTACCCAAGTAAACCTGTACTTAGTTATGAAAATGTAGCCATCACACTCAAGCGAAATAAATATAATATTGATGAAATAGAAGGCATGTTTAATAAAAACGTCCTTGCTTTTCAAAATGCAACTGCATATCTGCCTTCTATATTTAAAAGTAATGTTAAACACTTTAGCTCATATCAAGAGGTTATTAATCAAAAGGCGCAGGTAGATAAGCTGTTAAAAGGTTGGGTGGATGTAATTGTGTTAGATAAGCGTATTTTTTACTATTACTACAATCAACATAAATCACCCGAAGCTGTGCAAATTTACACTTTATTTCCAAAAGCAGAGCGACCTGCTTATTTTAATAACCTCTCTTTAGCTACTGAGTTTGATATAGGTTTGGCGCTCATCAAGCAAAACGGTACTTATAAAAGAATTGTTGATGAAGGCCAAACCCATTCATCAATCAAATAACGCCACTGTTTGACGTGTAAGCGCTATTAGCTCACCGGATTGTGACCATATACAGCCATCTTCTAAACCGTAACCATCTTTTGAGTGATGAGTGATTGCTTCAAAGCCAAGCCATTCGCCAGGTGATAAGTTTGGCTCTTGTACAAACTCTAAATACCATGACATGCTACTAGCTGGAGCGGGTTGTTTAAACATTTGTAATAACGTAGGTGGCCATGCATCTGTTAATGCAATTACATGCGCTTCAGTTATTTGTTCGGGCGTATGTTTAAAGCGCATCCATCCCCCTAAGTGAGACGTTTCTGCGCTGCTAAATGGCATGGCACCTTGTTGAGGGCATAAATCAACATGTTGAAAAAATTCAGGCATCTGGCCTTTAATAAAAGGTAGAGTATGGCGCTCGTCTACCGGTTTTAACCCTAAAGACTTTGAAACAGGCACATTTACACCCGACTCTCTACTTTTAGCAAAACACGCTTGTACAATTACACACACTTGTTCATTTTGAATGGCTTTGGCGAGTACCTGTGTGCTGCTTTTACCTTGTCGTAATATTTCTACCGATAACGAAAAAGGAGTATCAGCTAGTAATGGCCCTACAAAATTTGTACTGAGTGAGAGTAGGCGACGATCATTGGATACTTTTCCTCTGATAGCTTGATACAACAGTGCGGCTGAGAGCCCACCAAAAGCAGTTCTGCCTTGGCACCAGTTTTCTGGAAATTGCATTGTGCTAGTTAATTGTTCGGTATTGTCTGAACTTCCAATTTTTGCAGCTTGGAGAAGTAATTGTTCAAAATGCATGAAGATGTCCTTTTATAGTGCGATTTAATAAATTTATAACACAACCAAACTAGTCAGACCAGTAATTAAAAACGTCTCTGGCGGTGCAAAAATCACCATTCCTTACAATTATTAGGGTTATTTTGTAAATAAATCACAAAAATTGGATTTTTTTTCATTTTTACAGTTGAAATAAGTTTGGCGCATCCCTATTTACTATGTCATCGAACGTATTAACGAATATTGAAGTTGGAGAAGTTTCATGGGTAAAATTATTGGAATCGATTTAGGTACTACAAACTCTTGTGTTGCAGTACTTGATGGTGGCAAAGCACGTGTTATTGAAAACGCGGAAGGCGATCGCACAACCCCGTCTATTATTGCTTACACGCAAGACGGCGAAACATTAGTAGGTCAATCTGCTAAGCGTCAAGCGGTTACTAACCCGACAAACACATTATTTGCAATCAAGCGTTTAATTGGTCGTCGTTTTGAAGACGAAGAAGTACAACGCGATATCGGCATTATGCCGTTTAAAATCATCAAAGCTGATAACGGCGATGCATGGGTAGAAGCGGGTGGCGAAAAACGCGCTGCACCACAAATTTCTGCTGAAGTACTGAAAAAAATGAAGAAAACGGCAGAGGACTTCTTAGGTGAAGAAGTAACTGAAGCTGTAATCACAGTACCTGCATACTTTAACGATTCACAACGTCAAGCAACGAAAGATGCTGGCCGTATTGCGGGTCTTGAAGTTAAACGTATTATCAATGAGCCAACTGCTGCGGCACTTGCTTACGGTATGGATAAAAACCGTGGCGAAAACATCGTTGCAGTATATGACTTAGGTGGCGGTACTTTCGATTTATCAATCATTGAAATTGATGAAGTTGAAGGCGAGCACACTTTTGAAGTACTTGCTACAAACGGTGATACTCACTTAGGTGGTGAAGATTTCGATAACCGTGTAATCAACTACTTAGTAGCTGAATTCAAGAAAGATCAAGGTTTAGACTTAAAAACTGATCCTCTTGCAATGCAACGTGTTAAAGAAGCTGCTGAAAAAGCAAAAATTGAACTGTCATCTGCACAATCAACTGAAGTAAACCTTCCGTATGTAACTGCTGATGCATCTGGTCCTAAGCACATGAACGTGAAACTAACACGTGCTAAGCTTGAATCACTAGTTGAAGATTTAGTAACTAAATCTCTAGAGCCACTTAAACGTGCACTTGCTGATGCTGATTTATCAGTAAGCGACATCAACGATATTATTCTTGTTGGTGGCCAAACACGTATGCCTTTAGTACAAAAAACAGTTGCTGATTTCTTCGGTAAAGAACCACGTAAAGACGTAAACCCTGATGAAGCAGTTGCAGTAGGCGCAGCGATTCAAGGTGGTGTACTTGCTGGTGACGTCAAAGATGTACTATTACTAGACGTTTCTCCATTATCTCTTGGTATTGAGACAATGGGTTCAGTAATGACAGCATTAATTGAGAAAAACACGACGATTCCTACTAAGAAATCGCAAACATTCTCAACAGCTGAAGATAACCAATCTGCTGTAACAATTCACGTGTTACAAGGTGAGCGTAAACGTTCAAGCGACAATAAATCTCTAGGTCAATTTAACCTAGAAGGTATTCGCCCAGCACAACGTGGTACACCGCAAATCGAAGTAACATTCGATGTTGATGCCGATGGTATCTTACATGTATCTGCAAAAGATAAAGATACAGGTAAAGAGCAAAAAATCACAATTCAAGCATCTTCAGGCCTAAGCGATGAAGAAGTTGAAAAAATGGTTCGTGATGCAGAAGCACATGCTGAAGACGATAAAAAGTTTGAAGAACTTGTAGCTGCTCGTAACCAAGCTGATGCTCTAGTACACGGTACTCGTAAGCAAATTGAAGAAGCTGGCGATGCATTACCAAGCGAAGACAAAGAAGCGATTGAAGCGGCTGTTGTAGATTTAGAAGCTGCTATTAAGAGCGACAACAAAGAAGAGATTGAAGCTAAAACTCAAGCTCTTGCTGAAAAGTCTCAAAAACTAATGGAAATTGCACAAGCGAAAGCACAGCAAGGTTCAGCAGATGCAGGCGAGCAACAGCAATCAGCTAAGCAAGACGACGACGTTGTTGATGCAGAGTTCGAAGAAGTGAAAGACGACAAGTAATTGTTGCTAACGCTTCTCGCTAGCCAAAAACACTTAACTCAATCGAGTGTTTAGGTTAGGATGAACAATTGAGGCGCGCGAGCAATAGCTTGTCGCGCCTTTTGCATGTATTTAAGGTTTGAAAATTCAATGATAAATCGATGCGATTTATCGGTTTATCCAGCAGCTCACGCTGCAAACAGAAAAGAGTAGTGTGATAGATATGTCAAAACGCGATTATTACGAAGCCCTCGGCGTAAGCAAAGATGCGAGTGAGCGAGACATAAAAAAAGCGTATAAACGCTTAGCGATGAAATATCATCCAGATCGTACCGCAGGCGATAAAGAGCTTGAAACTAAATTTAAAGAAGTTAAAGAAGCTTACGAGATTTTAACCGATCCTCAAAAACGCCAAATGTATGACCAACATGGTCACGCGGCATTTGAGCAAGGCGGTGGCGGTGGTCATGGCGGCTTTGGTGGCGGTCATGGCGATTTTGGTGATGTATTTGGTGACGTATTTGGCGATATTTTTGGTGGCGGCGGTGGTCGACGTCAATCTCGTCAACAACGTGGTTCTGACTTACGTTACAATATGGACTTGAGCTTAGAAGAAGCGGTTCGTGGTAAAGAAGTTGAAATCAAAGTACCAACATGGGTGGGTTGTGAGCCATGTGATGGCAGTGGTGCTAAAGCAGGTTCTAAGCCTAAAACATGTACTACGTGTCATGGTGCTGGCCAAGTACAAATGCGCCAAGGTTTCTTTGCTGTTCAGCAAACGTGTCCAACGTGTCAGGGACAAGGTCAGATTATTTCAGACCCTTGTAACAAATGTCATGGTCAAGGCCGCGTAGAAAAAACTAAAACGCTTTCAGTTAAAATTCCAGCTGGCGTTGATACTGGAGACCGTATCCGCTTAACTGGTGAAGGTGAAGCCGGAATGCACGGCGCGCCATCTGGCGACTTGTACGTGCAAGTATCTGTTCGCGAACATGAAATATTTGTGCGTGAAGCAAATAATTTATACTGTGAAGTACCAATTAGCTTTACAACAGCAGGTCTTGGTGGCGAAATTCAGGTGCCAACACTTGATGGTCGTGCAAAACTTAAAATACCTTCTGAAACGCAAACGGGCAAAATGTTCCGTATGCGTGGCAAAGGCGTTAAGTCTGTTCGAAGTGGTGCCCAAGGCGATCTAATTTGTAAGGTAGTAATCGAAACGCCAGTTAATTTAAACGAGCGTCAACGTGAACTACTGCAAGAGTTAGATGAAAGTATGGGTACAGATAGCTCGAAAAATCGTCCTAAAGAGCAAGGCTTTTTTGACGGTGTTAAAAAGTTTTTTGATGATTTGACCAAGTAAATTTAAATTATTATTAATAATGAAACGGCGCTTTTTAGCGTCGTTTTTTTTGCTTTAAATTTTATTTTTGTTACTGTTAAAAAAAAACACGATTCAATAGTATGACCCCAGCAATCGAATTACTTAAAAAACAAAAAATCCCCTTTGAAGTACTCAGTTACGATCACGATGCAGGTAATAGTCAATATGGGCTTGAAGCTGTTGAAAAGTTAAATTTAGATAGCGCCCAAGTATATAAAACTCTCGTTCTTGAAACGCATGAAAGGCAGCTAATTGTTGCTGTTACTCCTGTGTCGCAACAAGTTAACTTAAAACAGTTGGCAAAATTATGTGGTGCCAAAAAAGTAGCAATGGCTGCCCCGCAAAAAGTTCAAGCTAGCACTGGTTATATTTTAGGTGGAGTAAGTCCACTTGGGCAAAAAAAACGCTTAGCTACGTTTATTCATAGTAGTGCTTCACTTTTTGATACTATTTATGTGAGCGCTGGAAAGCGAGGTTTAGAAATCGCACTCTCCCCAACTAATTTAGCGGCGTTAACTAGCGCTAAATTTGGCGATTTATAGCCTTTATTTTTAAAATTACTCTCCATAAAGGCAATTAACTCAAGTTAAGCAATTTGCTCAATACCTTATTTGTAACTACATTGAGAGTATCTTTATACCGTTAATATTTAATACCAAACGGTATTACACATTTTGTATACGGCTGTTTGTATGAACCTTTTAGATGTAGATTATTTTGCAATACTGGTGGCTGCACTGTCTTCTTTTATGCTTGGCGGCATATGGTACTCAAAAGCACTCTTTAAAAACGCTTGGCTAGAAAGTATTGGCTTAACTGACCTTGATTTACAATCAGCCAATCCTAAGTTGATATTTGGCGGCAGCTTCTTTTTAGTATTTATAGCGGCTTTAATGTTGTCTCTATTTTTAGGTAAAGACGCAAGCTTAGTTGAGTGTATAGGAACAGGCTTTGTAATCGGCTTTTTTTGGATCAGTAGTTCACTAGGATTAAGTTATATATTTGAGCAACGCCCTTTAAAGCTATTTTTAATTAATGGGAGTTACTGTATTTTACAGTTTTCGTTAATGGGGCTTATTTTAGGTATTTGGCCGTAAGGGTTGAGTAGCCGTTAATGCCCAGTTTGATTCTTACCTGAGAGTAGAGTAGGTTTATATAATCGTATTTACATGATTTGGTAGCGGTATTAATGAAAATATTAGTAGTTGATGATATGCCACTCATGCGTCATGTTTTAATTAATATGCTAAGAAAGTTGGAGTATTGCAATATCGTTGAAGCTACAGATGGATTACAAGCTTTGGCTTTATTACGTGACCAGCATTTCGATTTGGTTATTACAGATCTTCATATGCCAAAAATGGATGGCGTTGATTTACTCACAAACATTCGAAAAGACAGAGCCCTTGCCTATATTCCTGTGTTGATGGTTACCTGTGAGGATAGTACAGATAAAGTTAAGCAAGTTATTGCAGCTAAAGTATCGGGGTTTATAATCAAACCTTTTAATATGAATGTACTATCATCTCAATTAAACCGCTTCTTTTTCAAAGATTAGGTTATATTTTTCATCATCATTAAATTATTATGAGCTCACTTTAGTATCCATACCGCGTAAAAATTTTAAAACCCAGTGGTCACCTTTACCCACCTAATACAAATGAGCAATAATACCTAATCATTTTGCGAGGCTAAATGTGTCGCTCCCTGTGTTAAAAAATTCTCATTTAGAACAGTTAAATAGCGAATTTTCGCCTAGCTATCAACACGTTTTTCTACCCTCAAATAGATCACTTAATTAAACGAATTGCTATAAACTGGTATCATAAAGAATAATTTTTTATATAGTACTGAAGGACTTAATGGCAAAACCTAATAAAAAAGGCCCAACTAAAACGGTCGATATTTTTTGCTCTGCTTGTAAAGCTTCCTTATTTAAATATCGAAAAGGAGGCAAAGGAGCATTAGTTAAGTGTTTTAAAGAGCGTATTAGTCAAGACTTTACACAAGAGCCCTGTATTTGTCCTAACTGCAGTCGGCCTTTTGCCCGAGAAGCGATTATTCGTGGTGCACCTGCCTATAAAATAATTGGTGGCAAAGTAACGTTTAAATAATTCAGATACAGTAAAATTTCTTCATACGGACATATGGCCTTGTTAGAATTTACCATATTGATAGAATCGCTCGGTTTGCTGTTTCAATGAATGAAAAAATACCCTCCCCATGGATCGGGCCAGTTTATTGGGTTATTTAAAAATGGATAAAGGATAGTTTCGTGATAGCACTCTTATTTGACATCATAGGTATGACAGGTACTTTTTTAGTAGTTGGTTCATTTTTCTTACTGCAGCTAGGAAAAACGTCTCCATCTAGCCTAACGTATAATATGATGAATTTAACAGGGGCGATTTTGTTGTTAATTAGCCTTTGCTATAACTTTAATTTAGCGAGCTTTGTGATAGAAATATTTTGGATAGCTGCTTCATTAATTGGTTTATACAAATACCTAAAAAACAGATCAGCTTTAGCTACAAATTAATAACGTATTAATTTTGTTCTAAACCTTAAACACTGCAAGCACACCTGTTTGCGGTGTTTTTTGTTTTAGGACTAGATTTAATTAACAAGTATAATTAAATTCATTTGTTAACAAAAAGTTTATATCCCTGCCTCATATAAGTCGTTACACTAGCGACCTTAAATTTTTAGGCTATTTCTCGGGTAGGCCATGTTTACGTTTTCTAAAAAAATAATTACAGTATGTATATTATTAGTATTAATTTTGGTTGTTACATTTTGGATAGGCCGCGCTCACGATATTGAAAAAGCAACAGCTCAAGCGCAGCGTCAGGTTACTCAATTAAATAATTACATTGATACTGAACTCGCTCGTTTTTCGGCTATTCCCCAGCTACTTACTTATAATCAGTTAATGATTGAATTTGCAAACGGCGACCAAGCCCATTACAACGCTATAAATAACTACTTAGCTGATATACAACAAGCCAGTGGTGCATCAGATATATTTGTACTGAATGCCCAAGGCGCAGTAACGGCAAGTAGTAACTGGCAAGCCGACTACACATTTTTAGGCAGTAACTTTGCCTTTAGACCTTACTTTAAGCGTGCATTTGCAGGTGAAAAAGTGGCCTACTTTGCACTAGGTATGCGTTCAAAAGAGCGTGGCATTTATTTTTCGCAGGCTGTTTATCACGACAACAAAGCGGTTGGTGTTGTTGTATTAAAAGTGAATGTAAGCAAATTTGAAAACGACAGAGAGCTTTTAAATACATCTAAAGGTAGCCATTTTTATTTAGAGCTTAGTGATAATGTAATTGCGATGTCTGATATGCAAACATGGCGTTTAAATAGCTTCAGTGAGTTTGATATAACAAAGCGACGTAATATAAAGTTACGCCGTGCTTATTTAGATCATCAACCTGTATATATTAAGCAATTTCAATATAAGAGCCAGGGTATTTCGCATTTCAGAATTAATAAAAACCTTTATGTGAGTGCGACAAAACCATTGCGTTACTTTAGTGCACATATGAACGTACTTGTTGATATTACAAAAGTAAATTCAGCTCAATTAATACGCTTGTTTTGGGCATTTAGTATTTATGCTTTAGTTATGATTGTTGGTTATAGTTTACTTGCTCGTTTTGCGGGTTATAAAAAGCTCGTTTACTCTAGGCATAGTCTTGAGCAAAAAGTGATTGAGCGCACACAAGAGCTTGAGAAAACGCAAGTTGCATTAGTTCAATCAGCAAAACTTGCAACAATTGGGCAGTTAAGCGCAGGTATTAATCACGAAATAAACCAGCCCCTTAGCGCTATGAATACTTACCTAGCAAGCGCCAAACGTTTACTCGCTAAGCAAAATTACACCGCACTTGGCGAAAGCATAACTGTGATTGAGGGGCTTGTAGGTCGCGTACACAAAATAGTGGGGCAGCTAAAACATTTTAGCAAACCATCACAAACTCAATTAAGGCCTTATCCGTTAGCTGGTTTATTAAATAACGCCTTGATGATTGCCAGCTCACAACTAAAACAAGATAACGTACACGTAGAGCAGCCTAATTTAGATAGTGGGTTAATAGTGTGGGTTGATTCACTTAAATTTGAGCAAGTGTTGGTTAACTTAATAACTAACGCGAGCCAAGCTATGAATGGCGCAATAATACGTAAATTAAGTTTTAATGTTGAGTGCTTTGATAATCGAGTAAAACTCTCAATTTTAGATACAGGGCCTGGAATAGAGCAACATGCTTTTGGTAATATTTTCGAACCTTTTTATAGTACTAAAGAAAGTAACGGCTTAGGCCTTGGACTATCTATTTCAAAACAAATCATTGACTCGTTTAATGGCTCTTTAAGTGCGCACAATCGACTGCAAGGCGGGGCTGAGTTTATAATCAGTCTATCAAGCACGCAGGATAAAACAGATGATTGAAAACTCACCGTGTAAGCACATCATTGTAGTTGATGATGAAGCGATGATCAGAGATTCATTAAAGCAATTACTTACTCTCGAAGGCTATACAGTTGAGTGCTTTAATGATGCAAGTACGGCTCTAACAAAGCTTAATCGACGTTTTATGGGCGTTGTACTGAGTGACATAAATATGCCGACAATGGATGGGCTTACTTTGCTTGAGCAAGTCACGGCATTTGATAGTGAACTGCCGGTTATATTTTTAACAGGGTACGCCGATGTAACTATTGCTGTTAAAGCTATGCAATTAGGCGCGTATGACTTATTTGAAAAACCAGTAAACGAAACATTGCTTGATTGCATAGCAAGAGCATGCGACAAGCGTAGCTTAGTGATTCAAAATCGTGCACTAAAACTTGCTGTACAAAAAACCTCAGCGCCGGGTGTAAGAATACTGGGTGATACTCCTAAAATGCAAGATATGATGCATTTACTCAATACGGTTATTGATACCCCAGCTGATGTAATGATTGAAGGTGAAACTGGCACGGGTAAAGAGCTTGTAGCGCGTTACTTACACGATCAAAGTATTCGCTCAGCAAGTAACTTTGTGGCTATAAATTGCGGCGCGGTGCCTGAGCAGTTGATAGAAAGTGAGTTATTTGGTGCTGCAAGCGGTGCCTATACCGGAGCAACTCACACTCGTAAGGGAAAGTTTGAATTCGCACAAGGTGGTACTGTTTTTTTAGATGAAATAGAAAGTACCCCAATGTCGTTGCAGGTTAAATTATTACGCGTATTAGAGGAGCGAAAAGTAACTCCAGTAGGTGATAATAAAGCAATTGAATTAGATATAAGAATTGTTGCAGCCACTAAAGTAGATTTGCTTTTATTAGTTGAAAAAGGTGAATTTAGAGCAGATTTATATTATCGACTAAGTTTGGTAAAAGTAGATATACCACCACTTAGAGCTCGCAAAGCAGATATAGTATTACTGTTTAAGCATTTTAGCTCTATTGCAGCAACACGCTATCACAAGCCGCCAGCACCTCTTAATAGCGAAATACAACAGCGACTCTTAGCGTACGACTGGCCTGGTAATGTAAGGGAGCTTAGAAACCAAGCTGAGCGCGCGGTTTTATTAGGAGTAGAACTTGCTTTTAGTGTTAGCAAAACGCAGGCTAAAGGTGAGCTTTCTCCCGATTTAAGCTTATCTGAAAAAGTTGCTTTTTATGAGCAGTCGTTAATAGAAGAAGCCCTAGAGCGTAACCATGGCAGTATTAAAAATACGATGGATACACTGCAAATCGCTCGTAAAACCCTTTACGATAAAATGAGTAAATACAATTTAAACCGTGATATGTTTATTGACTAAATTGTGTGGTTTATGTGACAACTTCGTTTTTATGGTGTGTGGGAAACCGCACATTTATTCTCTTTTTTATACGCAACACCCATTAACCATCTGAAATATAAAAGTATTTTACCATTGGCAGTAAAGTTGCGTTATTAGGTCTGACAACAAGTAGATTCTAATAATTAGGACACATAATGATAAAGTTTACACACTCTACTATTTTACTCACCTCAATAAGTAGCTTTGCTTTTTACTCGTACACGGCTTGCGCTACTGAATATGATGTTTATGGTAAAGCCGAAGTGCAAATTGCTAATACAGATACGGGTATTATGCGTTACGCAGAAGAAGGCACGCAGATTGAAGCGCCATTTTCGCGTATAGGTATTCAAGGGCAACACAAATTAAATGAATATTTAAACGTTGTTTTTAAATACGAAGTGCAAGTAAAAGGCTTTGAGCAAGATGACACCGAAGAGCCATTTAGTGCAAGGAATACATACCTTGGTTTAAAAGGTCAATTTGGCGAGCTTGTAGTGGGAAGAAATGATACTCGCTTTAAATACTCTGAAGGCAAAGTTGATAACTTTAATGAAACCCAAGGTGACATAGCTCAAGTTATTGCAGGACAAGATAGACTTGGTGATACGCTAACATACACTTCTAAGTATTGGCATAATACGCAGTTTTCGTTTACTTACGCTCCAAAAGACGACAACAAAGATAACGAAGCTGGATTTGCAGCAACCTTTATTTATGGTGATCGAAGCTTAAAAAACACCTCATATTACTTATCATTAAGCCATGTTGATTCTCTTAATAATATTAATGCGAGCCGAATAGCAGCAGCCTATAAATTTGAACAATTACAGCTTGGTGCACTGTATCAGCATTCTGAATCAACAGATGGTATAAAATCAGGTAACGGTTATGTGTTAAGTGCAAGCTATACGCTTGATAAATGGGTACCTAAATTACAGTTTGCTAAAGATGACTCTTTACTTCGTCAAACTTCTGAGGCAACGCAATGGACTACGGGCCTTGACTATGTATTTGATAAGCAAACAACTGCTTACCTTTTATACACCGACCTTAATTTAGAAGAACAAGACGACAGCAGTGTTGCGCTTGGTCTTAAATACAAATTTTAGAGGCCTGCCATGACAGATAATATACTCACGCAAAAACCAGATAAGAAAAGACATTTCCAATGGCTTTTTTTGATACTAGGCCCTGTAGTAATGCTATTAACATGTTTACTCGATCCACCAACGGGTATGTCTGTAGCGGCATTTAAAACCGCAGGTTTAGCATTTTGGATGGCGTCGTGGTGGGTGAGCGAAGTAGTACCAATTCCAGCAACTGCTTTGCTCCCTCTGGTAATATCACCACTGGCTGATATAGCAGCAATTAAAAGCGTGGCTGCCCCGTATGCGCACCCGCTAATATTTTTATTTTTAGGTGGTTTTTTAATTTCTATTGCTATGGAGCGTTGGGGGTTACATAAACGTATTGCGCTAAGCACCATGTTATATGCGGGTAAAAAGCCAAGCTTGCAAATTTTAGCAATGATGCTGGTAACCGCATTTTTGTCGATGTGGATGTCAAATACCGCAACAGCTGTAATGATGCTGCCTATTGCGCTTTCAATTACTAATTTAGTTAAGCAATCAGACCCGAGTAATGAAGGTTTTGGTAAGGCTTTACTGTTATCAATCGCTTATGGTGCAAGTATTGGTGGTATTGCTACCTTAATCGGTACTCCGCCTAATGCTTTAATGGCTGCGTACTTGTCTGATAGTTATCAAATAGAAATTGGCTTTGCGCAATGGATGATTGTAGGCGTACCACTGTCTTTAGGCATGCTAATTATTAGCTGGGTTTGGCTTACTAAATTTGCGTATAAAGTAGATGCTAATATTAAAAACGATCAAAAAATTGATACAAAAGCGGTGTTTTCAACGCAGTTAAAAAGCCTAGGTATAATGCAGCGCGCCGAAAAAGGCGTGTTATTTGTGTTTGTTTTAGCAGCACTGTGTTGGATATTTAGACCTTTATTAGGTGATATAACAGGTCTTAATATTTCAGATACTACTATTGCAATTGCAGCGGCATTGCTGTTGTTTGTAATGCCAGCGAATAAAGGCAAAGATGAGCGTATCCTTGATTGGGAAAGCGCAGCTAAAGTGCCGTGGGGCGTTTTATTATTATTTGGTGGCGGGCTTACACTTGCATCTCAAATTAAGTCATCAGGGCTTGCTGAATTTATTGCTCACCTAATTGAAGGCGCCAGCACTATTCCACTTGTTATGAGTGTACTTGTTGTTGTGGCATTAATTACGTTTTTAACTGAGATCACAAGCAATACAGCAACTGCAGCTGGCTTTCTTCCTTTGTTAGGGCCCGTTGCAGAGTCTATAACAGGTTCACCATTGGTTTGGGTTATTCCTGCAGCTATAGCGTGTAGTTGTGCGTTTATGATGCCGGTAGCGACACCACCAAATGCTATTGTGTTTGGCTCAGGGCAAATTCAAATGCGCGACATGATAAGAGCGGGCTTTGTGCTAAACATTGTGGCTATTGTATTAATTACGTTGGTTACAATGACGATTGCAGCCCAAGTATTTGGCTTTTAAAGCTGAACTAAATTAGTTCTAACCAACCTATGCCAGAGTAGCTTTGTTTATATTTACAGTTTTAAACAAAGCTACTCTTTATGCTTATTTATATTGCTTAAGAAGCTCTTTTTTAGATAATTAGTGTTATTGCTCGAAAAACAGAACAAGGTTATAGTCGTTAATAACTTTAAAAATTGAGTAACCTATTTTGAGCACTGAGACATCACAGGCAATGCCTTTAATTCCCCAGTTTGATGAATTGCAAAAAAGCTTTCTCGAAACGCCTTACTTGCCAATTGATAAACGTCTCGTTTTATTGAAAAAACTCCGTGTACGTATTGTTGAACTTGAGCAAGAGCTAGTAGATGCTGCTTCAAAAGACTTTGGTTACAGAACCGCTTTCGATACTTTACTAGGCGATATATTACCTACAGTGCAAACACTCGCGCACATTATTAAAAAACTGCCAAAATGGGCAAAGCCAAGTAATCGCTCTGTGGGTTTAAGCTTATGGCCTTCAAAAGTAAGTGTTAATTATCAGCCCAAAGGTGTGGTTGGTATTATTGCACCGTGGAATTACCCTATTCAGTTAGCGTTAGTACCTGTGCTTACCGCCATAGCTGCCGGTAATAGAGTGATGCTTAAATTAAGCGAATTCACACCTCATACAAACGCCGTTATCGAAAAAATATTTAAAGATGATCTGCAAGCTCATTGTAAAATAATACTAGGGGGGAGTGATGTTGCAGCACAGTTTTCATCACTGCCATTTGCTCATTTATTATTTACGGGTTCTACGAACGTAGGTAAATTAGTAATGGCGTCAGCGAGTCGTAATTTAACGCCGGTAACGCTTGAACTCGGTGGTAAATCGCCAGTTATTATTACGCAAAATGCCGATATTAAAAAAGCGGCACAAGCCTTACTGTTTGGTAAAATGGCCAACGCAGGGCAAATATGCGTTGCACCCGACTACGTATTTGTACCCAAAGAGCTTGAGCATCAGCTTATTCAGCAATTATGCGAGTTGTATAAAAAGCATTTTAAAGACGGTGTTGAAGGTAAAAACTTAACTTCTATCATTAGCGATGCGCATTATAAACGTTTGGCAACCTACTTAGAGCAAGCCCAAGAACTGGGTGCAAACATTATTAAGCCACTTGAACACAATCAGCAAGACGAAGAAAAGCATCGTATGGGGCTGCATTTAGTGACTCAAGTAACTGACGAAATGCAGCTTATGCAAGATGAGTTATTTGGTCCAATACTGCCAATAATGAGTTATGAAAAGCTCGACAGCGCAATTGACTATATTAAAGCTCATCACCACCCATTAGCGCTTTATATTTTAGGCCAAGATAAGCACGCTCAAGAATACATTATGAAGCAAACAATCAGTGGCACTGTGGCAATAAACGATACCTTAGTGCAAGTAACTGCTGACGATGCTCCTTTTGGTGGTGTAGGCCATTCAGGAATGGGGCATTATCATGGTATAGAAGGTTTTTTAACGTTTAGCCATGCTAAAAATACGTTAGTATCGGGCTCGTTTAATCCTCGCATTGTTATGCTACTAAAACAAAGCAAACTTATTATTAAGCTTCTAAAGTGGCTTTACATAAAATAATAGGGTGCTGATTTGGTAAAGTTGAATAGGTGTTAACTTGCTAATCAAGATATATTAAAAAGGCTGAATTACATTATGTAATTCAGCCTTTTTTAGATTAGTTTAAAGCTACGGTCTTAAACTCTAAAATAAGACTTTAAAATAAGCGACCTTCGCCAGCATAGGTACCCACTTTTATTTTTGCATAAATGGCATCGGCTTTTTCTTTAGCTGCTTCAATTTCTTTAGGCAGCATTTTACGCTCATCAAGTTTACGGCTATGACTCGCTTGCATATTACCGTTGTACTCAGCGATAGTATTCCAAATATATGACTTTTCAAGATCTTTTGGCATACCTAGTCCTTCAAAATACATGAGGGCTAAATTAAATTGCGCTAAAGAGTAATTGTTTGCAGCTGCTTTTTCGTACCAGTTACGTGCCGCTTCATAGTCTCGTGTAGCACCCACGCCATTAGCGTACATTACGCCCAAATTAAATTGAGCTGCAGGTAAATTCTTCTTAGCTGCTTTTTCAAATAAGGTAACTGCCATTTGATGATCAAGTTTTACGCCTTTACCTTCATCGTATAAAACAGCTAGAGCAAACATCGAATCAGCATGGTTCTTTTTAACGCCTTGTTGATAAAGCGCAGCTGCTTTGCGGTAATCGCGTGTTACACCGTATCCACCTTCGTATAATTTGGCTAGTTCGTAAATTCCTGGCGCAAAACCTTTATCTGCTAGGTATTGGAATTCTTTTAGGGCGACTGCAAATTCACCTTCGTTAGCTGCTCTTATGCCATCTTCTAATGTTGCATGAGCGAAAGGGCTGGCAAGTAAAACGCCAGCAAGAATGAGTGCTTTTAAATTAAACTGTGACATATTAATGCCTCCAATTATTAATAGTTTCGATAGATTTTAGGGCCAGTACATTTTTTAGATTAAATATCCACTGCTATTTAGGCTCGCCCTTGAGGCGGTTTGCTCTTTGTTGCTCGGTTTTTTAATGAGCTTACTAAGTTACAAACTTCGCGCGGCGATTAAATAGCGCCTAGATAGAACAGATTTAATCCTAAAAGGTCAACAGGCCATAGTTAAATGCTAATTTATTAAATTTTTGCACTATTTGCACATTATAAACGTTTAATACCCAATACATTTATGTAAAGACTAAATCGGTTACTATAAATAGATGCAAAAAAGGGTGTCTACTGTTATGTTTTACGCCAGCTTTAGTGTAAACGCAAGGCGGTACCTTATAAGATCGTGCGTATAAAATGTAAATAACACCGCGGTGGACTTTCAAGGTAAGTAAATGAGTTTAAGAAGTGTAAGATACAGATTTTATAGAAAATTTAAAGATATAAAAAAAGCCCGTTAGGGCTTTTTTGAGTCATATTAACCGTCACTAATATGAGCAATGTAGCAAGTAAATGTGATATTTGGTGTTATTACTTGGGTCGAGTAAGTAATACCACGAAGCGGCACGTTCTTCTTTTAATGTGTCAGCATCCTTGCTGAATATCCTTCCATAGGCACTGAGGTCGGTACACTTTGTTTCTGATAATGATTATTAGTTAGATTACCGCGCAAGTCAATACTTAAATGATAATTATTATCAAATAAGATTTTCATGATTATAAAATTTAAAATAAGGAAAGTGATGCTTAATAATCTTAAAGCTAAAAAAGTGATAAATGCATGCTTTGCTATCAGCATGGTATTTTTGTGTAGCTGTTCAGCCTCATTCACTTATAACAACTTGAGCTGGCTTTCGTCATTTTGGGTAGATGATTATATTGATTTAAATAAAACACAAAATAAGCAGCTCAAACAGATTATTAACACGACCCAAGCGTGGCATAGAAGTACGCAGCTACCAGCCTACAAACAAGACATTCAAAATATTAAGGCACTTTTTAACACCACACTAAGCAACGATCAGTTAAAAGAGCAGGTGGTTTTTGCTAAAAAGCATTGGCAGAACCTACTTGAATACGCGCACATGCCTTTAGCTGAGCTTGGGGCAACCTTATCAAGTGAGCAAAGAGAAGAACTTTTAAACAATATTCAAATAAAAATTAACGACGAACGTGAAGAGTTTAACGAACAAACCCCGCTTGAGCGAAAAAGTGAGCGTTTGGAAGAGCAATTTGAATACTACGAGCAGTGGATAGGCAAGCTTAATAAACAACAAAAAGCGCTGATTAAATCAACTAATGAGCAACATCAAGACTCAGGAGCGCTGTGGTTAGAGTACAAGCAAACCCGTTTGAATGCGGCCAAACAGGTATTTACAAATGCTGAAATTACAAAAAAAGAATTTATAAATCAGTTGAGTACAGTTATTAAAGAGCGCGAACTATATATGAGCGACGCACTATTGAAAGCCAATGAAGCAAACTTAGATTTATATATAAATTTACTCTACGAATTAAACTCAACCTTAAATGATAAACAACGCCAAAGCGTTAATGATCAATTTGATGAGTTAATTGAGACCTTAAACGATATAATAAAAAACTAAATTGTGCGTGAATTATTAAGTTTTAAATTAGCTGTTTAGGCTGATTTGTTTTTAAACGCAAAAATGCTTTTTAAAGGGCAATATATGGTTACAGATTTGAAAAGTATCTTAAACACTTGGTATCCCAACAGGGACAACCAAGAATGGGTTTTAGCTACTTTGTACAAAATTGAAGGCTCTAGCTACAGAAAGCTAGGTGCTATGATGCTTATTTCGAGCCTAGGCGAGCGCTTGGGGATGCTTTCGGGTGGCTGTTTAGAAGCTGACATACAACGCCATGCTAAACAAGTAATGAGTAGTTTAAGCAGTAAAACCATTAGTTATGATGCCACCGATGAAGACGATTTAACATTTCAACTTGGCATTGGTTGTGGGGGCATAGTACATATTTTACTGCAGCCCATTCACAAAGCTAATGACTATTTACAGTTAGAGCTTGTATCTAAAGCACTTAATGAGAATAAACCAGGGCGATATCTTCAACAAGTAAGCCCCATTTTGCCAGCCGGTAGTGGTGTATTTACGCAAAATAATGAGTTGCATGGCTTATCAATGAACCGCAAAGCGCAGTTGGTAGAATTACAAGGCGCTACGTGCTTGCAAACCTCTATTTATCCACCGCCCCACCTATTAATAGTAGGTGGTGGAGCAGATGCAGTTCCGGTTTATACATTTGCCAAACAACTTGGTTGGAGTGTAACGGTATGGGATACACGCGCGGCTAATGCAAAAAGACAATATTTTAAAAATGCAGATGCTATTTTGCGCATCACACCGAGTGAGTTAAAAGAATATTGCATAACTAATAAAGTCGATGCGGCTATTTTAATGGCTCACAGCGTTGAACTTGACGCCAGTACGTTGGCTCAATTTAAAGATGTTCCGTTTAAATATATAGGATTATTGGGTCCTAAGCACAGACGTGAACAAGTTTTAGAGCACGCAAATACGCGTGTTTCACAAATTAAGTCTCCTGTTTTTGGGCCTGTCGGTTTAAATTTAGGCGGCGACTCGCCAGAGAGTATTGCACTATCGCTGATCAGCGAAATACATGCAGTGCTGTGTGATAAAGATGCCCAATCACTAAGTCATTGGGGGCAAGAGCCGTGCTAATTGCAAAAGTTGTTTTAGCCGCAGGTCAATCATCTCGCTTTAACGGCTGTAAATTAACAGCTGATATTGGCTTTGGCAAAACAATGATTGAGCATGCTGTAAATACACTTCAAGCACTTGATGACACGCCCGTGTATGTAGTTACCGGGGCATGGCATAAAGAAGTAGCGCAGGCACTGGCAGGTTATCAAAGCATAGAGCTGATTGAGAACAAGCAATGGAGCCAAGGTTTGGGTAATTCAATCGCGACAGCTTCTCAAACTGTGTTTAAAAATAAGTCCTTTGATGGGATTTTATTTATGCTTGCGGATCAGGTTGAGCTAAAAGTAGCGCACTTAAGTGAGCTAGTTACTGGTTTTAAACGTAATCCATCGCGCTGGTGCGCAAACTATGGCGAGCGTTTAGGTGTACCCGCTATATTCCCAGCGGTTGATTTATCTCAGCTTGCAAGCTTAACTTCAGATAGAGGTGCGCAGCAATTACTGCGTTCCAGCAGTGAGGTCGTTAATACAATTAGTTTAAGTAGTGCGAGTGTAGATATAGATACTCAAAAGCAGCTAAGTAATTTTATAGCTAAAAATGAGTGAAAAAGTAGTCGTAGGGCAAAATAATTTTTAGCTGCGCTAACGCTTTAGTGCAGTGGTTATGGTATTAAGCTGTTAATGTAGCTGATGCGGTAACTATATGTGTTATGGATTAGTAGTTACAACAATCTTAACTGTTATAACCTGCGTTTAAATTAAACAATTTAAACGCAGGTTATAAAGCTTAATCAAGGGGCAAGCTATGGTGACGTTTACAATTAATGGCAAGGTGGTTGAATCACACGCAAGTGAAGATACACCATTATTATGGGTTATTCGCGATGAAATTGGATTAAAAGGTACGAAGTTTGGTTGCGGTATTGCAATGTGTGGTGCGTGTACGGTGCATTTAGATGGGCAAGCAACTCGCTCCTGTGTTTTACCAATTGGCGCTATTGCAGGAAAAAACATTACCACAATTGAAGGGCTTAATAACGAACACCCACTTCAAAAAGCATGGGTTGAAGAGCAAGTACCACAGTGCGGTTACTGTCAGTCGGGGCAAATAATGCAAGCTGCTACATTACTGGCAGCTAATCCAAGTCCTTCAGATGAAGAAATAGTAAGCCATATGAATGGTAACTACTGTCGCTGTATGGCTTATAAACGTATTAAAACTGCTATTCAACGCGCTGCAGATGAGTCACAAAGTGTAGTAAATATATTTGATCCAAATGCACAAGACGCTTAACTGGAGCCGATAATGAAAAAATTATTTCAAAAAAATAGCGAAACCGTTAATTTAAATCGTCGCTCGTTTATGATTGGCACTGCTAGCGCAGGCTTAGTCATGGCGTTTGCCCCTGCGTTATTTTCGGGTTCGCTCAGTGCAAAAGAATCAATTGCGCAACAGGCTTTCTCACCAACAATTTGGTGGACTATGAGCACCGACGGTGCCGTAGAAGTGAGTATTGCTAAAGCTGAAATGGGTCAACATATCGGTACTGCTCTTGCGCGTATTGTGGCTGATGAACTTGAATGTGATTGGGATAAAGTATCAATTACCTACGTAGATACTCATGAAAAATGGGGCTTTATGGTAACGGGTGGTTCATGGTCTGTATTTCAAAGCTTTAAGCCATTATCTCAAGCCGGCGCTGCGGGTCGAATTGCATTAATAGAAGCTGGAGCTAAAATGCTCGGCGTGCCTGCAGACAAATGTCGTGCTGAAAAGGGCTATATTATTTCAGGCGAAAAATCGGTTAGTTACGCAGACATAGTTAAAAAAGGCGAGTTTAATCGTACATTTACCAGTGATGAAGTTGCAAACCTTCCACTAAAACCGGCTAATAAACGTCATTTAACAGGGCTTAAACAAGACTTTAAAGCGCTTGATATACCAGCCAAAACAAATGGTACAGCAGTATATGGGATAGATGTAGAAGTTGAAGGCATGCTGTACGCGCGCCCAGTTATTCCACCAACTCGTTATGGCAGTACAGTAACAAATGTTGACGATAGTGCAGCAAAAGCAATTAAAGGTTACAAAGGCTATGAAATTTTAAATGACCCTAGTAACACAGTGCAAGGCTGGGTTGTTGTATTAGCTGATAGTTACCCAAGTGCCATTAAAGCAGTAGATGCTTTAAACGTGAGTTACAAAAAGGGTGAGTCGGCAAATATATCTGAAGCTGATATTCAAAAAGAAGGTAAGCGATTATGCGAGCAACGCGACTCGGGTACTTTGTTTGTTGATGAAGGCGATATAAAGAAAACCCAAGCAGACGCTAGTGAGTCGTTAGAATCAATGTATACCACAGCGACAGCGAGTCATTATCAGCTAGAGCCATTAAATGCGGTTGCAGAGTTTAAAGACGGAAATTGGATTATTCATACCGGTAACCAGTGGCAGTCACTTACGTTACCAGCGCTTGCTAAAGCACTCGATATAGAACAAAACAAAGTAATTATTCGTCCTTATTATTTAGGTGGTGGTTTTGGTCGTCGATTATTTGGTGATTGGACTGTACCTGCGGCTCTAACTGCAAAAGCAGTAGGTAAACCAGTAAAACTGGTATTTACACGAGCAGACGATAGTTTATTCGATCAGTCTCGCTCCGCATCTGCTGCAAAAATGACGGCGTCGTTTGATAAAAATGGTACCTTCACAGGAATGGAACATGCATTTGCCGCTGGTTGGCCTACTAAAGCTATGGCACCAGGGTTTTTATCACCGGGTGTTGATGGCAAAGGTAAATTTGATGCATTTTCGGCATCAGGCGCTGATCATTGGTATAGCATGAGCAGTCATCGTGCACGCGCTATTAATAACAAAGTTGCACAAAGCACCTTTAATCCAGGTTGGTTACGTTCAGTAGGGCCAGGTTGGATTGCATGGAGTCTTGAGTCGTTTATTGATGAAATTGCCCATAAGCAAGGCAAAGATCCTGTTCAATTTAGAATTGAAATGTTAGATGGTAAAGGCAAGCAAGCGGGTAAAGCACCTGAGAGCGTTGGCGGAGCACTGCGCTTACGTAATGTGCTTAAAACGGTGTCTGACAAAGTAGCTTCTGTAAAATTAGCGAAAGACGAAGGCATTGGTTTTTCTGTAAGCTCAGGGCAAGAACGTACCATGCCAGCATGGCTTGCAACCGCAGCGCATGTTCACGTTAACCGTGATAGTGGTAAAATAACGCTGAAAAAGCTTTATGTTGTTGTAGATGCGGGCTTAATAGTTCACCCAGATGGCGCACTGGCGCAAATTGAAGGGTCGTTACTATGGGGCAGCAGCCTTGCATTGCATGAATCAAATACGTATAAAGATGGGCAAGTATCTGCGACTAACTTTAATACTTATTTACCGCTAAGAATGCAAGATGTGCCAGATATGGACATCGAGTTTTTACAAAGCGATGAGTTTCCAGTTGGTTTAGGTGAGCCTGGCGTGATAGGAGTTGCTCCTGCTATTGGTAATGCAGTGTTTAATGCTGTAGGCGTGCGTTTACGTGACCTACCAATGAAGCCAAGCGAACTTAAAAAAGGCTTAAAAGCGTAAAACAAAAATAATTAAAGGGGTATGCTTTATGCAGCCCCTTTTAGTTATTAAATATATTTATGTAATTATTATTTATGTATCAATAGGTAGCGTTGTTTATACCAGTTTGCTTAATTAAACGATTAAGTATTATTGCAAATTGGTATTAGGTTGTTATTACGTGTTGATATTAGTTAAGGTTTATTTATGCTAATCGACCCAACAGGGCGAGAGTTTAGTTACCTACGTTTGTCTATTACGGATGTATGTAATTTTAAGTGTGTTTATTGTTTACCAGATGGTTATCAGGGCGGTCACGACCGTGGCTTTCTCACAATTGATGAAATTAGCAATACGCTTAAAGCGTTTGCACACCATGGTATTGAAAAAGTAAGGATCACTGGCGGAGAGCCAACCCTTAGAAAAGACTTTATAGATGTTGTTCGCGCGGCAAAAGATGTTGCGGGCATAAAAAAAATTGCAATGACTACCAATGGTTTTTCTCTTCATAAGAATATTCATGACTGGGTAGATGCAGGCTTAAACGCCATTAATGTAAGCATTGATAGCTTAGATTCGCGCATGTTTAACACCATTACTGGGCATGACAAATTTACCTCAGTAATGAAAGGTATTGATACTGCGCTTGAAACGGGTATTGATTCAGTAAAAATAAACAGCGTGCTGATGAAGCAATACAACGCAAAAGAGTTTGATACATTTTTAAATTGGGTTAAACACCGCCCCGTCACCATCCGCTTTATAGAATTGATGCAAACAAACGACAACAAAGCCTTTTTTGATGCTAACCATGTTTCTGGGCAAGTTTTAAAAACTCAGCTACTACAAACGGGCTGGCAGCAAGTTGCGCGTAGTGCATCAGCAGGTCCTGCTCAAGAGTTTGCGCATCCTGATTATCAAGGCAGAATTGGTTTAATAATGCCTTACAGCAATGATTTTTGTAGTACCTGTAATCGACTAAGGGTTACAGCAAAAGGAAATCTGCACTTGTGTTTGTTTTCTGAAGAGGGTATTTCGCTAAGAGAATATATGAACGACAGTTCAAACAGTGAATTAATGGCATTGTTATCTCGTTATATTAAAACTAAGAAGCCAACTCATCTTTTGCATCAAGGTAATACGGGCATCACCACTAATTTATCTATGTTAGGTGGTTAATTGTTAGAGCTAATTTGTAAACAAAAACATCAAACGTGTCCCTAAATCACCAATAAAAGGGTGTGTTTACATGGTTTTAGAGCAACAAAGCTTGTTAAATTGTATTTTCACGTTAAACTTACTTTTTATTTTTATTAAGTGATTAGAATGGATATCGCAGCCCTTAATAGCACTAAATCATTAAGAAAGGACGTTCTAAGAGGAATGTGCCTTTGTTTTGGTGTTTTATCGGTTGGATTTGCGAGTGTTAATTTGACCGTAAATAATTTTCCATTGCTAGGCTATATCGAAATCTGTTTTTCTATTTATTGTATATTTACTTATATTTCACTTAAACGCCGTCCACTACAGTTTTGGCAATCCTTAATAATGTGTGCACTGGTAACGTTAATTATTATTATAGGTACATCCTTAGCAACGCCTAGTAATGGTGTGTTTGTATGGTCGTTTGCATTACCTATTTTGTACTACCTGTTACTAGGTAAACAATATGGTGTAATTTTCTCTGCAAATTTATTAGTGATCCAAGTGTTTATTTTAGGGAGTAAGTCTACACTTGCCCCCTTTGAAACTTTTAACTTATCTCTTAATCTACTCTGTGCTTATTTAAGTATTTGGGCGATTTCTCATGTTTTTGAAGGGAGCCGCTCACATTTTTCAAGGCGACTTAAAAATTTAGCGTTACTTGACCCACTAACGGGTGCAGGCAATCGCCTTTCAATGAACCACTACTTTGAAGTTGAACTACAAGATAAGTCACAGTTATATTTGTTTTTACTCGATTTAGACTTTTTTAAGCAGATAAATGATGAGCATGGCCATGGTGTCGGTGACCAAGTACTTATCGAAGTGGCCACTTTACTAAGGGTTGTGCTTGGTAGAGGGTATGTATTTAGAGTAGGCGGTGAAGAGTTTGCTTTATTTAGCTCTTTTGCAAATGAAGAGACTGCACTTAATACCGCTGAACAAATAAGAGCACGTTTTGAAAATACCACATTTGACATTGACGGCCTTGCAATCAATGTTACAACCAGTATTGGTGTCGCAAAATTTAAAAGTACCAATTCATTGGAAAGCTTTGTAAATCAAGCTGATAAACAGTTATACAAAGCAAAGCAATTTGGTCGCAATAAAGTGTATTGTAAGTTTAAAAAAGAAAATGATTACCAGGCAGTCGTTGCGTAAGTCGTGCTACTTAGTACATTTGTTCAAAGTTAGGGATCCCGTTTTCCCAAATCGGTTTATCTTTTCCTAAATGCTCGCGTACAGCATCAAAAAATAATCGGGTTCTTACTGGTAAATCTCGATGCGGATATACGGCATACATCGCGCTAAACTCCATCAGTTTTACATCGGTCAATAAAGGCACTAACTTACCTTGTATTATTTCATCACCAATAATAAATGCAGGTGCGACAAAGTAAGTTGTGCCCGACAATGTTTTCATTAACAATGATTCTGCATCGTTTGCACGAAACACACTTTTTATTTTTTGCTCGCAGCGTTCACCTTTACTATCGTAGTAATCTATAGCTTCTACTCGAATAGAATTACTGGCATAGCTTGCTGCTGGTAATTGCGCTAACTCTTCCATTGTTTTTGGCATACCATAAGTTTCAATAAACTGTGGCGCAGCTAAAATTAATAACCGGTTACGCGCTATTTTACGTGCAATAAGTGACGAGTCTTTAGGCTCTCCTACACGAAAAGCCAAATCAAATCCTTCAGAGACAATATCAACTAATCTGTCGTCTAAACGCAGTTCGACTTCTACTTGCGGAAAGCGTTTTTGAAAATCATTAAGCACAGGTTGTAAATAACGACGACCAATAAGTGTTGATGAAGTGATTTTTAAAACGCCGCGCGGCTCTAAATGGTAGTTTTCAGCCATGCGCACGGTTTCGCCGAGCAGCTCTCTAAGCTCAGCGGCTTTTTTGATCATTTCGGCGCCCGCCGCTGTGAGCGAAAATGAACGGGTAGTTCGGTTAAGTAACCTAACGCCTAACTCATCCTCTAAACGGCTAATTTGTTTAGATATAACAGAGCGATCTATGTTGCGTATTTCAGCAGCTTTAGCAAAAGAGCCTTGCTCAACTACTTCAAGTAACATTAAAAGTCGACTTGTTGTATCCATTATTACACCTTAACTAATCTATTGATGCCATTTTGGCATTAATGAATTTAAAAATCTATGGTTTTTACACACGGGTTTAATCCGTATTATGCGAGGCTAATCAACAATGGAGCGTCTTCATGAACAAACATCTAATTGCTGCTGCACTTACTGCGGCCTCTTTTACACTTGCGGGTTGTGCTGATGAGAGCACAGCTCAATCAGCACCTGCACAGCAACTTCAACCAATTGATGTAGCACAGGTGCTTGTTAAGCCGGTACAGAGCTGGCACACATATACAACTCGTTTAGAGTCTCCACAAGAAGTTGCTTTAATGCCGCGTGTATCAGGAATCATCGATAGCATTGAATTTAAAGAAGGCGATGTGGTTAAAGAAGGCGATGTTTTATTTCAATTAGATGCTCGCCCATTTGCAGCGGTTGTTGCAAGCTTAAAAGCACAAATCAATAGCGCAGAAGCCGCACTTGAACAAGCTAAAAGTGAAGACAAACGTGCGGTACGCTTATTAGACCGTAAGGCAATCTCAACTGAGCAAGCACAAGCGCGTACTTCAACACTGCGCCAACGCGAAGCACAGCTTTCTGCACTTCAAGCACAACTTACTTCAGCAGAGCTTGATTTAGAGTTTACGTCAGTAGTATCACCAATTGATGGCATTATTTCTCGCGCAAATATTACCAAAGGTAATAACGTACTTGCGGGTCAAAGCGTATTAACATCGATTGTTTCAAACCAAGCTATGTACGCTTATTTTGATGTTGATGAACGCACATGGAATAGCTCTTTCAATGATGTTACTGCTGCGAGCCACCAAACTGTTGTAATGCAAAAAGTCGGTCAAAGTGATTTTGCATATAAAGGCTACATTAACTTTATCGATAACCAAATTAATTCATCAACGGGTACATTACGCGTACGTGCGGTATTTAATGAAGACAACAACCAATTACGCGCAGGCTCGTTTGCACGTATTAAGCTTGCAGCCAACTCTATTAGCGACGCTATTATTATCCCAGAACGTGCAATTGGTACTGACTTAAAAAATCGCTTTGTACTAACCGTTGGCGAAAACAACGTACTTGAATACAAACTAATTACTATTGGTGAGCGTTACGGTGCATTACGTGCGGTTACTTCAGGCCTTAACGAAGGTGATGTAATTGCTGTAAATGGTCCTGCTCGCGTAGGTCCTGGTATGCCAATCTCTCCTCAAACAGTAACAATTGATACAAGCGGTGTGGCATTTACATTGTCAAACGACAACGCACAACTCGTGGCTAAGCAATAAGGTTTATTGATGAAATTTTCGCATTTCTTTATACAGCGCCCAATATTTGCGGCTATGCTGTCGTTGGTTATTTTAATTGCTGGTGGCATATCACTATTCCAATTACCAGTAAGTGAATACCCAGAAGTAGTTCCTCCAACAGTTGTTGTTACCGCCAACTACCCAGGTGCTAACCCTACCGTTATTGCGCAAACAGTGGCAACACCGCTGGAGCAAGAAATTAACGGCACTGAAAACATGTTGTATATGTTTTCGCAAGGTACAAGCGATGGCCGTATGACATTAACGGTGACCTTTGCGTTAGGTACCGATTTAGATCGTGCTCAAGTACAAGTACAAAACCGTGTAAACAGTGCACTTCCGCGTTTGCCAGAAGAAGTACAACGTTTAGGTGTTGTGGCTGAAAAGTCATCACCCGATTTAACCATGGTAGTGCATTTATACTCACCTGAAAAAACGCACGACACAGCTTACTTATCTAACTATGCTGATTTAAACATTAAAGATGAAATTGCGCGCTTACCAGGCGTAGGTGATATTCGCATGTTTGGTGCTGGCAAATACTCAATGCGAGTATGGCTAAACCCAGATGCACTTGCTGCACGCGAATTAACAGCAACAGATGTAGTAACAGCACTTCGCTCGCAAAACCAGCAAGTTGCTGCAGGTAGTTTAGGTGCGCAACCAATTTCAAACGACAGTCAATTTCAAATACTGTTAAACGTTAAAGGTCGTTTAAACAGTATTGAAGAATTTGAACAAGTTATTATTAAAGTAGGCGACGAAGGTCAGTTAACGCGCTTATCTGATATAGCCCGTGTTGATTTAGGTCAAGACACTTACGCACTGCGTGCAGAGCTTGACAACCAACCAGCTCTTGCAATGCCAATATTCCAACGCCCAGGTTCAAACGCTATTGAGCTTTCTGATCAAGTACGCGAAACAATGGCGCGCTTATCTAAAGATTTCCCTACTGGTGTTGAATACGACATTGTGTACGACCCTACGGTATTTGTTCGCGGCTCAATTGACGCGGTAATTGCCACTTTGCTTGAAGCAATTGTACTGGTAGTTATTGTTGTTATTGTATTTTTACAAACGTGGCGTGCATCAATTATTCCGCTAATTGCTGTGCCTATTTCACTTATTGGTACATTTGCCGTAATGCAGTGGTTAGGTGTCTCAATTAATACCTTGTCGTTGTTTGGTTTAGTTTTGGCCATAGGTATTGTTGTAGATGATGCGATTGTAGTTGTTGAAAACGTAGAGCGTAATATCGAAAAAGGCTTATCGCCACTTGAAGCAACCCGCGTTGCAATGAGCGAAGTAACAGGCCCTATTATTGCCATTGCGCTAGTACTAAGTGCTGTATTTATTCCTACTGCGTTTATTACCGGTTTATCAGGTCAATTTTATAAGCAATTTGCACTTACAATTACAATTTCGACGATTATCTCAGCATTTAACTCATTAACGTTATCGCCTGCACTTGCTGCATTGTTATTAAAATCACACGATGCAAAACCAGATGCGTTCACGCGTTTACTTAATAAATTGTTTGGACGTTGGTTGTTTAAACCATTTAACCGCGTATTTAATCGTGGTGCTAAAGGGTACGAAAAACTGGTACAAAAACTAATCCGTATGACCGTTGTTGTAATGGTGGCTTATATTGCACTTGTTGGCGGCACAATTAAGTTATTTGATTCCGTACCAGGTGGCTTTATTCCACAGCAAGACAAACAGTATTTAGTGGCTATTGCGCAGTTACCTGACGCATCAAGCCTTGATCGTACTGAAGACGTACTTGCTCAAATGCAGCAAATTGCATTAGAAGTCCCAGGCGTTGCACATACTGTTGCTTTTCCTGGCTTATCAGTGAACGGTTTTACAAACAGCCCTAACAGCGGCATTGTATTTACACCACTTGAGAGCTTTGACAAACGTACCGATCCGAGCCAATCAGCGATGGCGATAGCGGCGCAGTTGAATAAACGTTTTGCTGCCATTGATGAGGCATTTGTAGCGGTATTTCCACCGCCGCCAATTCAAGGTTTGGGCACTACAGGTGGTTTTAAACTGCAAATAGAAGACAGAGCTAATAAAGGATTTGAGGCACTATTTAATAGCCTGCAAGCCGTTATTGGTAAAGCGCAACAAGACCCAGCATTAATGGGCCTGTACTCAAGTTTCCGTATCCAAGTTCCACAAATGGATATTGATATTGACCGCGAACAAGCGCTTATTCAAGGTATTCCACTTGATGAAGTATTTAATGCACTGCAAATTTACTTAGGCTCTGTGTACGTAAATGACTTTAATATGTTTGGTCGTACGTACCAAGTAAATGCACAGGCTGATGCTGACTACCGCTTAGACCCTGATCAAATACTTAATTTAAAAGTACGAAACCGCTCAGGTAATATGGTGCCACTAGGCTCTGTATTAACAGTAACACCAACAATTGGTCCTGACCGTGTTATGCATTACAACGGTTACCCAAGTGCAGAACTAAATGGTAGCCCAGCGCCAGGTTATAGCTCTGATCAAGCACAAGTTGCTATTGAAAAAGTACTCGCAGACACACTACCAACAGGTATTGAATATGAGTGGACTGAAGTAACGTACCAACAAGTACTTGCCGGTAACACCATGGTTTATGTATTCCCGTTAGTTGTATTACTTGTATTTATGGTACTTGCAGCGCAGTACGAGAGCTTACGTTTACCACTGGCAATTATATTAATTGTACCAATGACTATTTTCTCAGCCTTGTTAGGTGTGTGGTTTGTCGGCTCTGACAACAACATATTCACCCAAATAGCGTTAATAGTACTGGTCGCGTTGGCTTCTAAAAATGCAATATTGATGGTTGAGTTTGCAAAAGATAGACACGACTCAGGCTTATCGCACTTAGAGGCAATACTTGAGGCATGTCGTATGCGCTTGCGCCCAATATTAATGACGTCAATTGCATTTACAGCAGGTGTTGTACCGTTAGTACTTGCCACCGGTGCGGGCGCCGAAATGCGACACGCAATGGGTAACGCAGTATTCTCAGGCATGATAGGTGTAACCGTGTTTGGCCTATTGTTTACGCCGGTATTTTATATGTTAGTGACTAACAAAAAAGAGAAAGCGCAGGAGAATACTCATGACTAAATTAATGCAAAAAAGGCTTGAAACAAGTCTAACTGTCAGTGCGGTATTAGTCGCTGCGTTTTTAGCCGGGTGCGCGAGTAAAATAGACACCATGGGCGAGCAAAAAGCCGTTAACGAATTTGTTGCTAAAGCTAATATTGCGAGTAACGTTAGCGTTGCTGATGAAACAAACTGGTGGAAAAAGCTTAATTCTGATCAACTAAATGAGCTTGTTACTGGTGCGCTTGCAAATAACTATAATTTGCAAACAAGCCAGCTAACACTTAAAAGTGCATTAGCGCGATTAGGAGAGCAAAAAGCCCAGTACCTTCCGCAAGGTGGCGTAAATGTTGGCGCAGCTCGAAGCGATGCACCAAGCGTTTATGACCGCCAATCAAGTGCAAACGTTGCACTTGATTGGCAGCTAGATTTATTTGGTCGCATTACGGCGTTGGTTGATGCTGCAAATGCATCGGCCATGAGCCAAGCAGAGCAAGTACGCTTACTGCAAATTGAAGTAGTATCGTCAGTTGTTAAAGGCTTTGTAAGTTATCAAGGTAATGTTGAAAAACAACACATTGTTACACTTCAAATTGAAGCGCTTGAGCAAAGTATTGACGTTCTTCAAGCCCGTGTTGACGAAGGCGTCGCAAACGAGCTTGATTTAAACCGTACTATGGCGCAGCTTAGGCAGCAACAAGCACTAATGCCTGCCATTGAGTATGCAAAATACAGCGATTTATCTGCTCTTGCAGTACTAAGCGGTAAGTTAGCGCAAAATATTGCTATTGAAAACGAGCAAGGCGTGCTTGAACGTGACTTTAGCGTAGCATTAAAAAACGCTAATAATGCCATTGCCTTACGTCCTGATATTAGCCGTGCACTGTTTGACTTTAGCCAAGCAAATAGTTTAAGTGTTGCAGCTAGCAAAGCGTTATTACCAGATATTAGCTTATCTGCATTTGCAGGGGTTGTGAGTATAGACAGCACAGGCTTAAAAAATACTGATCAGCAGTGGCAAGTAGCGCCGCAGTTACAATGGTCGTTATTAAGTTACCCAGCATTATTAGCACAGCGCGACGCGCAGCAGTTTTTAAGTGAAGCCGCATACAGCGATTATCAACAAGTGGTATTAACTGCACTAAGTGAAAGTGAACTTTCACTGCAATTGTTGGTCAATCAGGCACAGCAAAAACGCTTTGCAGATGAGCGCTATGACTTTGCTAATAAAGCATTTTTACAAGCCCAAGCAATGTATGAAGAAGGCCAAATTCCTTACCTTGAGTTGTTAGATGCGCGTCAGGATGTTTTAATAGCACAAGAAAATGCTGTTGAAACAACAATTTCTTCACTGCTTGCCAAAGTAAATGCTTACCAGTCATTTAATGGCCAATGGAGTTATGCGTTAAACGACACTAATAAGTAGAGTTATATTGATGCCAAATACTGAAAATTTACATGAATACATTATCCCGCAAACGATGCGCGCTATTGTACTGCCAGAACCAAATGAAGCAATTGACTTAGCAGATGCTGAGCTGCCTGTTCCAGACTGTGCAGATAACGAGCTGCTTGTAAAAGTAGAGTACGTTGGTTTAAATCCAGTTGATGGTCAATTTGCTAAAACAGGCTTTTGTAAATGGCAGTATCCACACATTTTAGGCTTAGATGCTGTAGGTGTTGTGGTTAAAGCTAATAAAGGTGTGTTTCCAAATGTTGGCCAGCGGGTTATGTGGCATGCCAACATTGGTGAGCAAGGTGCTTTGAGCGAATACACCAAAGTACCTAACTTTGCAGTGTCGGTTGTGCCAAGCGGTTTAAATCCGGCCATTGCAGCTACACTTCCATGCTCCGGTATGGCAGCACTTATCAGCTTAGATAAAATAGGTATTAGTGAAGGCGATACTATTTTTATTGAAGGCGGAGCCGGAGCGGTAGGACAGTTTGCTATTCAATATGCAAAACAGCGCGGTGCAGATGTATTTACCACCGCATCAAAGCGTAACCATAAATTGGTTAAGCAGCTAGGCGCTGATGTGGTTTTTGACTATAGCGATAAAAAGCTATGCGAAAAAATCCGCAGAGAACTTGGCCCGCAAGGCTTTGATGCGGTTATTGATACGATAGGTGGAGAGTGTACTCAGCGTAATATTGAGTTAATGCGTTTTTGCGGACGTATTGCCTGCTTAAATCCGCTACCTTGTTTTGATCAAGACTTAATGTATCACCGAGCGCCGAATATTAGCGTTGTATCGATTGGTGGTGCATGGCTTGCTAATAGTTTATGTGCACAACAACGCTTGAGCTTTATGGGCAACCTGTTACTTGAAGGAGCTGTTAGTGGGGACATTAAACACCCAGAAATAACGCCCGTAGACTTTAGTGCTGAGTCAGTATCGCAAGCGCTTAATAAACAACTTGCTGGTGGTTTTACCGGCAAGCAAATTGTTAAAGTTGCTAAGTGAAGCGCTTATACAATTTGATTTAAATTTAAGTAGTTTTAGCTAGATTAACTGATAATGTAGCCTCTACAAATTGAATAAAAACGTAGCCTATTTGTGCTGCGTTTTTTTATGCCCATCAAAAAATAGATACAGCGCTAGCGCTTTTGCTGTTTTATTCATCATTTTAGTCAAAATACTTTTTTTCAGCGTACAACTGTAAGCCTTTGTGTTTCAACAGTTTACGTTCAGGTAAAGAAAATAAATTGAAAAAACTGTTAATTAATTGAATAGAGTAATTGATCTAAACGATTTTTTATGACGTAATGTAGGTATTATTTAGCTGGTCGGATGAGTTCAATCATGAGTTTACGTACAAAACTAAAAAAAGTATTACCAAGTATTTCTATCACAGAACAAGAAGCGCTAGACGCGGGTGATGTATGGCTTGAAGGTTCTATCTACCAAGGTAAACCTGATTTCAGTGCACTTCGCGACGTACCTGCTGCTACATTAAGCGCAGACGAGCAAGCATTCTTAGACGGTCCAGTAAAAGAGTTATTGGGCATGATTGACGATTCAGTGATTCAAAACGGCATTCATTTACCAAATGACATCTTAGAATTTTTGAAAAAAGAGCGTTTTTTCTCGCTTATCATTCCTAAGTCGTTTGGTGGTTTAGAGTTTAGCCCTTATGCAAACTCTACCATTGTTGGCACAATTGCGACTAAAAGCTCAGCAGTTGCGGTAACCGTAATGGTTCCTAACTCGCTAGGGCCAGGTGAGTTATTACTTCACTTTGGTACGCAAGAACAACAAGCACATTACTTACCACGCCTAGCAAATGGTACAGATATTCCATGTTTTGCATTAACAAGCCCAGAAGCGGGTTCTGATGCAGGTGGTATTCCTGATGTTGGTAAAGTAACTAAAGGTATGTACAACGGCGAAGAAGTCCTTGGTTTAGAAATTACCTGGGACAAGCGCTACATTACACTTGCGCCTATTGCTACCGTACTTGGTTTAGCATTTAAAGTAGTTGACCCTGATGGTCTGCTAGGTGGTAAAGAAAACCTAGGCATTACCTGTGCACTTATTCCTAAAGAGCACCCAGGTGTAGAGCTTGGTAATCGCCACGACCCAATGGGTATTCGTTTTTACAACGGTACTACACGTGGTAACAAAGTATTTGTACCAATGGATTTTGTTATTGGTGGACAGAAAAACATCGGCCGTGGTTGGCAAATGCTGGTTAGCTGTTTAGGTGCTGGCCGTGGTATTTCATTACCTGCGCTAGGTGTTAGTACAGCACAAGTTGCATTTAAATCAGCATCTGAATATGCAGCAGTGCGTGAACAGTTTGGTTTAGCCATTGGTCAGTTTGAAGGTATTCAAGAAAAACTAGCTGACATTGCAGGTAAAACATACCTACAAGAAGCAATGCGCGTACTTACAACTGAAGGCTTAGGCATGGGTTTAAAACCATCAGTAGTAACCGCAATCGCTAAATACCATATGACAGAGCTTGGTCGCGACGTGCTTGATTCAGCAATGGATATACAAGCAGGTAAAGCGATTCAAAATGGTCCACAAAATACATTAGCAAGTGGTTATGTTGCTCAGCCGATTGCCATTACGGTAGAAGGCGCGAACATTCTTACACGTAACCTAATGATCTTTGGTCAAGGTGTTATGCGTTGTCACCCATATTTACAATCTATGGTTGAGTCAATTCACAGTGAAGACAAAGGCGCAGATAAAGAATTTAACGGCATTTTGCGTAAAACAATCGGCTACAGCACAGCAAACAGCTTACGTGCTTTCCGCTTAGGTGTTTTACCATTTACAGCAAGTGCTAATTCTGAATTACCAGAAGTACGTGACTACGAAAAAGCAGTACATAAATTATCTGCAAAACTTGCAGTGTACGCAGACTTTTCGTTACTTGTACTTGGCGGTAAGTTAAAACAAGCAGAAATGCTATCGGCACGTTTAGGTGATGTAATGAGCTTCTTATATGCAGCTATGGCATCAATTAAATACTACGAGCAAAAAGTATCAAGTAGTGACCGTGAGCAAGCAGCGCCGTATTTCCATTACGCGACTCGTTTTGCACTACAAAGTGCTGAAGAAGCATTGCATAAGTTTTTAGATAACTTCCCTGCAAGTGGTACACGTAAGTTTATTCGTTTCATTACAATGAACTACTCAACTAAAATGCCAAAAATTAGCGACGATTTAATCCGCGAACTAGCTAAGCAAGCTCAGCTAGATACCGCATTTAAAGCGCAAATCACGCATTTAGTTAAACCAGTAGTGGGCGATGGCCATCATATTAATGAGCAAGCTTACAAAGCTAAAATGGCATCACTTGGCGAGCTGGCTAAAGTTAAAAAAGCATTACGTGCTAAAGTAATTAAGCCTGGTGCACGTTTTAACATCACGCTTGATAATGCACTAGCGGCAAACGTAATTACGCAAGCTGAGCACGTTCAGTTAATTGATTACAACATCAAACGTGAAAAAGCGATTCGTGTAGATGAGTTCGATTTTGATATGAACATACTAGACGATAACGCACAGCCAATTAACCCGCTTAAAAGCGTAGTTAATCAGTAAGTTAAAGTAATTAAATTCAATGATGCAAAGCGCCCGCAGTATCGGCGCTTTTATTTTTGAAAAGTATTAGTGTGGAGCCCCGCTTGTGTAAAAACAAGCGGGGCTTTTTTATGTGTTATTTAAAGTAGAAATAGATGACGGTATTGGTTTGAAAGTGAATATGTATCTGTAGAGGATTAAAAAGAGACGCTTATAATCTTGAAAAAGGGCTAACAACCCCGTTAGCACCTTGCTGTAGTACATGGGTATAAATTTGAGTAGTTTTAACATCAGAATGGCCAAGCTGAGCTTGAACAGTTCTTATATCGGCGCCATTTTGCAGTAGATGAGTAGCAAAAGAGTGTCTCAATGTATGAGGTGTTATTATTTTTGTTAACCCTGATTTTTGGACGGCTTTTTTAATCTCTTTTCTAATACAAGAGTGATGAAAATGATGTCGCCTTATTTCACCACTTTGAGGATCTGAACTTAATATATGAGAAGGAAATAAATATTGCCACGCAAGCGATTTTGCGGCACTTGGATATTTTTTTGTTAAAGCATATGGCATCCATACGCCAGAATATTCCGTATTATTTAAATCCAGTTTTAAATAGTCATCAACGTTCAAAATTTGATTTCTCAGCATAGGAATTAGCTCTGTGGCCAGCGTAACAATGCGGTGTTTATTACCTTTTCCATTCCATACTTGAATGCATTTATAATCAAAATCAATATCTTTTACTCTTAATTGCACCGCTTCCATTACTCTTAAGCCACTTCCATACATAAGGGCTGCAATTAAATAATAGCGCTTATTTAAATGAGCCATCAACATTTTAACTTCCTCTGGGGTCATCACTACAGGGAGCTTTGCTTGTTTTTTACTACGGGCAAAATTTAAATTTAATGAGAGTTCTTTTTTTATTATGTGCTTGTATAAAAATGACAATGAATTGAGTGCGGTGGCTTGCGTACGTGGTGCAACGTTTTGCTTTAACACTAAATGTTCTAAGTAGCGTTCGACTTCATTGTCCCCCATTGAGGCGGGATGGCGTTTATTATGAAAATGGATATAAGATGCAATCCATCTTAGGTAGGTATCTACGGTGCGTAATGAATACTGACGTACCAACATATAATCGGCTATATAATTTAAAAATGGGGAACGTGTTTTCATACTATTACCAATAATGGCGCTGTTTTTATATACAGTATAGTTGTGATGCACACATATTCAAGAAAATGAGCGGCGAGCGCATTTTCTCTTTTATTGAGAGTTTGAATGCTAATAAAAATTATATATAGCAATGTGTTAAGTTATTTGGTAAAAAAGATTTATAAAATACATGAGCGTATAGTTGGCAGAAATATGCGCGATGAGCGCACTATTAAATTGTTAGGTGCTAGGAGGTTAACTGACATATGGAGCATGAATTGATTCGGCAAGTTCAAACTAAAGATTATGAGAGTATTGCAAACATATATAACCATTATGTTTCAAATACTTCTATTACGTTTGAAGAAACGACCGTTACAAGTACCGATATTCGAAATAGAGTAGAAAAATCACGTAGCACCAATCTTCCTTGGCTCGTTATGGAAATCAGTGGCTCTATTGTCGGTTATGCTTACGCTACCAAATGGAAAGAGAGAGCTGCATACAGATTTTCTGTAGAGTCTTCAGTTTACATTTCCGAAAAGCATCACGGTAAAGGCTACGGAACACTTCTTTACACCGAATTAATTAAGAATTTGAATTTACTAGAAGTAAATTCCGTAATCGGAGGCATTACGCTACCAAACCTTGCAAGTGTTGCTTTGCACGAGAAATTGGGTATGAAAAAAGTTGCTCACTTTAGCAATGTCGGTTTTAAATTTAGTAAGTGGTTGGACGTAGGGTATTGGCAGTTGAAACTCCGCACCTAACAAGCCAATAAACTCACTCACTTCGTTCGCTGGGACGCATACATGCGGAGCGGCTGCGCCATTATGCCCCACATGTATGCGCCCGTTATTGGAAAGTTATACATAGCAAGGATTTAGCTTGGTAAATATTGAAAATACATCAACAATAATCGCAACAATAGTGCTATTAATTTTGTTTATGTTCTTTGGTGTAAATCTGGCTATGGTTGCTTTAGAAAGAAAAGTATCTTTATCTAGTCTTAAACTTCTACTTACTGGCGCAGCGGAAATGCTTCGGAAAAAAGATAACCCTAATAGCTACAGGCAAGCAAGAGTTTACCTGTCTGGTAGTCTTTTATCTCTTTTTGCATTAATGGCATTTTTGGAGTTCGGCTATGCATAACAAAAACATCATGGTGGGAATTTTACTCGCTGAAAAAGCGCTCCTAAAATCCCCATATGTTAAGCGTTAGGATATTAAATTACAGGGAGAGTCTTTTGTTAGAGCCGTTAAAAAAAACTAAAGAGCAAGTAGAAAAAGTTAGCGAAATTTATAGCCAAATAGAAGATAAAAATAGAAAGGTTTTTGCTCAGCAAGTTGCAGATTTGAAAAAAATCAATTTATCTAAAATAGAAAAAGAAATACTTACGTATTTTTGGCACTCAATTGACCAAGAACCTATAGATAAAGTTAAATATGATGCATTAGAGTATTGCATGAGACTTAAAGAAGAGAATTCTAGTTACTCAGGTATCCAGTTTAGATTGCAAGAGGGGTTGTTATCTTTGAAGATCAACGACCTAATTGAAAATTATGACTCAAATACAAGCCATACCAATGAAGCCGTTACTTTAACTAAGTCAGGGATAAAAATGGTTACTTCAATCAATCCTAAATATAGTCAATTTCACCTAGCTTATAGAGACTTTATTAAAAATAAAATTGTTGTAGGCGTAACTATCGTTTCTTTCATATCAGGTGTTGCAGGGTTAATTCAACTCATATCCTAACAAGTCATTTCAGCAGGACAAAAAACAGTTGGTTTTTGCTCCTGCGTCGCTTATTTTAACCAACTATTTTATTGCCTCTGAATGAGGCGTTATGTGTCATTCACTGGCAATTATATAATTTGAAAATGGAGATAAATTAGAAATGGATATCAGTAATCCAATTTTTTGGTCATCAGCTTCTGTTTGGGCGATGTTACCTTTACTAGGCACTTTAATTGTTCACATCGCATTTAGTGCGGCTGTGTATAACGATGCAGCAAAACTTCAAAATGAAAATCATAACCTTGTATTTGTTGGTCCCATTTTATGGTCTTTAGCAGTTCTAATCGGTGGTGTTTTTGCTGCGGTAGGTTATTGGCTAGTGCATCATTCAACAATGAGTCGACTTTGAGCAATATGCCACATAGCAAAAACATCATGGTGGGAATTTTACTCGCTGAAAAAACGCTCCTAAAATCCCCATATGTTAAGCGTTAAGCATCGTCAGCATATGAATGAATATCAGCAGGAAATCGTTTCATATTTTGGGTATTGGCCAGCGTTCTGCGATGCTCCTATATTGAGCTACGAGGAAATAGATGGTCGCTTAACCTTAGAAATTGAGTACATAGATACTGAGAAATGTTTGCATGCTAAGATTGAACTAATTTTCTACGGGGTTTCAGAATCGGAACTTAGTGAATTTGAAAAAGGTAGTGTGATTGACACAATGAGAATACTTAGTGGCAACGTGCATCGAGTTGAAATTGAACCTTGTTACGGTATCGGCGGCAACTTTAAATGCACAAGCATTCAGGCAAAAATACAAAATGCTTAACAAGTTGCACCAGCCGACATTTTTTCCGTCGCTCCTTTTTGTGCTTGAATAGCACAAACGGGTTCCTCCAAAAATGCGGCTGTGCAAAGCGTTAGCAGTCAAAATTAGACATGGAGATAAAATGAAATTCATCGCAGTACTTATCGGAACAATATTCTTAACAGCATGTGCAACTGGCTACCAAGCACACACTTGGTCGGGCGGCTATAACGATAAAGTGATAGGTGAGAATCACTATTATGTTGAATATTTGGGTAATGGAACAACGTCAGCAGAAACTGTTAATGCATATTGGTTACGTCGAGCAAACGAGTTATGCCCTAAAGGGTATACAGAATTAACTTCCGAATTGGGGAAAAACAACTCTGTGGCTGTCGGCACTGCTGGTGTTTCATTTGCTCATCCTTGGAAAAAAGCTGAAATCAAGTGCAATTGACTGCTAACAAAAACATCATGGTGGGAATTTTACTCGCTGAAAAAGCGCTCCTAAAATCCCCATATGTTAAGCGTTATGCGTCTCTTTAAGCTCAAAGGATTGAATTATTAAGATATTGATTTCACTGTTCACTGAAGTTCAAAGCACTCCAATTCTGTTTAAATTTCAGCATCGCTTAAATGCACTAACTAATTTGCTCTTATTGGTATTTGCTTATTTTCCTTGGCCAAACGCAACCTATGAACTGAATGGTAACAAACTTGATTACACAGAGTTCTGGCTGTCAGGAATGGCGCCTAGCTTATTGGCATTTAACATTCTTGTTCTTTCAATCTGTTTTGGAACCATAAATCATCGGCGTTGGGCTTTGTGGGGCGTTTTCATATACTGGTCAGGAATCATTGCCTTCCTGTCGTTCTATAGTATTTTAGGTTTTGTAATTGGCGCTTCTATTATCGTTATCTGGGTATTGTTTTTATTTCGCAATCAAAAAATACAGTTGTATTTTGCACAGGGTAACGCATAACAAACCGCTGTAGTCGGTCGCAAGCTCCCTGGGACAATGACACGTGGGCTCAGTCGCTTCGCTCTAATTTTAGCCCACGTGTTATTGCCCCTAAGCGGGGTGGTATGACTCCCACTGTCAAGTTAAACGCACTGATCCCTGCCTAACTTTTTTAAGCCATAATTACTTTAGCTCGAATTAGAGCGAGTTAATACATAGGATGAAGCAAGTAATGTCGTCGGTTATCTTGCTGATATTCGTTGGTTATTACTATTTCTAGTAACAGAGCAGACCTTACTTATTTGGTCGTGGCACCTGTCTTCAGTCTATGTTCGTGGTTCAATGAAGCGTTAGCTACATTGCCATCCTAACGCCGTCGGTGGTTGTGCCACTCCCGATGCTTGATCCTATGCATTAACTCTAATTCGTTTATCATGCAGGTACTCTTGCCAATCTAAGTTTTGTATTTACTGGCGTTAGCACCACTTCTTTTGCAATTGCCCATATGTATGCAATCATTTCTCGAGCAATGGCGGTGACAACCAGGTTGTAATGTTTCCCTTTGGCTATCATTTTTTTATAGCGCTTGCAGAGCCTAAGTTGTGCTTTCCACGCAATATCAATAATGTCCTTTGGTAAACCTTCTTGTCGTTTTTGCATATCTGTCGATATATTTGCCGCATACCGATAAGTGTGTGCGCCTTCAACGAGAAGGCGCCTCGCTCGGCCGTTTCCGCATTTTGTGATGGCGCCAATATGGCGTTTGCCACCACTCGAGTGCTCACTAGGTACAAGACCAAGATAACTCATTAATTTGCGGGGGTGGTCGAAGCGCGATAAATCGCCAAGCTCAGCAACAACGCCGGTGGCGACCAACAAACGAACGCCACGCATAGCTTGTATTGCTTTTACTACAGGATAATAACGCCACTGGTGAACATGGTGTGTTAGTTCATTGTCTAGCCGTTCAAGTCGGCTTATTCGTTCATTAATTGTGTGTAAAAACTCTTGTAAGACGATGTGCTGCGCGGGATGTGGCAACACAAGCTCAGTGAGCCAACGTAAATGTTTTTGTGACCAATTTGCAATGCCTCTGTAATTAATATTATTGCGAAGCAGCAGTGCCTTTAATTGATATTTAGCATCTTTTAAATCCTTCATTGCCACTTCGCGTGCGCGAGATAAATCACGTACGGCTTCATCTTCAGGCTCGGGAACATAAATAGGTGTTAAATCTTCAGATTTAAGTAATTTAGCGAGCTTAAGGGCATCACGTTTATCGGTTTTAATCTTCTCACCTGGCTTTTTGGGAATAAGAGAGGGTGCAACCACATAACAGCAATGGCCGAGACTGGTAATTAATCTGTAAATCCAATAACCACATGGGCCAGCTTCATAAACAAAATGAAGTGTTGCGCCAGGGTATTTGGATTCAAACTGACGAACAAGCTTTTGAACGGCCACTTTGGAAGACGAAACTCGGCCAAGATGAACGGGTTTCGCACCTCTATGTTCTTCAATATAGGCGACTTCATTGAATTCTTTATGTGTATCAAGACCTATAAAAAGTATGCTATGTTTATTCATGTTAGCCTCTGCTGTTTAGTTAATTGACAAACTAATTATGGCTCTGGCTTTGAATTAAGCTAACCCACGAAAAGCGGAGGCTAACACCGTGTGGGAGTCATTATGTCTATGAGCCATATGAATAACTTACTAATTTGTAGCCTGATAATTCTGTTGGTTAGTTGCACAACCATAAAAAATGTTTCAGATAGTTCTCAATTTGAAGGTGACATAGGCATAAAGTATTTAGAAAAGAACGCTTTCATTTGCACTGTTGATAATAATGCAATGTTTACGAAAGGCTTACCCGTTAACGAGCTATATGAAAACCATGGTTTCAAATCCTGTCCTCGCGGAATGGATGTTGCGTCCCTTCTAAAGGGGGCTGAAATTAAAGTTTCAGAGGCTTCTCATAGCTCACACTTCGGTTTAGTGTCTTATACAGATCATTGGTATTTTGTTGGTTCCGCCGACATTGGCGGTAAAATGGTGAGTTTTTATTACTACTTAGGGTTAACTACTGATGGAAAACCTCCTGTGAACTATAAGAATAATTTGTTGTGGCACTAGCAAAAGCTCATAACAAGGCCAGCCAGCATCGCTCCCTACGGTCGCTGGACCTCGTTTCACTCGGCCGCTGCTGGCGGCGTTAGATTTACCTACTACGGAGCAGCAATGGATATAGCTGTAGAAAAGTACATATTTGATAGTATCGGGGAAGGATTTAAGGCCGGATTTGTTGAGGTTAAATTTCCTGATGAGGGATACCCTAGGTTTCTAACATTTTCGAATGAATCTGTTCGCCTGCATTCGTGTGGTAGTAGTGAGGTGATTTGGCATTTTGCACCAGGCGAAATTGTCGCTGATCTTGAGCATATCTCTATTCTATCAAGCAGTACCGATGCCGTTGAATTAAAGTTTCAAACTGAAATAAAAGTTGTACCTTTTAGCATTAACAGCCATGGAGTTTACTGGGGCCGGTAAAAATCTAACAAACGCAGTCAATCGGAACGGTTTTAAGCTGGTTTCGCTTCGCTTCGCTGCACCAACTTAAAACCCGTCCGTTGCTGCGGGCGTTGAACTAAGCCGCTACGCGGAGATCCTATTCTGACCATTTGAGCCACACTTACCTTGGGGTTATCCCCTATTTGGAGGTAAGTAATGAATACACTCATTGAACAAGTCAAAACTGAAATAGCCTATCTTGGTTATTCACAAAGTACATGTAAAAGCTACTGTGAACATTTACTAAAACTCAGTCATTATTTTAATAAACCGCTCGATTCGATTACTGATGAGGAACTTAACGCCTTTTTTAACGATCCTGCGATTCGTAAACTTTCTAGAGCAAGCCAAAAAATACAGATAAACAGTATTTGGTTCTTGTTTAAGAATATTTTACATCGGCCACTTAACTTAGATATTGTACTGCCAAAAATAAAACTTCGCGCACCCACTTATTTATCGCGCGATGACATGCGACGGCTTATAGAAAGTTGCACCGATATGCGCTTAAAAACATTGATAGTGGTGTGTTATGGATGTGGTTTGCGTATTGGCGAACTGCTACGCATTAAAGTGCAAGACATCGATGGACAGCGTAAAACCATTTTAATTGAACATGGTAAAGGAGATAAGTCACGCTATGTTGTTGTATCAGATAGCGTGCTAAATCAATTACGTCGCTATTGGAAAATGTATCACCCAACAGGCTGGATGTTTTATTCACGATGGTTAATGGATAAATCCATGTCACCCTCAAGCTTCAGAAAGGCATTGAGAAAACATGCACAAGCGTGTGGCTTAAAGCACTGTAACCCACATGCTTTACGCCATGCTTATGCAACACATCAACTTGAGTTAGGGATGCCGCTTCATCAACTGCAACATCAGCTTGGTCACAGTGATATTAAAACCACACAAAGTTACTTACATTGGTTACCAGAGTTAGGTCAAGGCGGCATTGATTTGCTTGCGAGCTGGAGTAAACAATGAGCGCTTTACACCTCGCTGATATTTTAAACTCGAATCTTGAGAATTATCGCCAGCATCATACGATGAGCTATCAACAACTGCGTGTCTGTCAGCACCTTCAATCATGCAGAACAGGTCAGCTCGGTTACCAAGCATGGCAATGTGATAACTGTGGTGAGTCACAAAAGATTGGATGTAGCTGTCGAGACCGTCATTGTCCGCGTTGCCAAGGCATGGCTACGGCTAAGTGGGTGCAAAGGCAGCAAGAGGATTTATTACCGTGTCGGTATTTCCACCTTGTTTTTACGCTCCCCCATGAGTTGAATATCATTGCGCACTATAACCAAACGCGTTGTACCAGTTTTTATTTAAAGCCGCATGGCAAACGCTGAACAAATTTGCGAAACGAAAGAGGCATGGTCAGTTAGGCATGACAAGCGTACTGCATACATGGGGGCAAAACTTAAGTCAGCATATTCACCTGCATTGTTTGATACCCGCAGGTGCACTTGAAAAAACGCACTGGCATGAAATAGAAAAAGGCTATTTATACCCCGTGAAAGCGTTATCAACAGTCTTTAGAGGTAAAATGCTGGCGGCGCTCAATGAATGCGATAGTTCATTTACGAAGATAAACATGCCAACCAAATGGTGTGTTTATAGCAAAGCCTGTTTAACGTACAGTGAAAATTTAGTTAGCTACCTTGCTCGCTATACCCGAAAAGGCGTAATGTCAGAATCACGTTTAGTGAGAGCAAATAAACAAACTGTGAGTTTTAAATACCGAGATTATGCAGATAAGAACCGCGATAAAGTAATGACACTGAGCTGTGATGAATTTTTACGGCGTTACTTACAACATGTATTGCCGAGAGGGTTTATGCGCATTCGTCACTATGGTTTTTTAGCTAATGCATGTCGCAAGCGAAAGTTAGCATTAATAAGGTCACAAGAATCACACATAGGTAAAGTGGAGAAGCTAAAGACAGAAAACGTAACACTGATACCGCATTGGCCTTGCCAACATTGTAAGGCAGGTATCTTGCGTTTAATTGGCGTATTCCAGTTATATGAAACAACGACCAAAGTAGAGCGAACGAGTTAGCAGCTAGGTAGCTGCTTAAAATCAATTAGTTAACCTGCTTAACTGCTCAGGCTAGCGGCCTCTGTACGTGTAAAAAATATAATTGCTTATTAAGGCAAATTTAGGTGTAATGAATACATAATAAGCGCTGAGCAATGCAGGGAAAGCTTACATAACACTAGCTAAGCTGATTAAATCAGCTAGGAAAGTGAGAGCCTCCAAAAAGCAAATTCCCATAGCATAAACAACACCAACTCTGACACACCGAGCAGGTAGCGGCTCAGTCCAACAAGCGATTATGCAACACAAACAGCGTGTCGCATAAATACTAAAATGTTATATTTACAAGGAAGTTTAATGTTTTATTTTAAACTCTATGATGACAAAAGGTTAAAAGACCTCAAGCATAGTAAGAAAATCGAGATCGTGAATAACGCTGTAAAATTATATCGAAAAGATAAGCCATTGAATATTACCAGCCGATTACTGGCAATGTTAATTTGGTGCGGTATTCCTGCTGTAGTTTTATTTTTAGTCTTCAGTTTTGGTCTTGCTATTGGTTGGTTTGCACTATCTATCTTCATTCTTGAGATTAAATTAGCTAATGATGAAAGCGCTGATGTCGAAACATACCTAAACCAAGTGTTAGAGTAATGTAAATATAACAAGTGACTATGGTGTCAATTCCTAATTTCAAACCATTTTAGGATCCCACATGACACCATCCCTCACCATAGAATTTATGATTACTATAAGCTTTCTTATACAGGCAATAATAGCCACTTTT